>CACYSH010000019.1 GCA_902776945.1 uncultured Ruminococcus sp.
CCCCATTTTTGCCCTTGCTTTGCAGTTTCGGCAACTTTCGGATAATCAAAGTTATATTTATAGTTTTCAACATTTTTAACGCGAAAGCTGCGCCTGCGGCGCGTATGGGGTTCTGCCCCCTTGACCCCATTTTTGCCCTTGCTTTGCAGTTTCGGCAACTTTCGGATAATCAAAGTTATATTTATAGTTTTCAACATTTTAACGCGAAAGCTGCGCCTGCGGCGCGTATGGGGTTCTGCCCCTTGACCCCTTTTCCGCTTCGCGTGTTTTTGATCTGTTTTTATTGCAATAATTTTTTACAAAAAGGCTTGAAATTTACCGAGGAATATTGTATAATGATATTGTGACACATGAGCGCTCGCTCGGAATATTAATGTTATAAGGAGAAATTACCAATGGCAAAGATGTTAGACACCATAGGATTTGTTGAAAATGTCGATCCCGAAGTGGGAAAGGCAATGCAGGACGAGCTTGCAAGGCAGAGAAGAAACCTTGAGCTTATCGCAAGCGAAAATATCGTTTCCCCCGCTGTTATGGCGGCAATGGGCAGCGTTCTTACAAATAAGTACGCCGAGGGCTACCCCGCAAAGCGCTATTACGGCGGCTGCGAGTGCGTTGACGTTGTTGAGCAGATAGCTATCGACCGCGCCTGCAAGCTGTTCGGCGCTAAGTTCGCAAACGTTCAGCCGCATTCGGGCGCTCAGGCTAACACCGCAGTTTACTTCGCTCTGTTGCAGCCCGGCGACACCGTTATGGGCATGAGCCTTGACAACGGCGGACACCTCACCCACGGCTCGCCCGTAAATATTTCGGGTAAATATTTCAACTTTGTTCCCTACGGCGTTGACGACAACGGCTTTATCGACTATGACGCGCTCGAAAAGCAGGCGCAGGAGATCAAGCCCAAGCTCATCGTGGCGGGCGCTTCGGCCTATCCGAGAGCTATCGACTTCGAGCGTTTCTCGCAGATCGCCAAGTCCGTAGGCGCTTATTTCATGGTAGATATGGCGCACATCGCGGGACTTGTTGCGGCGGGTCAGCACCAGTCGCCCGTTCCCTATGCGGACATCACCACGACCACCACTCACAAGACCCTCAGAGGTCCCCGCGGCGGTCTTATCCTTACCAATGACGAGGCTCTTGCCAAGAAGATCAACAGCGCTATCTTCCCCGGCACGCAGGGCGGACCGCTTATGCACGTTATCGCGGGCAAGGCGGTATGCTTCGGCGAGGCTTTAAAGCCCGAGTTCAAGGCTTACGGCGAGCAGATCGTCAAGAACGCTCAGGCTCTTGCAAAGGGGCTTGTCAGCCGCGGATTCGCGCTTGTTTCGGGCGGCACGGACAACCACCTCATGCTTGCCGACCTCAGACCCTTCGACATCACGGGCAAGCAGCTCCAGCACGATCTTGACGAGGTTTACATCACCGTCAATAAGAACGCTATCCCGAACGACCCGCAGAGTCCGTTTGTAACGAGCGGCGTTCGCATCGGCACTCCCGCCGTAACGACAAGAGGTCTTGTTGAGGAAGACATGGAAGTAATTGCCGAGTGCATTTATCTGACCGCGAAGGATTTCGCCGGCACTGCCGACAAGGTTCGCGAAATGGTAACGGCTGTCTGCAAGAAGTATCCTCTGTACGAATAAGTCTTTATATAAACTGATATTTTTGATTTTCTTATATAGGGCGGGGGCAGATTCGACTCCCGCCCTATTGCTATGTTATCAAAGCAAAAAGACCGTTCCCCAAGTTGAGGAACGGTCTTTATAATAATTATTTGTCGCCGATAAGCCAATCATACATTTCGCGGTATTTGGCAGCGGATGCCTGCCACGAGAAATCAGCCTCCATGCCCTGACGGATAATGCCGTTCCAGTCGTCGCGGCGCTCAACATAGATCGAATGCGCGTACATCACAGCATTGTACATATCATGTGCGTTATAATTCGTAAAGCTGAATCCTGTACCTGTCTTGTCGAAGCGGTTGAACGGCTGAACGGTGTCCTTCAAACCGCCTGTCTCGCGGACGATAGGCACGGTGCCGTATCTCAGCGACATCAGCTGCGAAAGTCCGCACGGCTCGAACAGCGACGGCATAAGGAATGCGTCGCAGGCGGCGTAGATCTTATGCGACATAACATCGCTGTAATAAATGTTCGCCGAAACCTTGTCGCTGTATTTCCACGCGAAGTGGCGGAACATATCCTCGTACTTGCGGTCGCCCGTGCCAAGAACTACCAGCTGAATATCCTGCTGGCAGAGATTCTCCATCATCGCCGCGATGAGGTCAAAGCCCTTCTGGTCGGTAAGACGGCTGACAATGCCTATCATGAAGCGGTCGTCGCCGGATGCGATGTTCAGTTCCTTTTGCAGGGCGCGTTTGTTCTCCAGCTTCATCTGAACGGCGTTGTCCTTGCCGTATCTGAACGGAATATTCACATCGGTCTCGGGGTTGTAAACGTCGTAGTCGATACCGTTCACGATGCCGCGCAGGTCGTGGCTCCTTGCGCGGAGAAGTCCGTCAAGCCCCTCGCCATAGAACTGGGTCTTGATCTCCTCGGCGTAGGATTCCGAAACGGTCGTGATAGCGTCGGAATAAACAAGCCCGCCTTTGAGCATATTGCCGTCCGCGCCCATGAGCAGCTTGTCGTAGGTCATGTAATAATTGGAAAGACCCGAAAGCCCCATGAACCGCAGGGAATTGTCGTTGCCCTGGAATTTCAGGTTGTGAATGGTCGTGACGGTCTTTATCCCGCGGAAAAAGTCTCCGCCCTGGAAGCTGTCATTGAGGTAAACGGGTAAAAGTCCCGCCTGCCAGTCGTGGCAATGGATAAGGTCGGGACGGAAGCCGATAACGGGCAGCGCGGACAGCGCGGCGCGGTCGAAGAACATAAAGCGCTCGATGTCCCAGTGATGCTCAATATAGGGTCTGTCGCCCGAGAAGTAGTATTCGTTGTCGATGAAATAGAACTTAATGCCGTCGTACTCCGCCTCAAGCACTCCGACATATCTGCTCTCACCCGCAAAATCCATATAAAAATGGGTCTTGTACTGCATCAGGTCTTTAAGATTCTGAGCTATGCAGGCATACTTTGGTAGTATTACTCTTACATCGTATTCCGACTTATCGAAATACTTCGGGAGCGACCCGACTACATCGGCAAGCCCGCCCGTCTTGATAAACGGAACGGATTCCGACGACGCAAACAAAACATTTTTCATGGTTTTTCCTCCGTGTTCGTAAGGTAAGGCTCTATCGAACATTAATTTAGCAGACAGAGCAAAAAATAGCTAAACTGTATATAATTATTATAGCATATTTTGTCTGTTTCGTCAACTGTGTTGCAATCATTATCGGTAAATTTTTTGAGAATTTTATAAAAATATTCACAACACCGAACGCATAAGCAGTGTTATTTTTGTTAAGAAAGTAAAAAAATATACAAAAGTAGCTAACATTTTATTAAAAACTGTTTTTAAACATAATACTATAAATGAGCATTTCCGTCAATTTGCACAAAACAGGAATATCAGAAGGCTTGTAGGGCGGCTGCGGCATCAACTTGTTGATGCAAACTTGTTGGCATTAACTTTGTTAATGCAGCCATTGCCCCCGCCGTTCTTATCGCAAGGCTTTATCTAACGATGATTATTTATGCGATTTGATGAAAAGCGCTCATTTATAGCATAATAATAGACCTGTCCACTAACCACTATATCGTAGGGTGGGAGCTTGCCACAACCTGTCACACGTTTGAAACAATCATTTGGTCGGACAGGTCGGGGCAAGCCCCGACCCTACAAGATATTGTAAGTCAATAAGGTTAGTGAACAGATCTAATGTAGGGGCGCACCTATGTGTGCGCCCCTGAATTTCCCCGCCGCCGTGAAAATTCACCGCCTACTTATTCTTCCTCCGCAAGCAGCTCTATCGCTTCCGCTGCTTCTCCGAATGAGTACCCGCTCCGCACCAACGCGGCTTTCAGCTTCTGCATGGCTTTACGGTCATCAGGCTCATAATACTTCATATACTTTTTCCGCGCAAGCCCGGCGGCACGTTCGGGCGCGGTATCGGTATACTCCGCCAGCGCCTGTTCGATCAGCGCGGCAGGTATCCCCTTTTCGCGCATATACGGCTTCGCCCGAAAATACCCCAGCATCTTACCCTCGCAAAGCCGCCGCGCAAGCATTTCCGCATAACGGCGGTCATTCAGAAAACCCTTCGCGGCAAGCTCGTCGGCGGTATCAAAAGCTATATCTTCGCCGTAAGTCGCGGTGAGCTTTTCCACCATTTCGGCATAAGAATAATCGCGGTAATCAAGAAGATACATCGCCCGTTCCCGCGCCTTACGCCTTGTATCGGCGGCGGTTATCTCATCAATCGCAGCGGCAGGAACGCTCATGCCGCTTTTGATGTTGAACTGCAAAACAATATCCGCATTTACAAAGACAGGCTCGCCCTCATCGAGGACGAGCTTCATCGTTCTGCCTTTATACTGCTCAATGCTTTTGACGATCGGCATGACGATTTAGTCTCCGATGTCGGATATATCCACGGGCGAAAAGCTCTCAAAATCGTCGTCGCTGCCCGAAAGGTCGCTGTCGTCGCCCGTGTAGCCGCTTTCGGTCTCGCCCTCGTCATCGGAAAGACCCGCCGCCTTCTCCGCCTTTTCTTCGAGCTTGGATTTCTTCTTAGCCACCGCCTTAGCCGCGTCGCTGTCGGGATTGCTTTCGGCAATGAGCATTGCTTCCTTGATCTTGTCCTCAAATTCCTTCATTATGTCGGGGTGTTCTTTAAGGAATATCTTTGCGTTGTCGCGCCCCTGTCCGAGCTTGACATCTCCGTAGCTGAACCACGCGCCGCCCTTCTTCGCTATGCCGAGATCGACCGCGAGATCAAGCACCTCGCCCGTGCGGGAGATCCCCTCGCCGAACATGATGTCAAATTCGCACTCCTTGAAAGGCGGAGCGACCTTGTTCTTGACGATCTTTACTTTTGTGCGGTTGCCGATTATCTCGCCGCCGTCCTTTATCTGCTCCACGCGGCGAACGTCCATTCTCACCGAAGCGTAGAATTTGAGCGCTCTGCCGCCGGGGGTGGTCTCGGGGTTGCCGTACATCACGCCGATCTTTTCGCGTATCTGGTTGATGAAAATTGCCGCGCATTCCGATTTTGAAAGCACCGAAGTCAGCTTGCGCATAGCCTGAGACATCAGCCTTGCCAGCTGACCAACGTGCATATCTCCCATTTCGCCGTCGATCTCCGCCTTTGTTACCATAGCCGCAACCGAGTCGATAACGATAAGCCCCACGCTTCCGGAGCGGGCGAGGACTTCGGCTATTTCAAGCGCCTGTTCGCCGCTGTCGGGCTGTGAAACGAGCAGGTCGTCCAGATTGATGCCGAGCTTCTGCGCGTAGGTCGGGTCGAGGGCGTGTTCAACGTCGATAAACGCGACGGTCTCGCCGAGCTTCTGCGTTTCGGCGGCGCAGTGAAGGGCTACCGTCGTTTTGCCCGAGGATTCGGGCCCGTACAGCTCGATAATTCTTCCGCGGGGTATGCCGCCGATCCCGAGCGCCATATCAAGGGTCATCGAGCCTGTCGGGATAGCCGCAATATCGAGCTTTTCGTTCGTGCCGAGCCTCATTATCGAGCCTTTGCCGAACTTTTTCTCAATGTAGCTCAAAGCCGTTTCGAGCGCTTTGTTTCTTTCGTCCTTGTCGGTTATCTTCTGAACGGGCTTGACCTCGTTTTTCTTTTTCTTATCAACTGCCATTTTAGCAATACCGTCCTTTCGGATCATATTCGTGGGAGTTCTTTTTTCCCTCAAATATATTATATCATAGTAACTGTTCCAAAAACGGAACAATAAGAAATTTTTTCAGATCGTCTCCGAGCCTTGATTTTCAGCCGTTTCGGCGGGTGCTTCGGTCTTTTCTATCACAATGCAGGTAACGTTGTCCCTGCCGCCGCCGGCGAGTGCGCCTTCCATGAGCTTTTCGGCGGGGGAGCCGGATTTCTCTTTGAGAATGTCGGCTATTTCGTAATCGGTAAGCATATCTGTAAGCCCGTCCGAGCAGAGCAGCAGCACGCAGCTCGTGCCGAATTTAACGGGTTCGCAGGCGGCGGCGATAACATTATCGCCGAGCTTTGTCATGCCGATGAAATGCGTCAGCGAATGGTGATCCCGCGGGGAAGGCTCCTCACCCGCCGCGAGCTTCGCCATAGCAACGGTGTGATCTGAGGTGAGCTGTTTAATGCTGCCGTCCGCCCTGTTGAAAAAATAAATGCGCGAATCGCCGAGCCAGTAGGCGTAAGCCATACCGCCGCGCAGACAAACCGCCGTGAAAGTCGAGCCGCCCGCAATTCCGCCGCGTTCGCGTATCATCTCGCGGACATCAGCGCCCGCCTTGCGGCAGACCTCATTCATCAGTTCGGGATATTTTTCCGGCTCGGCGGCGATAAATTTTTCGTGAAAGTCTTTGAGAGTATTTGCGGTTATTTCCGAAGCGACTTCGCCGAAATCCTCGCCGCCCATGCCGTCGAACAGCCCGAAAACGTGTGCTCCGTCGGCGGTATCGGTGTAGGTATCATTTTCGGATTCGCCGAATTTGTGGAGACATTTGCCGTCGGCGTAGAAACTGTCCTCGTTTGTTTCGCGGATGAATCCCGTGTCTGTGGCGTAGCTGACTTGCAGAATGCAGTCCTTATCCTCCAAAACCTTGTCGGAAGTAAGTGGCAGCGCGGGGACAGTTTCGGGTGAGGCAGTCTTGCCGCAGCTGAGTAGCTTTTTAAAAAAATCGGATATTTCGGACACGGCAGACACCTCCAAATAAATACTTGACCCCGGTTCCGCTTCGCGGGCGTTTAAAACAGCTCCACGGTTTCAATGCCGAGAACATCAAGCTGCTTTTCAAGAACCTTCTTAACGGCGGCACAAACGTTTATCCACGCCTTCTTCTTATCGGCATCAGGCTCATTCGCAATATGACAATCATGATAGAACTTAGCAAAACAATCCGCAAGACGGTAAGCGTCCTCACAGATCATATTCGGAGCCTTCTCGCGGTAAGCCATAGCATACGCCTCGCCGCTGAGAGCCAGTTTCAGCAGCACAGCGCGTTCGCTGTCGGTATAAACAGCCTTACTGTCAAAGCTCTCGGGAACGCCGTTCTGATTCAGTATCGAATTGATACGCGCAACGGTATAAAGCAGGAACGAGCCTGTCTTGCCCTCCGCCGCCATGAACTTTATAAGGTCGAAAACATAGTCCTTTGCGCGGTGGTTGATAAGGTCGCCGAACTTGATAGCGGCAACCGCCACGCGGCGTGCGATGTCCGCCTTGTCCTCCTCCGCGGAATGGGTGGATTTGTCAACTATGCCCTTTGCGTAATCGTAGACCATGCCGAAAAGCAGTTCAAGCCGCATAACGCCGCCGTCGCGGGTCTTGTAGGGCTTGCCGTCCGCGCCGTTCATCGTGCCGAAGCCCAGATGTTCGAGCTTTACATTCTCGGGGATAAGCCCCGCCTTTCTCGCACAGCGGAAAACCTGCGTAAAGTGCAGGCTCTGGCGGTTGTCCACGACATACCAAATTTCGTCGGGGTGCCATTCGTTATTGCGCTGGATTATCGTTGCGAGGTCGGTCGTGGCGTAGATGTAAGAGCCGTCGGTCTTCTGTATGATGACGGGCGGAATGTCGATCTTGTCGGTTTCTTCCGCAACGTCAACGACCATAGCGCCGTCGCTTTCGTGCATGAGCTTCTTTTCTTCAAGGATCTTCATAAGCTCGGGGATATACTTGTCGGAAATGCTGCTTTCGCCGAGCCAGTAATCAAAATCGACGTTCAGCGCGTCGTAATTCTTCCTGATGTCCGCAACCGATACCCTGATTATCTCCTGCCACAGCAGATTGTAGGCGGGGTCGCCGTTTTGCAGCTCGAAGGTAACAGTCTTTGCCTTCTGCTTGAAGTCCTCGTCCTGCTTGCTCCTTGCGCTGGCGAAGGGATAAATTTCGTTAAGCTCATCGGCGGTAAGCCCCACGCCCTTAAAGCCTGCGGGGTCGAAGCCCTCCTTGAAGCAGTCCCATTCGGGGTGACGTTCTTTAAGCTCGGCGATAACGAGACCTATCTGCAAGCCCCAGTCGCCCAGATGAACGTCGCCGATAGCGGTTCTGCCCGTAGCGCGGACAAGCCTTTTGAGCGCCTCGCCGATGACCGCCGAGCGCAGATGTCCGATATGCAGCGGCTTTGCGACGTTGGGACCGCCGTAGTCGAGGACGATCGTTTCGGGCTTTTCAGCCTGCGGGATACCCACGTTTTCATCGGCGAGCATTTCCGAAACATAGGAAAGAATATATTCATCGGTGAGGTCGATATTGATGAATCCCGCGCCGACTGCTTCGGCTTTTGCTATGTCGGGGTCGGCGGCGAGCTTTTCGGCGACTTCGGCTGCTATCATGCGGGGAGCCTTGCGGTAGAGTTTAGCGCCGCCGAATGCGCCGTTGCACTGGAACTGGCAGAGGTCGGGGCGGTCGGAAACGGTAACGGCTCCGAGGTCGGCGGAGTAGCCGCAGCTTTCGAAAGCGGCGGCGGTCTTATCGGTAAGAATTTTTGTCAGAGTAAGCATAAGTTTTATTCCCTTTCGTTAAGATATTATCTTTATAATTATAGCATTTAATCGGCATATTGTCAAGGTATTGTGTTTATTTTGCACGGAAATCAATTTTGCTCCATATGTTGGTAGTCTTGTAGGGGCGCACCTATGTGTGCGCCCATTTTTTTTGGTCAAAAGGCGCAGTTTGCGGGCGCTTAAGATCGACTATGTGCGGCTTGATTCCGAATTGGGAGAAGCCCCTTGACCCAGGTTCCGCTTCGCGGTTTTCCGACTTTGCATTTTACTGACCCAATCCGCGCTCACGATAATTGTAAACAGTTTGTAAACAAATCTAATTATTTCTTTACAAGCCGCCTTCCGCATTCTATACTTATATTAGGATATTTCAGGCACCGGACGTATTGTTCCCGGCTGTAAAGGAGTGATTTTTTATGATGAGAAAATTTGCGGCTTTTACGCTTGCTTTTGTATTGGCATTGTCGGCTGTTTCCTGCGGTAAAGATAAGGGCGGGGACAGCGGCTCGAACGCAGAGACCTCCGTGACCTCCGCTGCCGAAAAGACCACGACGAAGAAAAAGTCCTCCGACAGCGATTCAAAAAAGGAGACCACGGCAAAGACTACCAAGAAAAAGACCAAGACCACAAAAAGCGAGACGGAAAAGAAATCGGAAAAAGAGACAAAAAAGACCAAAGAAACCAAAAAAACAACCGCCGCCACAAAAAAGACCACAACCGAGGAAATCCCCGACATCGAGGTAACTGAGGACGACACTCTCGGCTGGACTAAGGAAATAGTGGAAAAGTACGAAAACGCTTCCACATCGGAGGATTTTATAATGAGCCTTACCTTCGAGGAATTTCTGATAGTCGTGAAATCTCCCGAGGAAACGGCGCGGCAGCAGTATAACGCATTGCACGGTATAAAGACCCCGCGTGAATCGACCGCTACCGAGACCACGATAGTCACGACAACCACGACATATTCCATAACCGTCGTTACGGAGGATCCCGGCGCTCAGATAGATATGACGGTAGACGCAGAGCTGCAAAGCGTTTACGACAAATACGGCGTTGATCTGGATTATCTGCTGTCGATAACCGGGCTTACAAAGGAAGAATTTTTCTACGTCTGGAACGTGCAGAAGGACAACACGTTCAGAAAAAATATACTGAATCAGCTTTACGGATATAACTACTTTGACAGCGGCAGCACCGATCACCCCGCAGTCGCAGATAAGCTGGATATTAAGCTCATAAGAGCCTACTGGGATAATTTCGGAAGGCTTCACATGATATGCAGCATAAACAACGGATTCAGCGGTTTAGCATATAATATTGAGGTGCCGAATATCGAGGTCATCGACAAATTCAACCGCGTTATTGCAAAGAAAAATTTCGGCATGATAACCCCGTATGCGGAGTTAAACAATTCCTCAGATGCCGGAGAGATCGTCGGTATAGGCAGCAATCAGCCCGTGCTGCATGAATTTATTTTTGAATCGGGACAGGTATCAAAGCCCTACGCGGACATAAGACCAAGTTCCGGCATTAAGATAAACTGCCGGCTCAAGAGCGAAACGCTTAAATGACAGAATATCCCGTAATCGATCTATAAATGCTGTAAAATCGCGGTTTTGCGGGGCGTTCACGGACACGCATTGCACGCCCCTACATAATACCACGAAAATCAATGTAGGGCGGGGGCTTGCCCTCGCCGTTTCTACCCACCCAAACGTTTGTGTATGTATTGTAGCTTGCCCGTGGATTGACTCCTTGCTATTTCTCACGATACTTGAACCGCTCAGTCCCCTTGCACGAACTTGTTCGTGCCAACCCCTTCCCAAGACTTTTGGTTTGCCCTCACTTTGCGAGTTTTGTGCATTTCGACTAAACCGCTTATTTATTAATATCCGTTTCGGATAAAGTACAGATTTTCAGACCAAAAATAAAAAATTATCATTAGATTATCACAATAAAACGTATAATATATAATACACGACAAAAACAGCGATACTGTGACTTTTTTGGGACGATCGGTATCGGCTGACAGTCTGGAATCGCAAAGACTTGGAACCTTTTGATTTTCCGAAATTTTCGGAGGGATATTTCCGGATGGATGAATTTATCAGAAACGACCGCGGCAGCCGTCGTCCCGAAGGCAATCGCAGCGTAAAAAACGCCGGAAAACGGCAGTTTGCGGAAGGATACGGCAGAAACAGCAGGAACTATGAGGAACGCGATGATGCGTATTCCGGCGAGGGAAACCGCGGTGAATACTGCTACGAGCCGCCCGTAAAAAGCTCCTCCGGGAAAAAGGGCTTTAATGCGGCGCTTATAGTATTGTGCGTCTGCGCGATAGCTATAAGCTCGGTGGTCGGCGTTTCTTTGCTTAAAGACACTATCGGCGACGGAGACAGCGGCGGCAACGAAAGCTCGCCCATAACTGGGGGAGAGGTAACTGCTTCGGCGGAAACAGTGCAGAAAACGACCGGAGAACAAAGCCAGGTCTCGGAGACTATCACCGACACGGGCGCGGCAGAGCTGCCGACTATCATAAGTCAGTCCTCGCCGCCCGACGCTAAGACAATACCCGAGATAGTCAAGGAAATGTCTCCCTCTGTGGTGGGAATATCCTGCATGGTCGGCAATACGCCGGTATCGGGAACGGGGATAATAATGTCCTCCGACGGATATATAATAACAAACGCTCACGTTGTTGCGGGAGCCTCCGTTATTTCGGTGGTATTTACCGACGAGACCGAAAATGAGCCTGACGCGGGAGCGCGTGACGATTCCTCAAAGAGCATTACCGAGAGGATCCTTGAACAGCAGGGCGATGCCGATAATACAAATGTCGTGAACGCCGAAAGAATAGGCATCGACGAGCAGACTGATTTAGCGGTGCTTAAAGTCGATAAAAAAGGGCTTACCGAAGCGAAATTCGGTTCCTCGAACGATGTTCAGGTAGGCGAGCTGGCAATAGTTATAGGCAATCCGTTGGGTTTCGAGCTTTCGAACACCGTTACGGTGGGGATAATCTCCGCGACAAACCGTCATCTGACCGTCAAGGACAGGACGATGAATCTTATACAGACCGACGCTTCAATTAACAAGGGCAATTCGGGCGGGCCTCTTATAAACGCCTACGGGCGGGTCATCGGGATAACCTCCGCTAAGGTGAATCCCGATTACAACGTTGAGGGGCTCGGCTTTGCGATACCCATTGACGAGGCAAAAATAGTTATAGACGATCTTATCCATTACGGCTATGTAAAGGGCAGACCGACTCTCGGCATTGAGGGCAAGAACATTGACGCGGTAAATGCCAGCTACTATGATATTCCGCAGGGATTTATCGTAACAAAGCTCGAAACAGGCAGCGCCGCCGAAAAAGCAGGCATTATGAAAGGCGACATTATCTGCGGCATCGAGGGCATCACCATAAAGACGATAGAGGAATTTAACAAGATCAAGGAAAATTACAAGGCGGGCGACGCTGTTACAGTCTCTGTTTTCAGGGAGAGCGACCCGACAAGATACAGGGAATTTCAGGTAACGCTTGACGAGGTGCTGAATAAAGACACGACCTCTCCTGCGACCACCTATCAGGAATATATTTTCGGACAAGTTCCCTGATGAATCAGCTTTCTTCTTATATTTTTTCATATTCTTTTACTTCATGCAAAACGCCGCAGGGATCGGGTATCTCTGCGGCGTTTTGCCCTCTACGCGGGGAGCGTGTCCGCGTAGCGCTCGTTCCACTCGCTTGATTTGCGATATGCTTTCACTTTGCGCCCGCGGTAGTTTCAATTTTTTATTTTTTGATTTGTTACTATAAATGTGTGGGCGAGCTTACATGAACTTGTTCATGTGCGCTGAACCCCTTGTCTGTCTCGCCAGTTAAATATTCCCCGTAAGATACATGATTATCGCCGCCGCCGCAAGCGGAGCGGTCTCGCAGCGCATTATCCTTGTTCCGAGCGTTGCGGGCGTAAATCCGCATTCGCGCAGAAATTCCGCCTCACCGTCGGAAAAACCGCCCTCGCTGCCGATAAGCAATCCAATGTCCGTACCCGCCGAAAGCCCCAGCGCCCCGAGCTTCGCGCCGCCCTTCTCATAGCACCAGACCGCGCTGTCATAGCTCTTGCAGGCGGCGGCGGCTTCGCGCAGACTGACCGTTCCGTAAACGGCGGGGATCGCGCCGCGCCCCGACTGCTTCGCGGCTTCAAGCGCAATGCGGTTGTAGCGGTTCAGCTTTTTGGAAAAGCTCTTCTCGTCCGGGCGGGAAATACAGCGCTCGGTCAGCATGAACGTTATGTCGGCGACACCCAGCTCGACCGCCTTCTGCACGATTATCTCGGCTTTTTCGCCCTTCGGCACCGCCTGAAACAGATGCAGGCGAATGTCCGGTTCGGCGGCGCAGGGGCAGCTCGAAATTATACGGCATTCAACCTCGTCGGGCGTAATGCTTTCCAGCTCGCAAAGATAATCGGTGCCCTCGCGGCAGAGCGTGACCTGCTCGCCCTTTCTCATGCGCAGACTCAGCGCGATGTGCTGCGCGTCGGAGCCGGTAATTATCCCCAAACCCGCCGCCGCGTCAATGTTATCGGTAAAAAATCTCGGCATTTTTCAAGCCTCCGTTTTGGTTTCTATTGTTTAATCATCGTCCCGCTCCGTCTGAAAAGCCAGAAGCAGCAGAACGATAAACAGGTTTTCTTTTTGATATTATGGCCGTAATTATAAACAGCACTGTTGAAACCAGCATCATACATATAGCAAAATTGTTGTGCCGGTCGATAGAGCGGGCGGGCGGCGCTGAAAAAATTATACGGAAAAACGCCGTTCCGAAAAAATCGGTCAAAATCACCGCGTAAAGTATTTTTTTGATAAGCGGCATTTTTGTTTTTGCGACATAATATGAAAGCATAACAACCATAATGACTGCCGCGCAGAACCGCGATTTTACAGCATTTTTAATTAAGTTAGTGCGTATGGGGCTTGCCCCCGCCGCTTGCGCCGCAAATCTTAACGGTTTCACAATGCAAATATTGTAGGGGCGAGCATCGCTCGCCCGTGAATTGCCCCATTTACCGTGATTTTTTCCCGACCTCGCTCAATTCTGCGTATTTTCGGGGCTTTTGCTTATTTGTCGGCTTTGCATTTGTTGCGCCTGCGGCGCAAATGGGGCGCTGCCCCATACCCCGCTTAGGTGGCTCCGCCCCCTAAGAACCCCCGCAAGGGGGCAGAGCCCCCTTGACCCCATTTTTGCCCTTGTTTTGCGTTTTTTGTGCATTTTGCCAAACACTCATTCACAGTCTTAAATAAGTAAATTTAACAAATGATGTATTTTAGTGTAATATTTTGATATGTAATAGTTTTCTCACACTTTTCATCAATGGTGCCAAAAATCTTCACGAATATTTCACAGTCCGGGGGTATACTCTTACTATCGGATAAAGGAATATCCGCAGCAAAGATATGTCGGCTTTTTACCCCAAGCCTTCATATATACAGCCCGACAGAACATCTGTCGGCTTCTCCCCTATAATTTTTTATTTTTGCTCCCGCCGTCTGACGGGAGTTTTCTTTTTGCGCACCGAATAGCCGAACGTCCCGAGCTGCTTCCCGAGCGAAAAATACGCTCCGTGAGCGTAGGCAAGCAGACCCGCCTTTTCGAGAGCCAGTCTGCCTTTATCGTCAAGCAGCTCCTTAGCCGCGCCCACGCCAACAATATCTGCAATGAACATATCGTGCGAACCGAGCGGTACGATCTCGCGCACCCTGCACTCGACGCTCACGGGACATTCGGCGATCATCGGGGCGGCGACATTAAAAGCAGGCACGGCTGTAAGCCCCGTCAGCGCGAATTTGTCGGTATCCCTGCCGCTTTTCACGCCGCAGAGATCGACGGCGCGGACAAGGCTGTCTGTCGGCAGATTAATCACGAACTCCCGCGACTTCTTTATTATGTCATAGGAAAAGCGTTCGGGGCGCACCGAGATATAGGTAACGGGCGGCTTTGTACACAGCACGCCCGTCCATGCTACGGTGAGAACGTTCGGCTTTTCGGCGGTGCCGCAGCTGACGAGCGCGGGCGGCAGCGGAGCCGTTATCACGCTGCCCTTCCAGCTCTCCTTTTCGAATGTCTTGTTTTTTTGCGGTTTCTGCGGTTTCTTATTGCCTGCCATTTAAAGATCCTCTTTTCCGAGCTTTTCGCTGATACGGTCGTAATAGCGATAGAGCTTCTGTGTGTTGTTTTCGAGAAAATAATAATGCTTGATATAGGGGATAAGCAGACCCAAAAACAACAGCGCCAGCGGCACAAGTATCAATTTTTCGGTCAGCACGATTATCAGAAAGCACGCCACCGTGACGAGCGCGAAAAGTATCATCACGAACAGATGCACAAAGCGCTCGTGCTGAAAGTAGCGGGTTTTTTCCTTGTGTATCTTCATAAGCCGCGCAAGGTCGGTGTTTTCGTCGGCGAGGGCAGCGTCAAGGAACGCTATATAATCAAGGAAATATTGTGTCATTCAGCCGTCACCTGCCGTTTATTCCGGTTTGAATTGTAATCCGTTTTCAATTTCGAGCTTTTCGAGCGTTTCGTCTTCGAACGTGCGTTCGCTGTCGATCTTTATTTGCTGGGCTACGGTGGAATCAAGCAGTCCGTCCAGCATTTTGTAAAAGCGCTTAGTACGCTTGATGAAGCCGCGAGCCTTTGCGGGGTTTTTGGCGCGTTTTTTCGATTCGTCAAATATCATGGCAAGCCCCGCCGCGATACCGAGACCCATGAGCGTTTTTTCGGCGTTTCCCGATACCTGATAGGCGAAAGTGGCTTTTTTAGGCTCGTCCTTTTTGGCTTCGGCGCGGAGCTTCTTTATTTTCTTTACTATCTCGTTTATCTTTGCTTTGTCCATAATAGCTTTGTTCCTTCTTGAATATCAATCCTCGGTGACTTTTTTAGCCTTGCCGGTAGAGAACGGATTCGAGGGCGTTTCGGCGGCAGGCTCGGGAGCGGCTTTTGCAGGAGCGGGCTTTTTGGCGGTTGTCTTGGCGGTCGCAGTTTTGACCGATGTTGACTTAGCCGAAGCTGTTTTGGAGGAAGACGTTTTCGCCGTCGTTGACTTAGCCGAAGCCGTTTTGGAGGAAGACGTTTTCGCCGTAGTTGACTTAGCCGAAGCCGTTTTGGAGGAAGACGTTTTCGCCGTCGTTGACTTAGCCGAAGCAGTTTTGGAAGAAGAAGTTTTCGCCGCAGTTTTCCCGGCTGACGGTTTCTTTTCTTTTTCCTCGTCCTTCTTGCCGGGGATAATGTCGCTTATCTTCTTTGAAGCAGAGTAGGAAAGCCCGGTGCCGGGAATGCTCACGGTGCCTGTCGCTTTTCCCGTCGTGCTGAGTGTACCGCGCACGCCCTTTCTTCCGACCGACACGCTGGCGCTCTTCTTGCCGACCGTCACTCTTACGCCGTTGCCCAGACTGAATGATTTTCTGAAATTAAATCCCATGATATGACCCTCCTTAAAAAAATTATTGGTTATTATATACTATAAATGAGCAATGCCGTCAATTTGTACAAAACTTGACTATCGCAAGGCTTGTAGGGCGGGGGCTTGCCCCCGCCGCCCTCATTAAAAGGCTTTGCAAACAGTTAATAGTGAATAGTTAATAGTGAATAGTTATGGTATCGCCTTCGGCGATGTATTATGCGGACGCAAGCGCCGCAAAAAAGTATTCGCTGCTAAACTGCGATTTATAAAATGCGGAGCGTAGCGTCCGCAATATCGTCCGCGAAGCGGACACCTTAACTATTCACTATTCACTGTTAACTATTAACTAAATATACAGCTCATAGAGATATTCGCGGCGTTCCTCGTCGGGATCGGCGCGGTTTTTCCTGCCGCCGTATTCCCCTGTGAGCTTCATGCCGAGCTTTTCCATAACTCTTTGCGAGGGGGCGTTTTCCGTGTCGCACTGGGCGATGAAATGTCTTATCCCGAGCGCGTTCGCGGCATAATCTATCATAGCCTTAGCCGCTTCGGGCGCGTAGCCGTTGCCGAAAAAGCGCTTGTTGATCGTCCAGCCGAGTTCAGCCTTAGTTTGCCCGTACATTATCCACAGACTTATCCCGCCGATGTGTCTTTCCCCGCAAAATACCGCCATTTCGTAGTATTCGGGCTTTTCCTTGAGAAATTCCCTCTCCGCGTCCATGATATACGCGAGCGTTTCTTCCTCGTTATCCTTCGGCAGAAACACCATTAGCCGCGTATTTTCGGGGTCTCCGGCGTATTCGTGCGTGGTGGCGAGATACTCCCGGCACATCGGTTTAAGGGTGAGCCGTTCGGTTTTTATTTCCTGCATTGGTTTTTCCTCTGTTTGTACAATTGCTATTGCCTGTTAGTCGAGAGATTTTTTTAGATAATCCTCTATATTATGTGTCTTCCAAAAGTCATCTAAAAGGCGAATATCAATCGGTGTTGAATTGTCAAAGGCTTCCATGTTGACAACATAGCTTGTCTTGCCAATAGAACCATCATTTTTTTTAACTGTCCAATATCCTCCACCAACCGGAACTCCTATCATTTCTGGTGTACAAAAACCAAACGCAAAAAAATCTTTCGTATCGTAGCATTCGGTTAAAACTTTATTTCCATTTTTCTTTTTTATGATAGAATACGCTTCATAAACTGTCATAAGCCTACTTCCCTATTTTTGATTGCTTTAATTTTCAGACATTTCATTTATTGTAGGGCGGCTGCACGAACTTGTTCGTGCAGCCCCCCTTCCTAAGACTTTTGGTTTTTGCCGCCGACAGCTTTTTTTACATCGTAAACTTGATCTTATCAACGCCATGCTTACCCAACAGATACAGCGCCTGTTCTATATATGTGAAATTGCTGTACTCGCGCCCTATCGCCGCCGTCGCCGTCATATTACCCATGAAATCAAACGCAAACGCCTTATCGCTGCTTAAAAGTATAACACGGTCATTCGTGGTCTTGACGAGCTTCACCGCACTGTCCAGAGTAAGCTCCCTGAACTCCGAGCTGCCCGTCGCTCCCGCCTTCGCTATCATCAGCATTCCTGTATTCTTGGAACCGCCGCTCAGCAGCACCGACGCGCCCGCATGACCCAGATCATAAGAGATCAGATCGCCGTCATAATTGTATTCCGAACGCAGCTTGCCGTCGGGGCTTAGGATATAAAAATCCGTGTCGCTGACTACCATAATGTCGCCCGCGTCGTTCACGCGGCAGCCTATCGCCAGCGAGGGTATCTCCTCGCTTATCATCTGCTCGCCCTTCTTGTCGAGGTCGATGCGTCTTACCTGCGAATGCAGCTCGCCATTGCCCGAGTAGAACGTGCAGATATAGCAGGAGGTGCCTTCGGGGTTGAGCGTTACCGCCATTATGCGGGCGGTGCAGTCGTAGTTGTAGATGAGCTTGCCGTCCTTGTCGTAGAACTTCGCCGACGCGGCGTACTTGTTCGAGGTCGTGACGATGACCGCCGTGCCTTCCTCGCAGACAGCGCCCGTCAGTATCGTTTCATCGGTGGTCTTGGAGTAGCTTTCGCCGCCCTTTTTATAGAGCTTGAAGTCATAAGCGCCGTTATCAAAAACAAGCACGCGCTTACCCGCCGTCCTGACTATCGGCTTTGAAAAATTGTGGTTATAGCTTGCCAGCCGCTCGCCGTTTATATCGTAGAAAGTGATCGTGTGCGGGTCGGTAGTCACAAGATCGTTCTTGACGGTATAGACCCCCGTAACGGTGTTGTCGGGTTCAAGGGGAAAATTCCCCTTCTCGGTCATGCCGTCGTTGAACTCCGTGTGGACGGGGCGGTCAAAGATCCCCTCAAGCGACGCTATCCAATGGGGATAGGTTATATAGACGATAAGCCCGATAAGCACGATGATAAGCGCCGCCATTATCCTTTTCAGCACCCTTATGGAATGCTCGTTGCGGCGCACCTCGTTGATGTCGGTGTGAACGGCGCGGTGAGCGGGTTCGGCAGGTTTTTCCTCATGACGGGGCTTTGCCTTTGCCGCATTTACCGCATTGCCGGGCTTGGCTGAACTTCTTGTGATCTCGGGAGCGGGTTTGGGCGAGCTTTTGTTCGGCTCGGGAGCCGTTAAATTTTTGGTATACTTTTTCTCGCCTGTGTTAACGCCTGTGTTAATGCGTATATTGTTTTTGCCGGGCAGAGGATTTTTTGCCGCCCCTTTCCCGGGCGAAGCGCTTATGACAGGGCGGCGTTCGTTTCCGGCATCTGCACCCTGTTTATCCGCCCCGTGCATGGGAATCTCTTTCCCGGCGGCTCCCGGTGATTTTTTTATACGGCTGCCGCCTGTTTGTTTTTCGTTCAATTCATTCTCTCCTTTGAGGTTGCTGTAAATATATCAATCATCAGTATTGTTTTGTTTCCTATAAATATCTACCTGATTGCCGTCGCTGTCTTTCCAATCTGTCCAGCCATTTATAGACTGATTCATAACAACGCACCCAGCAAAAGACGGCGAACATTCTCCCAATTCTGCATCTTCGAGCAATACTCCGTTGTTATCAAGGTGTAACATTGCTCTCGTTCTTTTTACGATCTGTGATACGCCCATATCTTCGTGTATTCCTATAATACTTCCCTTTTTTAACGTCCATTTGCCGTTTATCACGGTTACTTTAGCGTTTATCTGTTTATTATCGGATTTCTTTTTCTTATTGAAAGTGTATATTCCATTCGGGATTAATTTTCCTTTTTGATTATCAGTAGCACTGTCAAAAACATCTTCTTTTGTTTCGTTTTTAGGATAAATCATTGTGCCATCAAATGAAGAAAGCAATTGTATCACAATGTTTATATCAATAGCAAATAATTCTGTGTCCGACACTCTGCTTTTTTCAAAAATCGTATGCAATAATGCTTCTTTTTCATCATGGCTTTCGGTTTCAATCGCAAAGGCTCGTTTTAATGCAGTTACATTGCAATAACCATTATGTTCCAAATTATACATTCTCTGCTCGAAATTAGAGGAACCGCACTTTCCTATTTTAATAAGTCCCGGAACAACAGTAGTCATAATATAAATAATACCCTTGCCCATATAAAAACAACCTCACTAAAAAACAATTATAAGTAAACGTCATAATAATTTGCACTTTGACTGTGTAGGGGCACGCATTGCGCGTCCGTGAAATTGCGTATCCGTATGGAAATTTCCGACCTTCGCGCATTCTTTTCGCGAAAATCGCTGCGCTCTTTCGCAAAATAAAATCAGCAATTTCTTTGTTTCCGTCACGTTTTGCAGATTTTAACATTTAAACTTTTTTGTGGGCTTTGTTATAAAATTGCCGATTTTATTTTTGACCGTTCGACTTGCGGTTATTACCGGTATCTACTTGATTTGTCGGCTTTCTGCTTATTTCCTGTTATAAATATCATCATAAAAAACCCGGTCTAAATACAATCCCTGCGGCGGAACCGTCCTTCCCGAAAGAGTACGGTCACGCTCCTGCAAAAGCCGCTTTACCGCGCCGACTTCGAGCTTTCCTTCGTTTATACAGATAAGCGTACCGACCATTATCCGCACCATGTTATAAAGGAACCCGTTCCCCGCGACCCTGAACCGATAAAGCCTGCCCGTCTGCGTGACGGTAAACGAATATATCGTGCGGGTGGTGTTCTCCTTCTCGCAATCGGCGGCACAAAAGCTCTTGAAATCATGCTCGCCGACAAAAGCCTGCGCCTCGCGGTTAAGCAAACCCGCGTCAAGCGGCTTCATAAGGCGGTAAGCGCCGTCGCAGAGAAAGGGGTCGCGTATCTCGCTGCAATAGACAAGGTATTCGTATTCCTTGCCGCGGCAGCTGTAACGGGCGTGAAACTCGGGCGGCATCTCCTCGCAGGAAAGCAGCGCAATATCATCATTCAGACGAACGTTTGTTCCAAACACTATCCCACGCGGCGGTATCGGATTGTCCGTCTTAAAGCTGAAATAAAATTCGCGGGCATGAACCCCCGCGTCGGTGCGCGAGCAGCCGTATATAGTGATATTCTCGCCGAGCAGAGCGCTCAATGCGTCCTCGACCGCCTGCTGAACGGTCATGGCGTTGTTCTGCCGCTGAAAGCCGTGATAATTCGTCCCCCGATAGGATAGTTTAACTCTGTAATTCTTCATAGCGCCCTGCCACGCTCCGTTTCTGTTTTTGCTTCTGATACTCCATAATATATTATACCAAATTTTATGCTGATTTGCAATACCCCAAAGGCATTTTTTTCGGCAGATTGTTTGGACGGTTTAATATATGCCCCTGACGGGCTGAAAAGCGGCTCTATCTAAAAAAGAATAAAAAATTATCGTTTTTCGATAAAAAACTATTGACAAACAGATTTTGGTGTGCTATAATGGTTTCAGTAAAAAAAATCAGCCGCGTTCAAGGGGGAATCAAGGGTGTGGAATAAAACTAAATCGCTTATGCTTTCGCGGATACTTGTGGTATGCTTTTCGGTGATGATCTTCATGCTGACGTTTTTCGTGCCGTTCGTTGCCGACTGGTACGAGGGCGTTTCGGAGGGCATGGGGCTTATCGGAGGGAGCGTTTATGTGCCGATGATGGTCACGCTTTACGTCTGCGAGGGGCTTGCGGTGTGGGCGGTCGCCGAGCTGCATATTTTGCTGAAAAATATTTCCAAAGGCGAGGTCTTTGTCGAGAGGAACACGCGCTGTCTGCGGGGGATCTCGTGGGCTTGCCTGCTGGCGGGCGGAGCGTTCGGCATTATGGCGCTGTGGAGATTCCTTGTGTTCCTGCCCGCGTTTTTCGCCGTGATGTTCGGGCTTATCATGCGCGTGCTTAAAAACGTATTCGAGCAGGCGGTCGAGATAAAGTCGGAAAACGACTTTACTATATGAAAGGGGGGCTTTTTGTGCCGATCATTGTTAATCTTGATGTGATGATGGCAAAGCGCAAGATCTCCTCAAACGAGCTTGCCGACATTGTGGGGATAACAGCCGCGAATCTTTCGGTGCTGAAAACAGGCAAGGCAAAGGCGATACGCTTTTCGACCCTTGACAAGATATGCGAGGCGCTGAACTGTCAGCCGGGGGATATTCTCGAATGGCAGAATCCGGCGGAAAAATCATGACTGACGGCGGAAAAAAATACATTGGGAACGCCTGCCGGTGGGGGCTGCTGGGGCTTATCGGTATGCCGATAATTGCGGCGCTTATTATCCGTGCGCTTGTTCCCGATACAACTCAACTGAAATATTCGGACGGCAAATTCTACACCTGGCAGGCGCGGGGCGAATACTTTTGGATATTCGGCGTTATATTTTGCATAGCGGCGGGGCTTGTTATCCTGTCGCTGATCTCCGAGATAATCGCAAGGAAGGGCGTTTTAAAGACGATAGGTCGCTTTGCGCTGTCGCTGCTGTTGGGATTTGGTGTGATCATAACGATCTTTATCGGCGGCGTGATGACGACGGGGCTTTTCGAGGACTGGAACGACCCATACAATGCGGAGGAGTACGATCTTGACGGACGGCTGATAATATTATGCGACGTTCCTCACGGTATGCACCATTCTTATCCCGCGCTTTACGAGATAGTCGGCGATGATGCGTACTTTTTAGGCTCCGGTGATGTTATCGACGGGCGCAGATGCGATGAGTTCCATGTGGAACAAAATGACGGCTGTTATGTCGTGACCTACACCGAAACGATAAACGGCGTAAACAAAGAAAAACAATTTACTGCAAAATTAAGGGGGAGTTCAAAATGACTAAACTGGCAAAGATAACGCTTATAATTCTTTCAGCGGGCATTGTCGCCTGCATTGCGGGCGTGATAATGATCTCGGCTGTCACCATCCAGTTTGAAGCCGTAATACTCACAGGGCTGACGTTCATTTTTTACCTGATGATACGCGGAGCCGCAAAAAAGGGCGAAAAGCTGAAACCCGACAATTCCGCCGTGATATTGCTTATCGCAGGGCTTACCCTGCTGGTGACTTTCCTGACTCCGGCGGGCATTACTTCGCGCATGAAATGGCAGTACCCCTTTCAGCAGAGGTATATCAGCCGTTTTCGCAACGTGAAACCCTCGGAATACTTCCCGGCAAGGCTTGGCGAAGTTCTCGGCGATTACAAATTTGAATATGTGCCGTCGGTGATGCAGGGGATAGGTCATTACAGCGTGACGTACAGGACAACGCCCGAACAAGCCGCCGCCTGCGCCGCCGAATACGCGCCTAAAGCGAGGTACACCATTCCGCTGAAAGAATATATCGAAAACGGCGGCTACACGGTCGAGGACTTCACTCCCCGCGAAAACAGCTACGACGACGGCACTTTGGACGTTTATATAAGCGAAAAAATGCGCGGCGGCTCGGACTTTTTTGATGATACGTCATCGGGGGGCGGTTCGGACAGTACGCAGATATACGTTCTTAACGCGGTGCTGAACTGGAACCACCCACATTCAACAGCGGTGATAGTCGATACCGAAACGGGGCTTGTGCAGTTTTCACAGTTAGGGTGATATAAATATATGAAACAGACAACAAAACGGAGATTGATAAGCGCCGCCGTATTCGCCGCGCTGTTATTCACCGAGATACTGATAGGCTTGTACGCGCACGGCTTTGTGCGGGAGTACATCGGCGATGTGCTTGTAATGCCCGCGATGTATTTTCTTATAAGAATATTCACCGATAAATTCCCGCGAACCTTGCCCGCAACACTGTTCGTTTTCGCCTGCGCGGTGGAGGTGTCGCAGTATTTTGAGCTTTATAAGATACTCGGCTTCGAGCGCGGGAGCCTTGCGGCTATTATGATCGGCACAGGGTTTGCGTGGGGCGATATTGTCAGCTATGCGGCAGGAACGGTAATAAACGCGGCGGCGGCATACTTCACTTATCACAATGAACCGAAAAAGGAGAGATAAGCTATGGTAGACCTTATTAAGCACGACAAAAACAAAGAACCCGAACAAAAACCAAATCCCCAGCCGATACCCATGCCGATGCCGGCATATTACGGAATGCCGAACATGGGCGCTGTCCCTTACCCGATGCCCGCCATTCAGCCGAAGAAAAAGACCGATTTCACGGCGGCGGAGCTTGCGTTCTCGGCTGCGGTTTTCGCGCTGTCTTTCCTGCTGATTCGCTTTGCGGTATGCAGTCCGACAGGGTTTGTGACAACGGCTGTGTTCGCCATGCTGACGACCGCCGCGCTTGTCTTTATGAAAAAAAGCGGCATAAATGGCAGCGGAAGGACGGCTCTCACGGCGGGGATAATGTACCTGTTTTCCTGCGTTTATTTCGTCACCGACAACGAGTTTATCAAAATGCTCAACACCGTGTTCCTTATCATCTGCGGACTGTGGCTGCTGTATCAGTACGGCAGCGAGGACAGGCGCGTGCCGCGTTTTCTGCCGTTTGTCATGATGCAGGCGGCTGTGCAGTATCCGCTTGAACATTTCGGCAAAATGCCCGAAGCAGCGGCGGAAAGCGGCAGGCGCACCAAAGTCGGCAGGAGCTTAGGCTCGGTGATGATAGGGCTTGCGGTCGCGGTCGTGCCGACGCTTATTATCGGCGGACTGCTTATCTCGGCTGACAGCGGTGTTGAAAAAATGCTCGGCGGACTTGCGGACTTAATGACCGTCGAAAAGGTAGTGACGATCGTTATTCAGATCTTCTTTGCGCTGCCTGTCGGGTGCTATATTTTCGGGGCTTTTTACGCAAACGCTCACCGTGACAGCAATGCTGATGTAACCGAAGAGACCTGCGCCGCGCACCTTGCGAATTGGCAGAAGGTGGGTGGCATAGTGACCTGCACGGCGCTCACGCCTGTCTGCGTGCTTTACATGATGTTCTTTATCTCGCAGGCTAACTATTTGCTTTCGGCGTTCATGAACAGACTGCCCGACGGCTTCAGCCATGCCGAATATGCCCGCAGAGGATTTTTTGAACTGCTCGCCGTTATCGTTATCAACATCTTTATCATTATGATAGCGAACTTTGTCACTAAGGGCGGCGAAAAATCCGTGGCGCTCAGGATATACACGGCGGCGGTGAGCTTTTTCACGCTCGTTATGATCGCTTCGGCGCTCAGTAAAATGGTTATGTACATTTCCGAATACGGTCTTAGCGAACTGCGGCTTTATACGGGGTGGTTCATGGTGCTTTGCGCGTTTGCATTTGTGCTGGTGATAGTTAAGCAGATAAAACGCGGCATGGTGATAATGCGTCCGCTGGTGGCGGTGTTTGTTGTGATGTTCGGGCTTCTGACGTTTGGGAGACCCGATTATGTGATAGCTCGGTTCAATGTTGAGATGTATAATGCGGGGTATTTGGAGCGGCTTGATACGAAATATTTGTGGTCGCTTTCAGACGATGCGAAAATGTATTGTATGAAGACCGGGAATATGCCGGAAACAACCGGAATTGTATTTCGTAACGGGCTTGAAGCGACGGATATTTCGTCGATATATGTAAAAAATAAGTAAATTTAGGACAAACCAAAAGTCTTAGGAAGGGGGTCTGGGGGATAACCCTTCTTCAGAAGGGTTTCCCCCAGAGACTGAGCGGTTCAAGCATCAATTCGGAAAAAGAAAATTGAACAGCTCAAAAATAAAATCGGCAACGGCAATTTCAAGAAAATGTGACAAAAACGCAGAATTGAATAGCTCTGCAAAACGTGGCAGAAACAAAGAAATTGCCGATTTTATTTCGCGAAAGAGCGCAGCGATTTTCGCAAAAAGATTGCGCCTTGCCCCGCCGTTCGGAAAGTGCAGAAACGCATTCTGCCCCACCGATAAGAAAGTGCTGACCGCACAGACCGCTCGTTCGCTGCCGCTCACTTCGCACAAAGGAGGGCAGCCGCGCACGGAATTTTCAGGGCGCAGGGATTTTACTGGTGCGCGGCTGATTTTAATGGGGGCGCTGCCCCCATACCCCCGCAAGGGGCGAAGCCCCTTGACCCCGGTTCCGCTTCGCGGGTTTTCATGCAAGCCCCTTGACCCCGGTTCCGCTTCGCGTTTTTTTTCGGCAGAGTTTTTCTCTGCCGTTTTTTTATCCAAAACTACTTGAAAAAGCTCACAAAAAGTGATATAATATATCTATCACGACTTGAAAGGACTGTTTTTCATCATGAAAAAATTAATGATCGGAAATGAAGCCTTCGCACGCGGTCTCTATGAAGCCGGCTGCGAATTTGTTTCCTCTTATCCCGGAACTCCCTCCACCGAAGTAACGGAGTTCGCGGCAAAGTTCGAAGAAATCTACGCCGAATGGGCACCGAATGAAAAGGTCGCTATGGAAGCGGCTCTCGGAGCTTCTATCGCGGGCAAAAGGAGCTTCTGCGGCATGAAACACGTCGGTCTGAACGTCGCTGCCGACCCGCTCTACACCGCAGGCTATACGGGCGTAAACGGCGGCATGGTCGTCTGCGTTGCCGACGACCCGGGACTTCATTCCTCGCAGAACGAACAGGATTCCCGCCACCACGCCATAGCTTCAAAGGTGCTGATGCTCGAACCTTCCGATTCTCAGGAATGCAAGGACTTCACCAAACAGGCGTTTGAGCTTTCGGAAAAATTCGACTGCCCCGTTATAGTAAGACTTACTACCCGTATAGCGCATTCGCAGTCGCAGGTGGAACTTTGCGACAGAGTAGTTCCCGAAGCCAAGCCCTACGTTAAAACGCCCTCTAAGTTCGTTATGATGCCCGGCTTTGCGAAAAAGCGCCACCCGGTCGTTGAACAGAAACTCCGCGACGCGGCGGCATTTGCCGAGACATCTCCGCTCAACAAGGCAGAATATAACGACACCTCGATAGGCATAATCACGGCGGGCGACTGCTACGTTTATGCTAAGGAGGCTATGGGCGACAAGGCGAGCTATCTTAAACTCGGTATGGTGAACCCCCTGCCGCTCAATATTATTAAGGATTTCGCCGCCAAGTGCGACAAAGTTTATGTTATCGAAGAGCTTGACGACATAATCGAGACACATTGCAAAAAGAACGGTATCGACGTTATCGGCAAGGAGATTTTCCCCCGCGAGTTTGAAATTTCGCAGGCGGTCGTAAGAAAGGCACTTCTCGGCGAGGAGCCTGACGTTATGACCTTCGGCGAGGACGTACCTGTAAGACCGCCCGTAATGTGCGCGGGATGTCCCCACAGAGGACTTTTCTACTGCCTGTCGCAGCTCGGCGTTTACGTTTCGGGCGACATCGGGTGCTATACTCTCGGCGCGGCTGCTCCGCTTAACGCTATGGACACCACTATCTGCATGGGTGCTTCGATAAGTGCTCTGCACGGCTTCAACAAGGCTTCGGGCGGCGATACATACAAGAAGTCTGTCGCGGTAATCGGCGATTCGACATTCATGCACAGCGGTATGACAGGTCTTGTGAACGTCGCTTATAATGCCACTAATACAACGACTATCATTCTTGATAACTCTATTACAGGCATGACGGGTCATCAGCAGAACCCGACCACCGGAAAGAACCTCAAGGGCGATCCGGCGGCGGCTGTCAATCTCGAAGCACTCGTAAAGGCTATCGGCATAAAGAGTGTGCGCGTGGTTGACCCTTACCACATGGCGGAAACGAAAAAGGTAATCGAGGAGGAGCTTGCAAAGGACGAGCCTTCGGTTATCATCTCGCGCCGTCCCTGCGCTCTGCTGAAATATGTAAAGCACAATCCGCCCGTACACGTTGACAATGACAAGTGCGTGGGCTGCAAACAGTGCTTAAAGGTAGGCTGCCCCGCGATCTCGATAAAGGACAAGAAGAGCGTTATCGACCACACGCTGTGCGTGGGCTGCGGTATCTGTAAGGAGCTTTGCAAACTTAACGCTATCGTTGACTGATATGGATAATTACAGGCGTTTTGAAAAATGGACAGATAAAGAGTTCGGCAAAGCCCTGCCGCTCGAACAGACAGCCGCGTTAGCTTTTAATCTTTTTATTGATGAAGATGAAAACTATGTCGGTATCGAGCTTATCGGCACAGAGGAATATGACCCCGACGACGAAGAATGGCTGATAACCGAAATATGGGGAAACCGTCAGCCGGCTTTCAGAATGAAAGGCTATGATCTCCCCGATGACTGGCGCACCGTCCGCGATGATGTGTGTGAAATGATAACAAAATATCTTAACGAGGGCAAATACGCGGATATTCTAAAATCAAAAGAAGCGGTCGTAACGGGCTATGCGGACGGCGATGACAGTGTGATAGATTTCGATATTATCACGATTTACAAAAATAACGGCTGAACTGATATTCGTATTTATTGAAAGGAGCGGCATGGACGAACAAACAATACTTCTAAGCTGCGCGTTCGGCATACCGCTCGTCGTGATAGCGCTGATAATCGGAGCGGTGGGCTTTATCCTCCGCCGCGTGCGCCCCGATCTCTACATGACCGAAGAGGAAAAGCGCGAAGCCGAAAAGCGCCTTTGGGCTGAAATGAACGGCGTAAACTATACGGATAATAAAGATAACAAAGACTTACACAAGGAGTAAGATATAATGGAAACTAAATCAATTATGATAGTCGGCGTGGGCGGACAGGGTACCCTGCTTGCCTCGCGCATACTCGGCAGCGTTTTTCTTGCCGAAGGCTACGACGTTAAGGTAAGCGAGGTACACGGCATGAGCCAGCGCGGCGGGTCGGTAGTTACCTATGTCAAGTACGGCGAGAAGGTATATTCCCCCGTGGTGGAGCTTGGCGAAGCCGATCTGATAATCAGCTTTGAGCAGCTCGAATGCGCAAGGTGGCTGCCGTATCTCAAAAAGGGCGGCAAGATCGTCACCTCCGACCAGACCCTCGACCCCATGCCCGTTATCACGGGCGCGGCTGTCTATCCCGAAAATATCCTGGGCAAGATCGAGGCTATGGGCGTTGAGGTAACAGCCGCGCCCGCGCTCGCTCTCGCGGAGCAGGCGGGAACATCTAAGGCGGCTAACGTCGTTCTCATGGGCGTAGTTTCAAAGAAACTGCCCTTCGAGGAAAGCGTATGGCAGACGGCTCTTGAACAGTGCGTTCCCGCTAAGTTCCTGGAACTTAACAAAAAGGCTTTCGCGCTCGGTCGTGAAGCTGTATAAACTACAAAAGGCAATAATTCATTCCGCTGACGTAATAAATGTAGGGCGAACCTGTCTCCGCCCTGCATTGCGTCAATACGGAAAATATATTATAGCAGGGTGATTATTTTCAATCATTACTAATCATTAATCATTACCGGGAGGAATACCAATGGAAACACAGAAGCGTTATCGGGACGAAAAGCACGAATGTATGTCCCGAGAGGAAATGAAGGCTTTGCAGAGCGAAAAGCTCGTCAAGCAGGTGCGGCACGTCTGGGACAACGTTCCCTACTACCGCAGAAAAATGGAGGTTCGCGGGCTTAAGCCTACCGACATTCAGTCGATAGACGATCTCCACAAACTGCCGTTTTTGTCGAAGGCTGACCTGCGCGACGCTTACCCCTACGGTCTGCTCGGCAAGCCGCTTGACGAGTGCGTGCGCATTCAGTCAACGAGCGGCACCACAGGCAAGCGCGTTGTTGCGTTCTACACGCAGAACGACGTTGATATGTGGGAGGAATGCGTAGCCCGTGCTATCGTTGCGGCGGGCGGCACCGACAAGGACGTTTGCCAGGTGGCTTACGGCTACGGACTTTTCACAGGCGGAGCGGGTCTGCACGGCGGTTCGCACAAGGTCGGCTGTCTTACCCTGCCGATGTCGTCGGGCAACACCGAGCGTCAGATCCAGTTCATGCAGGATCTGGGAGCAACTATTCTCTGCTGCACGCCTTCCTATGCGGCTTATATCGGCGAAACTATCAAGGAAATGGGTATCTCTCCCGACACACTGAGCCTTAAAGCAGGTATCTTCGGCGCGGAACCCTGGACAGAAGAAATGCGCCGCGAGATAGAGAAGTCTCTCGGCATAAAGGCTTTCGATATTTACGGTCTTACGGAACTCAGCGGCCCCGGCGTGGCTTTCGAGTGCGAAGAGCAGACAGGTATGCACATCAACGAAGACCACTTCATCGCGGAGATAATCAACCCAGATACGGGCGAAGTTCTCCCCGACGGAACAAAGGGCGAGCTGGTGTTCACGAGCCTTGACAAGGAAGCGTTCCCGCTGTTAAGATACCGCACCCGCGATATATGCGTACTGACACGCGGCAAATGCTCCTGCGGCAGAACCTTAGTTAAAATGGCGAAGCCTATGGGCAGAAGCGACGATATGCTTATCATTCGCGGCGTAAATGTATTCCCGTCGCAGATCGAATCCGTGCTTGTTAAAATGGCTAAGACCATGCCAAATTATCAGATCGTCGTTGACCGCGTGAACAACACCGACACGTTTGATATTCTTGTTGAGGTCGATGACAGTATGTTCTCCGACACCGTTAAGACCTACGAGGATATACAGAAGACTATCGCAAACGAATTGAAGAGCGTTCTCGGAATCCGTGCGAAGATCAGACTGGTAGAGCCTAAGAGCATACCGCGTTCTGAGGGCAAGGCAGTCCGTGTTATCGACAAGCGCAAGCTGCACGGATAAAAAGGAGTGATACCGAATGAGTTGTCTTGGCGTATTGTTTGCGGTCGGCGAGGATATAATCGACAAAATGCGAAGTATGCCGGCGGAGAGCCTGCCCGAATACATCTCGGAGAAGCTGGAGGAGCTTTATTTTGAGGAGTATCCCGAAATGACCTGCGAGCTTGACAAGTCGTGGGACGCCATGCACCGCGCTCTTACGGACGGCAAGTTGTCCTTTGACAGCGAAGGCACGCTGGCGCTTGCAATACTGGGCGGCGAAAGGCTATATTTTGACGAAGACCATACCGATTATATCATAACGGCGAAGTCCCCCGCGCAGGTCGGCGAGCTGTACAAAGCACTGACAGAGCTTACCGACGAGGAATTTGAAAAGCGCTACAACGCCATTCCCGACGGCGAGTACGGCGAGTTCAAGAGTGCCGAAGACCTTGAATATACGCTTGAATATCTGCACGACAGTCTTTCGTTCTGGCGTTATGCGGCGGAACACGGGCTATGGGTGCTTTTCACGGCAGACCAATAATGGAGTGACAAAAGATGTATACATTTGAAAAGACCGACAAGGACAGATACAAGAGCGGCAGTCGTATAATGAACGTTGACTGCAAGGAGGAGCTTTATCCCTCGAAGGTGATAACGCTTTTCGGGCAGCCCGACTATTTCACCGACGATTACGAGCAGCTTTTCAGCTGTGTGGTAGCCGCGAAGGACGAAAACGGCGGGGAGTTTGTTCTTGAAATTTATCACGGGCCGAGCGGTCCCGCGATAGGCGGCGGGAACAGCGCCGAGGAAAAAGCGGCGGCTGCCGAGCTTGCGGAGCTTATCAAGGCGGCGGAGCTTACCGATTATGAATGGGAAGGCGATTATGAAGACATTCCCGTGCATATAAGAATGGGTGTTAAAAACGGCGTTCCCTATAATGAGAGCGATATGCCCGAGGATGAGGATTTTGACCCCGAGGAATTTATGTAAAAAAGCGCAAAGTAAAGGCAAACCAAAAGTCTTAGGAAGGGGTTGGCACGAACAGGTTCGTGCAGGGGATAACCCTTCTTCCTTGCACAAGAGACTGTGCAAGCCAGCACTTTCCAACCGGAGCAAAAAACATTTTGCACGATTCTCCTAAACTGCAAATTTACGCAGTAAAACCAAAAAATCATTTGAAAGAAGGTAATCATTATGACAGTAAAACAGTTATCGGTATTCGTTGAGAACAGACCCGGCAGACTTTCGACTATCACCCGTCTGCTCGGCGATAACGGCGTTAATATCCGCGCCATGAGCATTGCCGACACAAAGGACTTTGGTATCCTCCGTCTTATCGTTGACGACAGCGAAAAGGCGCAGAAGGTACTTAAAGGCGAGAACTTTGCCGTGACTATCACAAACGTTATGGCAATAAAGATACTCGACCAGCCCGGCGGACTTGCCGACGCTATGACCTGTTTGTACAAGGACAACATCAGCGTTGAGTATATGTATGCGGCGTTCATCAACGCCACCGACGGCACGGCTTATCTTATCCTGCGCGTTGACAAGACCGACGAAGCAGTTACCGCACTCACCGAGAGCGGTTTCAAGCTCGTTTCCGACGAGGAGCTTAAGAGCCTCTGATATTCCCCGGGCTTTTACGAAACCAATAACAAAGCCGATGTTCTTTGCGGACATCGGCTTTTTATATCATGTGTTACATATTGTAGTGAAATTTCCCTACCGTGCGGAAAACCAAAACTTCACGCAATTCGTTTGCGAAAATCGCTGCGCTCTTTCGTGCAAATAAAATCGGCAATTTCCTTGTTTCCGCTCAATTTTGCTGATTTATCACTTTGCTTTCTTATTCACTCAGCTTGACATATTCCGCATGGATATACCCATGCTTCCAAACGCCGTTATCGGGACGATATTCAAACACCCTGTACCATGTCGAATTATCACTCTTAATAATGAGGTCTTTCTTGCTCACTTTTATCTTTTCGCCAGTATTGATATTCCACATATCGGCAGAATCGGCATAAGGAGCCACCCTGAGCGCTACGGTATTGGCAGTAACGGTGCCTTCAATACTCTCGCCGAAGGAAAATTCATCGGAGAATATCGCCATTGTGCATTTATAGTCGGTATTGGTAGCATCTGCCACTTCGGAGCCGTATTTCTTCGCAATGGCATAAATATCGTCGTCGCCATCGAATTGCAGATAGCAAAGCCTGCCGCTTATTATCGTCGGAGCGGTATCGCTGTCGGGGTCAACCGCGCCCAGACAGTTCGCCTTCGTGATAATATACGAATAACTATTGCCGACCTTTACGCCGTCGCCGATCTCCGCGCCGTCAACGGCATAGACGATCTTACCCTCTTCCTCGCCGTTTTCGAACAATCCGAGCAGGTCGTCCTCGTCGCCGAAGTCCTCGTCGGGGTAGCTTATCAGCACACCGGGAAAATAGCTGTCGCTCGTTACGCCGCAGATATACGAACCGTCCGAAAGCTCGTATTCGTTCCACGAAACGCGGTAGTCATCGCCGATAGTATCAAGTATGTCCGAAATGTCCATACCCGCAACCTTAGCGGCGGACAATATCTCAATATTTTTGGTTTCGGACTTTTTTTCGGGAGTGGTGGTCTCGGCGGGCGCTTGCGTTACGGCGGGCTTGGCGGTATTTATCGTTATGGCGGGGGCGGTGGTGACAAAACTGCCGTCGCCGTTGGTGTCCTTGCCCGTTATCAGCTTGAAAACCGTCCAGATAAGGAATATCCCCACCGCACAGATACCGATACAGATAACAATTATTATTGCATTGGATTTTTTTTCGGCGGCAGACGATGACGCGGGCTGTTTCCGGCTGCCCGCGTCGGTATCGGGGCGGTAGACGTTCTGGCGCGGTGCGTTGTCGTGGTAAGGCTCCTGATAACCGTTGTCATAATAGCTTTCGTTGTATCCGTTGTTGTAGCTGTCCCGATAACCGCCGTTGTCATACTGATCGGCGGCGGAAGTCGGCTCGTCGGCATAAGCGTCGTAGCTATTGTCATAATAATTGTTATAACTGCCGGCGGGAGGGAGATTCCCTTCATCACGCGGCTTATATATCGGCTGTCCGCACCTGTCGCAGAACCTGCCGCCGTCCTGTTCGTATCCGCAATTCCTGCAAAACATTTTTCCTTTTACCTCCGTGACCGGGCAGCGTTTTGGGCTTGCCCGGAAAACTCTTTTCATCAAATGAGCGCTTTAAATGCACAAAGTCGCAGAAACCGCAAAACAAGGGCAAAAATGGGGTCAAGGGGGGGCATGGGGCAGCGCCCCATTTGCACCGCAGGTGCAACCCACGCAAAACCAACGGCAAATGCAAAATCGTGTAGCAGCAGCAAGCCGACAAATCAAAAATAAAATCGGCAATTTCAAGCAATTCGTCCAAAAGCGCAGAAGTGAATAAATCTGCATAACGTGACAAAAACGAACAAAATTGCCGATTTTATTGTGCGAAAGAGCGAAGCGATTTTCGCACAATAGGATTGCGCAAGTCAGCACACGCCCAACAGAGCAGAACCGCATTTGTACAATTCACAGAAAACACTCATTTATATATAATTTTCATATCATTCTTTCCTTAACGATGTCGAAATAACGCTCGGCAAGGTTAATTATAGTATATCATGTCGGGGAAAAGTTGTCAAGGTTCCGCAGCCCGACAACGGAGATGAAATAATGAAATGTAAATGAGAATTTCAGGCAAACCGCGCTGATTCCCGTAATCAGAATATAATACCATAAACAAGCGTTTTGGCAAATTATACAAAATGCAGTTCTGCTTCGGTAGGATTTTGCTGCCCTCGCGCAATTATTTGTGCAAATCGACTGTGTTGCTCATTTACAGTTTGAACGTCCGGCTTGCGGTCATTACCCAATTTTTATAGGAATCGCGGAACGAATCCCACCGCCTTGCAGAACGTAAGCGAGCTTGCGAGCGCACCCGCGTAACCGCCCCCCGCGTAGGGGCCGCCCCCATACGCATTAATCTATTCAAAAATGCTGTAAAATCGTGGTTTTGAGGGCATTCACGGACGCGCAATGCGCGCCCCTACAATATGTAACCCGCACAAAATCAGGTGTAGGGCGGGGGCTTGCTCCCGCCCGTTTCGCCCGAATAACCACTAAATCACCGTATTTTCAATGCAATGGTTTTAAGTTAGGTTAATGCAAATGGGGGCCGCCCCCCCGCGTAGAGGCCGTCCCCTGCTTTGCTTATATTTTAAACTTTTGAAATAACCCGATAATGATTTATACTAAATAATCAACGCCATTCTTATTAATTTGTTTAATGATACACTTGAAAAATCCAATGCGCTGTGTTATAATATATCATGGGTTAAAATACGGACACAAAGCAGATTTAAGGGAGGGAGCGCATTGCGTATATTAGGGATAGACCCCGGCTATGCCATAGTCGGCTACGGACTGCTCGATTACGACGGCAGCGCTTTCAAGGTCGTCGGCTTCGGCGCGATCACTACCGCCGCCGATCTTCCCTTTGACCGCCGCTTAATGGCTGTCTACGACGATATGCGCGTGCTTATCCAGACCTATCACCCCGACGAAATGAGCATAGAAAAGCTCTTTTTCAATACAAATCAGAAAACAGGCATAGACGTTGCACAGGCTCGCGGGGTAACTCTCCTCGCGGCGGCTAAGGCGGGTATGCCGATATATGAATATACTCCTTTGCAGGTAAAAAGTTCCATAACAGGCTACGGCAGAGCCGAAAAACAACAGGTGCAGGAAATGACCCGCACAATCCTCCGCTTAAAGGAAGTACCCAAGCCCGACGACACCGCCGACGCGGTGGCTCTCGCCATAACCCACGCTTACTCGCTCGGCACAAGACAGATTCTTGCAAAGGTGGTGAACAGACGGTGAAATCCGCAAAAAGCATCGTTTTTCTGCATCTCGGGGTCATATTGCTTTTCGGGATATTTATTGCCGTCGGCACCCGCTTTGACCGCGATATTTCGGAAACGCTCTATCTGCCGCTAAATACGCCCGTGCTGATCCTTACCACTATCGGGCAGTATGTACCGTTCGGGGCGTTCAACTTCTTTGACGGCGTGCTTTTCGGGCAGGTTTCCTCATACGGCGGCTTTTCGAAAAAGAAAAAGACCGCTCTGCTTGTGTTCATCGCTTATTTGTCGGTTTCGACAGGGGCGATAGGCACGGGCGCAGTTACTCACGAGGAATGTTTGTTCGCATTCCCCGCGATAGAACAGCTGCCGAGACTGCTGACATATTCGCTGGTATTCGTAATTTCAATGCTGCCGCCGTTCTTTGCGGGGATAACCTGCGGCAAGGGCGGCTATGATAAAAAGCTGACGGGGCGGCTTATCCGCGTGCTGGTCTTTATGACAGCGGTGGCTTATCTGTGCGGCTTATTAAAGAGCTTTTTTTCCCGCCCGAGATACCGCACCACGCTCACAATAACCGAATTTCTGCCCTGGTACAAGGCTTACGACCCCGACATGACGGCAAAGCTAAAATCCGAGATATTCGGCACGACCAAAAACGCCTTTGAATCCTTCCCGAGCGGTCACGCGCTTATGAACATTGCGGCGGTCTCGTTTTTTCCCGCGTTCGCGTGGGTGTTCCCGAGACTTAAAGAGCATCGCGTGGCGCTTTTCTTCGCGGGGCTTGTTTATGGGTTGATAATCATGCTCACGAGGATAATTCTCGGGGCGCATTTCTTGACAGACGTTTCGTTCGGAGCGCTTATCGCTGCTGTAATGAGCCTTATATATCAGCTTTTTGAGCATCACAAGGAGAAATCATACAATGACGCTTGAAACAGAAAGACTTATCCTGCGCGAAATGACCCATGACGACTTCGACGCGCTTTATGCCGTGCTTGCCGACCGAGAGATAATGCGGCATTATCCCTACGACTTTGACGAATCCCGTGTCCGCGCATGGATAGACCGCAATATCGAAAGATACCGCGTTTTCGGCTTCGGCTTGTGGGCGGTGTGCCTTAAAGAAACGGGCGAGATGATCGGCGACTGCGGGCTTACCATGCAGAACATCGGCGGCGTGATAAAGCCCGAGATAGGCTATCACATCAGGCGAGATATGCAGCGCAATGGCTACGCGAAAGAAGCCGCCCGCGCCGTCCGCGACCGGACTTTCGAAACGCTGCCGTTTGGCGTGATATTCTCATACATGAAATACACAAACGAGCCGTCGGCGAAAACGGCTGTTTCGTGGGGGTGCAGACAGGTCAACGAGTTTCCCGATGAGGAAAACGGCATAACAAAGGTCTTCGCCATTACCCGCGAGGAATGGGAAAATATAAAAATATCGGAGAAAAATAAACAATGATATATTCATTAAACGGAAAACTTACTCACACAGAAGGGGAGCTTGCCGTTATCGAATGCGGCGGCGTGGGCTATGCCTGCAAGACGACGTTCAACACGCTGCAAAAGATAGCGGGCAAGGAAAACGTGTTCCTTTACACATACATGAGCGTGCGCGAGGACGCAATGGAGCTGTTCGGCTTTGCGGAAAAGGAGGAGCTTAAATGCTTCAAGCTGCTTATTTCGGTGAGCGGCGTGGGTCCCAAAGCGGCGCTGTCCATACTTTCGGGAATGAACTCGCAGCAGTTCGCGCTGTGTGTGGCGACCTCCGACAGTAAGGCGCTTACAAAGATAAAGGGGATAGGCGCTAAGATCGCCCAGCGTATTATTTTGGAACTTAAAGATAAGCTCGCGGGCGAGACTATCTCGGTTCGCGGTCAGACCGGTGCGGCGGCGGCTGTGAATGTTGCGGGGGCGAATATCAGCGAGGCAGTCACAGCGCTGGAAGTGTTAGGATATACCGAAGGCGAAGCGCTTTCGGTGCTTGGAAAATTAGACCCGGCTCTCTCAGTAGAGGAGCTTATAAAGAAAGCGCTTATAGGATTAGCAAAGTTTTAAAAAAACGCAAAACAAAGGCATATCAAAAGTCTTAGGAAGGGTTTCCCCCACAAAAGCCGATGGCTTTCGCAAACTAACGGTAGAACGCAAATAGAATAGCTCAAAAATAAAATCGGCAATTTCAAGAAAAATGAACAAAAACGCAGAATTGAATAGCTCTGCAAAATTGAGCGGAAACAAGCAAATTGCCGATTTTATATTTGCGAAAGAGCGGAGCGATTTTCGCAAATCAATTGCGCGAGGTCATGGATTTTTCGCACAGACGCGCAATGCACGCCCCTACAATAAAATTCTGAAAAAAATATCGTTTTCCGAACAAAAGGAACCCGACAATGAAAAAGAAATCAAAACCGATGAAAATAATCATAATAGTGCTGATAATCCTGCTTGTGCTGAACATCGCCGATTTCATAGCTTCGGTGATAATTTACAATCATAATTTCGATCATCGTTTCGAAACGACCGAGCCTGTCAGCCATATCGAAGAATTTGCCGAGCTTGCCGCCACAAAATACACCTTCTCCTCCGACAAGGGACAGCAGCTCACGGGCTATATGTACCGCTATCCCGAACTGAACGAGCATGAACGCCCGCACGGGATAGTCATTATAGCGCACGGCTTCGGCTGCGGCGGTCATAATACTTATATGAGCGTTGCCGATCATTTCGCAGGCAAAAATTACCTCGTGTTCGCCTACGACGCGACCGCCTGCGACGAAAGCGAGGGCGACGGCGTGGGAGGTCTGCCGCAGGGCGTTATAGATCTCAATGCGGCGATAGAGCTTGTCGAAAACGAATACCCCGAATTTCCCGTTATGCTTTGGGGTCACAGCTGGGGCGGGTACAGCATTATGAGCGTGCTGAAATATCACCCCGAGATCAAAGCCGCCGCCGAATGCTCGGGCTTTGTGAACGCTTCGGATATGTTCGAGATAGAGGGCAAAAATCAGGCAGGCTATGCCATTTACGCCATGCTGCCATACATCAAGCTGTATGACAGGCTGAAATTCGGCAAATACGCGAAATACGGCGCTTTTGACGGCTTATCGGCAAGCAATACAGCTGTTATGGTTATTCACAGCGCCGACGATGACACCGTTCCTATCGAATACGGCTATGACAAGATATACGAGCAATACGCCGACGACCCGCGCTTTGAGTTCGTCCGCTTTGACGACAGGGGACATAATAACGTCTTTGTGGATAAGGATAAGCTCGCCGCATTGAACGACGATTTCAGAGACTGGATAAATTCACAGGGCTACGACCCCGAAGCTGCCGAGAACCGCGAACACTATTTGAGCGACAGAACGGAATATTATAAAACGGTCTTAGACCGCGAAAAATGGAACGACCGACTGAATTTCGAGCTTTTGGACAGCATTATAGAATTTTATGAAAAACACCTCACCGACTGATTTGGAGAATTTTAATGATAGAAAAAAGTGATATAGAATTTGAGCGCCTTGTTTCGCCAGTCGAACAGCCGCCCGACACGACGGACGATTTTGACGTAACAGTCCGCCCGAAAACCCTTGCGGAATACATCGGGCAGGAGAGCGTAAAGGAAAATATCAAGGTCTGCATAGACGCGGCAAAACAGCGCGGCGACGCGCTCGACCATGTGCTGCTGTACGGTCCTCCCGGACTTGGCAAGACCACTCTTTCAAAGATAATCGCGCATGAAATGGGCGTGGACATTCGCGAAACGTCGGGACCCGCGATAGAAAAGCCCGGCGACCTCGCGGCGATACTTACCAATCTGAAAAAGGGCGATGTGCTTTTCATCGACGAGATACACCGCCTTTCGCGGCAAGTCGAGGAAATACTTTACCCCGCGTTGGAAGATTACGCCCTTGACATAATCATGGGAAAGGGTCCCGCCGCACGCTCGATAAGGATAGAACTGGAAAAATTTACGCTTGTCGGCGCTACCACCCGTTCGGGACAGCTTTCTGCGCCGCTACGCGACCGTTTCGGCATAATCGAGCGGCTTGAACTTTACAAACCCGAACAGCTGACGAGCATTATTCTTCGCTCGGCGGTGATACTGGGCGTTCCCTGCGACCGCGAGGGCGCTATGGAGCTTGCTTCGCGTTCGAGAGGCACCCCGCGAATCGCAAACAGACTTCTCCGCCGCGCCCGCGATTACGCGCAGGTCGTCGGCGAGGGCAAGGTGACTAAGGAGATCGCCGACTTCACGCTTAACAAGCTGTCTATTGACAAACTGGGGCTTGACAAGCTCGACCGCCGAATGCTCAAAATGATAATCGAGGGCTACGGCGGAGGACCCGTCGGATTGCAGACCCTTGCTTCGGCAATTGGCGAGGAAGCCGTGACCTTAGAGGACGTTTGCGAACCGTATCTTATGCAGCTGGGATTTATCGCCAAGACCCCTCGCGGACGTATGGCAACGCAGCTTGCCTACGACCATTTAGGCATACTGAAAGACGGACAGGTTCACTTCTGAATGTCAAAGTCAAACAGCAGCCTTTTGTACCGATTTTTGGTAGGCTCCGGCAGGGACGATGAAACGCTGAAACAGCAGACCGACCACATACATAAGATATTATCCGTTATAGCATGGGGATTGCTTATCGTCAGCCTGACGCGGACGGCGCTTGTGTTCCGCTCGCTGCCCGAACAAATGGGGATTCACTTTCTCGGCATGAAGTGGCTGACGGAAGATAAGGGAATCGCCGAGAGATTCGCTGTTTTACTGCACGGCTATCAGGAGCTTGACGTTACGGCGACAAAGTGGCTCGTCTTCTACCCGCACGGCATAACGCTTGCGGCACTTGCGGCAAACAGGCTTTTCGTGCATATCGCAGGAAAAGTCAGGACGAACGAAAAGCTCGGCGAAAGCCGCAGTTTCAAGCTGCGTTTGGCGCTTATGCTGACCCTTGACATCGCGTGTCTTGATGTGAGCATATATTTCTGCGCGGTGTGGACGGAGCTTATTCTGCGGCAAATGCCGTTAAGGGCGCTTGTCACTTTTGCGTATGCTTATATTATCCTGATGGCGTTTTTAGAGCTTATAATGTTCGCTGTCATGCTTCGGCGCGGCGGCAAGCAGGAGGATATTAATGGAAATAATACCGGTAACAGCTGAAAACGCGGCGGATTTCGGCGGGGTGATATATCGTTCGTGGGGCGAGACCTACCGCGGACTTATCCCCGACGAGGTGCTTGACGGACGTTCAGCCGACAGCTGGACGGAGAGAGCGAAAATTTCTCCCGAGGGAAAATTCATCGCTTATGTCGGAGATGAATCCGCGGGTGCGATAGGTATACTCCCGCAGGCGAGAGAATTTTGCACTCACGGCGACAGCGGCGAGATAGTGGCGCTGTATGTGCTGAAAAAGTTCCAACGGCGGGGAATTGGTAAGGCTTTACTCAATGCGGCGGCGGAAATCATCGGGCAGAACGGTATAACGCTTTTCGTGCTGAAAGGTAACGGAAACGCCATAAATTTTTACAAGAAAATGGGCTTTGAGTTCACGGGGAAAGTCTACGAAGAGGGCTGTTTCACGGAGCTTGAAATGTATAAAGTTAATTAATTTATTGTTATGTTTAAGGAGAGAAATTACTATGGGAAGATTATTCGGAACTGACGGAGCGCGAGGAGTGGCTATCACCGAGCTTACCTGCGAAAAGGCTATGAACATAGGGCGGGCTGCCGCTATGGTGCTTGCAAAAGAGGGCGGTCACAAGCCGAAAATAATCATCGGCAAAGACACCCGCATTTCGGGTGCGCCGCTTGAAGCCGCACTTGCGGCGGGTATCTGCTCAGTCGGCGCGGACGCTCATCTGCTGGGCGTGGTGCCTACTCCCGCAGTCGCTATGCTCGTTAAGAAGTACAACGCCGACGCGGGCGTGATGATCTCTGCCTCGCACAATTCGGTAGAATTTAACGGCATAAAGCTGTTTTCGTCAACGGGCTTCAAGCTGCCCGATGCAGTAGAAAACGAGATAGAAGCGCTTATCCTTGACACCCCCGAAAAGATCGAGCTTAAAGAAGGCGCGGAGGTCGGCAGGATCTACACCGTCGATACCGCCGCCGATGACTACATAAACGCGATAAAATCCGCTGTCGAGGGCGACGTAAGCAAAATTAACGTCGTTATAGACTGCGCGAACGGCTCGGCTTCCGCAACCGCGCACCAGATTTTCGAAGGGCTTGGCGCTAAGTGTACCTTTATCCACTGCGAACCCGACGGGCTGAACATCAACGACAAATGCGGCTCCACCCACATGGAGAGCTTACAGAAAAAGGTAATTGAGTGTGGCGCAGACCTGGGGCTTGCCTTTGACGGCGACGCTGACAGATGCCTTGCCGTTGACGAAAAGGGCGAGATCATCGACGGCGACAAGCTGCTTGCTATTTTCTCGCAGTATCTGCGCGGTAAGGGCAAGCTCAATAACGATACCTGCGTTGTCACGGTCATGTCGAATATCGGCTTTTTCAAGTTTGCCGAAAGCGCGGGGATAAACGCAAAGACAACGGCTGTCGGCGACCGTTATGTGCTTGAAGAAATGCTTAAAGGCGGTTTCAGCATCGGCGGCGAGCAGTCGGGACATATCATCATGCTTGAATACGCCAACACGGGCGACGGCGAGCTGACAGGCGCTAAAATGCTTGAGATACTGGCGGCAACGGGCAAGAAGGCGAGCGAGCTGGCTTCCTGCATGGAGGTATTCCCGCAGGTGCTTGTGAATGTGCGTATCACTCCCGATAAGAAGGGCAAGTGGGACAAGGACGGCCATGTTACGGCGGCTATCGAGAATGTCAAGAAGAAACTCGGTTCGAATGGCAGGATACTTGTGCGCGAATCGGGTACGGAGCCGCTGGTGCGGGTAATGCTTGAAGGCAAGGACACCGCGCAGATAACGGAATATGCGAACGAAGTCGCAAGGCTTGTTGAGAAAATGTAAATAAATTCATCGCAATTGAAGACAAACCAAAAGTCTTCCACCACAATCCGTACCTCACAAGTCTCATAAGAATTAGCAAGCAGCATTTCTGCCCAAAATAAAATCGGCAATTCAAAGAAAAGCCGACAAAAACGCAGAAGCAAATAGATCAGCAAGTCAGTACAAGAACAAGTAAATTGCCGATTTTCGCAAAGAATAGCGCGGGTCAGGCAGATTCTTCCCAACGGGGCAGGATTTGCGGGCAGACGGGCGGAAACAAGTCCCGATCCTACAATAATTCGAGTGGCATAAAACCCACAAAATAAATATGAAAAAGGATAATCAATGAAAAGGATAGATATGGAAAAAGATAATATAATCATCTTATACTCCGTGACCGTCGAAAGCACGGAGGAAGGCGGGGAAATTTGCTACATCACACGGCAGGGCGAAAATATGTGCTTCGAAATGTCGATGTGTGAGTTTGAAAAGTGGCTTTTCTACCGTCACGGTATACATTCAAGAGCAAAAAAAGAAGGCGGCAAAGTGGGCTTTCTGATACGCGACATCACGCCGCCCGATAAGCTCACGGACATTATTAATGAATTTCTTAAAGAATTTATTGACAAGCTCGGAGAAACTGCATGATCTACACAAAAATGACTATGACGGCAATAAACATAATGTTCGCGGCGCACAAGGAACAGCGCGACAAATCGGGTCTGCCTTACGTTTTTCACCCCTGGCACGTTGCCGAACAGATGACCGACGAGCTTTCATGCACGGCGGCGCTTCTGCACGACGTTATCGAGGACACCGACATCACCGCTGAATATCTTCTTGGCGAGGGTATCGCGCCCGAAGTCGTCGAGGCGGTAAAGCTGCTCACCCACGATAAGGGAACCGACTATCTCGATTATGTCAGAAAGCTAAAGCCGAACCCGATAGCCCGCGCAGTTAAGCTCGCCGACCTTCGCCACAACAGCGACCCGACGAGAACCATTCTCAACCCGACTGAACACGATATTCAAAGACACGAAAAATACAAAAAAGCTATCGAAATACTGGAGAGCTTATGAAAACTGCAATTATGGATTATTTCGTTCTGACCGCAGCGGTCGTTATGGCGGTTTGTACCGTTTGGGGAATCATCGGCACTGTGAGAACGCGCCGAAAGCTCCGCAGCGAGACCGAAAAAATAAAGCTGTCGCGGAATATGAAGTACGTTAAAACATCGCTTATCTGCAATATCATCTCGGCGGTGCTGTGCGCGATCGTCGTGGGGCTTGACGCTTATGATATTCACGAAATCAAAATCGGCGCTAAAGACAGCGATTATTCGGCATATTCGCAGACGGAAACTCTTGAAGAATTTCACGGCAGACTGCTTGACAGCGCTGTAAGACATTTCAGAATATGGGCGCTGCTCGGCATTTGCTGGGCGATAAGCGCCGCATTCCGCACAGACGAGCTTATCAACGGCAAATATGTGTATCTCACCGATAAGAACGTATACATAAGCGACAGGATTCTACCCGCCGAAAAATACCGTTACATAATAAACGACGAAACGCTGCTGCTTTATTACCGCAAACAAAAGATCCCGGCGGAATACACGGTCACAGAGGATAAGGAACTGCTTATCGCAACGCTTGAGGACAACTACACGCCGTATAGTAATGTCGAAGTGAAAGAGCAGAACAATGAGTGATTCAATTAAAATACTGGCGTTGGCGTTTGTATTTATAATTGCTATAACAATACGCGGCATTATCAATAATGTCAGAATGAAAAAACAGGTCAAAACAATTGACTGCATAAGGGTAAAGCGAAAGCCAAAGATACACTGGATCGTGGATATACTGCTGATGTTTTTTCTGATATATGCTGTTTACAACATATATAAATATGCGTCATCTTTGCCCGGTCTTGAAAAGCTCGCCGGCACTGACGATCTGGCGGAGGCTTACAGAGAACAAAACTGGATGACAAGGGAAGAGGTACTTTCGCTGATCGAAAATTACAAGAAACGGCTTGCTAATTATTATTTAGTTGTCATTACAATAACAGCATGGGCGGTATATGAAATAATATACATAGTAAACGGTCGCTGTATGTATATCTCAGACGTGGGCGTATATGCTGCGGGAAGGTTTATAACAGCCGACAATTTTCTTTACCGCTTTACCGATATTCCGAACTGCGAGTCGCTGATGCTTATCTATTTCGGTACTGTAAAGGTCGAAATGCTTACTGTTATCGACGACAAGGAACGGCTAAAGCAAATGCTTGCTAACAATTACAAATATCACCAATAATAAAAAGGACGAAACGACTATGAGAACAGCCGACAAATGGCAGGATTACAGGATAATCGACACCTCCGACGGAATGAAGCTCGAAAGCTGGGGCGGACGTATTCTCTCGCGCCCCGACCCGCAGGTGATATGGAAGACCCCTCACAAGACCGATCTTTGGGAGCGTGCCGACGGCATTTACCACCGTTCGAGCAAGGGCGGCGGCGAATGGGAGTTCAGGAAAAAGCTCCCCGAAAGCTGGCAGATAAGCTGTGGCGAACTGAAATTTATCATTCGCCCGACAGGCTTCAAGCACACGGGGCTTTTCCCGGAGCAGGCGGTCAACTGGGACTTTATGGCGGAGCATATCAGGTCAAGAATTGCCGCAGGCGGGGAGTTCAAAATGCTGAATCTCTTTGCCTACACGGGCGGCGCGACTTTAGCCTGCGCGAAGGCGGGAGCTTCCGTCGCGCACGTTGACGCTTCAAAAGGCATGGTCTCGTGGGCGAGGGACAATGCGGCGGCGAGCGGTCTTTCCGAAGCGCCTATACGCTGGCTCGTTGACGACTGCGAAAAATTCGTCAGGCGCGAGATACGGCGCGGAAACAAGTATCACGGTATAGTTATGGATCCGCCGAGCTACGGGCGGGGACCCGGCGGCGAGGTCTGGAAGCTCGAAGACTGCGTTTATGAGCTTGTCGATACCTGCGCACAGGTGCTTGCCGACGACGCGGAGTTTTTCCTGCTGAACAGCTATACCACCGGGCTTTCGCCGTCGGTCATGGCTTATATTTTGAACGAGGTTATCTGTCCGAAATTCGGCGGCAGGGTCACGGCGGACGAGATAGGGCTGCCGGTGGAGAAATCGGGCTGCGCTCTGCCTTGCGGGTCTACGGCGATATGGACAAAAGACTGACTGCATAATAAACGGAGGAAAAAAATATGTACAATACTATTCAGGAATTTAACGCGGCATTGACAGGCGCTCTTTCCGAAGGGCGTTCGCTCAACGTAAAACAGATGGTCATGGAGCTGCTGCCGGAATCTCCCAACTCAAAGAAAAAGCAGGATATAGTGACTGATATGCGGAACCACCTTGCAAACTCGGGCTTTCCGGTGAATGAAAAGGTCGCGGAGCAGATCGTGACCGAGGCTCTCGCAGACTTAAAAAAGCACAGCATAGCAAAAAGCCCCAAAAGAGGATTCTGGCAGAAATGAGCTGTGAATAATAAATCAGGCGGTAATATCCATATTTCCGGCGTTTATTATAATATTATTTTAATTCAGGAGGTATTTCATCATGGGACTCGATCTTAAAGGACTTGCAAATTCATTGAACGGCGACGACATCGCCAAAACCGTAAGCTCAAACGCCGACGACATCGCAAAGGCTGCTTCCGCCGCCGCCGACAAGCTGCCCGTTCCCGACGCTATCAAAGGCGAGGTAAAAAAGGCAGCAACAAAGGAAAACATCGAGAAGGTCGCCACAAAGGAGAATATCGACAAGGCTAAGGGTCTGGCAAACGATATTCTCGGCATGGTCTCGGGCAAGGACAAAAAGTGAGCGCCGAAGGATTTCTTGAAGCGAAAAACGTCGTGTTCTCCTACGTGAACGAGTCGGAAGAACCGACCGTAAAAAACGTCGCGGTATTGGGTCACAACGGCTCGGGAAAATCTACCCTTGCCAAATGCTTTAACGCCATAAACATTCCCGACAGCGGCACGATAACCGTTGCCGGAATGTCAACGGAGGACGAGGAAAAGCTGCTCGATATTCGCAAAACGGCGGGAATGGTCTTCCAAAACCCCGATAATCAGATAGTGGCGACGATCGTTGAGGAGGACTGCGCCTTCGCGCTGGAAAATTTAGGCGTGGAGCCTGCCGAGATTCGCCGCCGCGTTGACGAAGCGCTGAAAACCGTCGGAATGTACGAATACCGTATGCACGCCCCGCACAAGCTGTCGGGCGGTCAGAAACAGCGCGTGGCGATCGCGGGTATCCTCGCGATGAAGCCCGACTGCATACTTCTCGACGAGCCGACCGCCATGCTCGACCCACGCGGCAGAAAAGAAGTAATGGAAACGATAAAGCGCCTGAACCGCGAGCAGGGCGTGACTATCGTGCTTATCACGCATTACATGGAGGAAGCGGCGCAGGCGGAGCGCGTTGTCGTTATCGACGGCGGAAATATCCTCATGGACGGCACGCCCCGCGAAATTTTCCCGCAGGTGGAAAAGCTCAAAAGCATAGGGCTTGACGTTCCGCAGGCGACCGAGCTTGTATGGCGGCTGAGACAGCGCGGGTACGACCTTCCCGCCGACATAATCACCGAAGAGGAATGCGCCGAAGCAATTTTCAAGCTTTTCAACAAATCATCTCGTGAAAGGGTGCTGTAAATGGCTATTATCAAAACGGAAGACCTGACATACGTTTACGGCGAAAAAACGCCCTTTCGCCATGTGGCTCTCGATAATGTTAATATAGAGATAAACGAGGGCGAGATAATCGGTATTATAGGTCACACGGGTTCGGGAAAATCCACGCTGATACAGCACTTCAACGGTCTGCTTAAACCGACATCGGGGCGGGTGCTGGTTGACGGCGAGGATTTTTTCAAAGACAAGAAAAAGCTCCGCGAGGTGCGCTTCAAGGTCGGGCTGGTTTTTCAGTACCCCGAGTATCAGCTTTTCGAGGAGACCGTTGCCAAAGACATCGCCTACGGACCGAAGAACATGGGGCTTGACGGCGACGAGATCGACCGCCGCGTAAAGGAGAGCGCACGGCTTGTCGGGCTTACCGACGAGCAGCTTAAAAGCTCGCCGTTCGATCTTTCGGGCGGACAGAAGCGCCGCGCCGCGATCGCGGGCGTTATGGCTATGGAGCCGAAGGTGCTTATCCTCGACGAACCCGCGTCGGGGCTTGACCCTCGCGGCAGAGAACAGATATTCGGCATGATAAAGCAATACCACGAAGAGCGCGGCGGCACGGTGCTGATCGTGTCGCACTCAATGGAGGACATCGCCCGTTATGCCGACAGGATCCTTGTCATGAACGAGGGAAAAGTGTTCTGCTTCGACAAGCCGCCGGAGGTATTCCGCCGCAGCGCGGAGCTTGAAAGCATCGGGCTTGCGGTGCCGCAGATAACGCGCATTATTAACAGGCTGAATGAAATGGGCTGCGACCTGCCCGCCGACGTTTACACGGTCAAGTACGCAGAGGGGCTTATTGCCGAAAGGCTCGGGGCTGCGCGAAAAAATAGGGGAGTGTGAAAACATTTGCTTAAGGACATAACGCTCGGTCAGTTTTTTCCGGGCAGCTCGCCGATACACAAAATGGACGCACGTTTCAAGCTGATTCTGACGGTCGCGTTCATCGTAATGCTTTTTATGGCGAAAAATAAGTGGGGGCTGCTGATCGGCGCGGTGTTCACGCTGCTGACGTTCCTGATCTCGCGCATTCCGTTCACGATGATGTGGAAAAGCATCAAGCCGATAATTCCGCTTGTAATGTTCACGGCGGTGCTGAATCTGTTCTTTGTGAAAACGGGCGAAGTGCTGTTCGAATGGCAGTTTATCCGCATCACCGACGAGGGGCTTGATACAGCGGTGTTCATGGTATCGCGGATCGTGCTGCTGATCGTCGGGTCGTCGCTGCTGACCTATACGACCTCGCCTATTGACCTGACCGATGCGATCGAGCGGCTGCTTTCGCCGCTGAAAAGGTTCGGCGTTCCGGTTCACGCGCTGGCGATGATGATGACGATCGCGCTGCGGTTCATTCCCACGCTGCTTGAAGAGACCGACAAGATCATGAACGCGCAGAAGGCACGCGGCTCGGAGCTTGACACGGGGAGTTTCCGCGACAAGGTAAGGGGCATGATACCGATATTCATACCGCTTTTTGTGTCGTCGTTCCGGCGTGCCGAAGAGCTTGCGACGGCTATGGAGTGCCGCTGTTATCACGGCGGCGAGGGCAGAACGCGAATGAAGCAGCTGCACATTACCTATATCGACTGGATAGGCTGTGTTTACATGGCGATATTCATTGCGGGCGTTGTTGCTGCAAATATAATTATTCAAAGCTAAAAAAAGCCTCACGGAAGGAACTTTCCCCGTGAGGCTTTTTGTTATTTATTTATCTCGTTATTTTCCTCGATGTGCTTTTTCAGCTTTTCGAAAGACTCATGACTTATGGCGTGTTCAAGACGGCAGGCATCCTGCGCCGCAACATCTGGCGAAACGCCCAGCCAGATAAGCCAGTCGGTGAAAACGCGGTGGCGCTCGTAGATAGTCTCGGCAATGGACTTGCCCTCGTCGGTGAAATTGATATAACCGTTGTCATCGACGGTGATGTAGCCGCCGTTTTTGAGGATTCCCACAGCGCGGCTTATGCTGGGCTTTGAAAGCTCCATTTCGCGCACGATGTCGATCGAGCGAACGGCACCGTTTCGCTGATGAAGGATAAGTATGGTTTCAAGGTAATCCTCTCCCGATTCGTATATCTTCTTGGACAATCCGATTCCTCCTTTTTTAATTAAATGTTATGTAAACGATATTTATTTTCAGACATTGTGAATGTGCTGATTTGTGCGATTTCTTTGCGAAAATCGCTGCGCTCTTTCGCAAATTAAAATCGTCAATTCTCTTGTTTCCGCTCAATATCTGGGGGAAAGACCCTTTGCACGAACAAGTTCGTGCAAGAAGAAGGGTTATCCCCTGCACGAACTTGTTCGTGCCACCCCCTTCCTAAGACTTTTGTTATGTCCTCACAACGTGTTTTCAGCCCGCGTATCAGCCCGTTTTTAACAGCCCTGACGTAATCCGCGGCGGTCTCGATCTTTTCATCTGTATAAACCCCCGCAAAATAGTCATTATCCTTTGAAATGTGGTGACAATCGGTTCCTGCGGTCATCGTCTTGCCGTACTGCCCGGCGTACCATTCGGCGCGTTCGTTCCAGACGTTCATACGGTTGCCCGAGTTAAAGACCTCCACGCCGTCGGTCTGGCGCGGGAGAAATTTCATCTCGTTGATGTAATCAGCCTCGCGGAACGGGTGCGCATGAACGATACAGCCGCCCGCCATGTGAACTCTGTCGCAAAATTCCTGCACGCTTATCCGCAGAGTGTCGGGATAACTTAGCAGCCAATCTTTGTCAACGCCGTAAATCAGCAGATCGGTAGCGTTCCAGCCGTATTCGATGCCGAAAAGCACAGTCAGCCCAATCTCGTCGCCGCGCTTTTTGGCGTTCTCATAACCCGCGCAGTAAAGCTCGACCTGTTCATTCCAGGGAAGCGACCTGTCAACGGCGGTATTGCCGTTAAAGAAATGATCGGTCACGAAAATGGTATCGTAGCCCAAAGCCTTGTACTGCTCCGCCTGCTGCGCCCCTGTCGCCGAAGCGCACGCCGACGACTCCCGCGTGTGCAAGTGCGTTTCCGTAAGAAACATTATGCGTCAACACCTCTTTTTAGCATTTCAAGGCACATTCTGCCATTGTGGTAGGGGCATTTCCAAATACCTGTTTCTTCCTTCCAGTCGTGGGGGGTACCGTCCGGCTCGACTTCGGAATACCACTCGCCGCCCTCACGCCTGTCGATAATAAGGTTTTTGATACCCTCCCAGATACCGAGCGCCGCTTCGAGATACTTCTTATCGCCGCTGTGCTGATAAGCGTTGACGAATCCGACAACGCCCTCCGCCTGCACCCACCAAATTCTCGTGCGGTCGATCTTTTCGCCGTCGCGTTCGTTGTTCAGCGAGCCGTTGTCGATAGCGATGTTATATATATTTTCCGCGAGCCTGAGATCAAGCGCGTTGAATTCCTTTATAAGCTCCTCATCACCCAAAGTTTCTACCGCCCTGTCGATGAGCCAGCTTGCTTCGATGTCGTGACCGTAAGAATGAATATCGCCGATGACCTCGAATTTTCTGTCAAAAAAGACCCTGAGCGCGTTTCTGTCGTAATCGTAAATTTTTTCCCTGACGATATTCAGCTGACGTTTAAGCGCCGCCGCGACCTTTTCGGCTTCGGTCTTTACCGCACGCTTTTTTTCGGCGCGGTAAAGCTCTGTGTAGGCTTCGATCAGATGCAGAACGGTGTTCATGGTCTTTTCGGCGTGGAGACCGTTTTCGGAAAGCTCATCGTTTTCGGCAGGCTGCCAGTCACAGGTGAAAGCCTCGCGGCAGCCGTACTCGTCGGGAGTTCTCGTTTCAATATCTTTAAAAAGGACCTCTGCAACAGTCAGGGCTCCTTTATTACCCGTTGCGTTATGATAGGCGCTCAACGCATAGATCGCGAACGCAATATTATAGGTATGCTTAAGTGTATCGGCGGGCTTTCCGTCGTAGGTCGTTGACCAATAAACGCCGCCGTTGCAGTCATGGCAGTATTTACTGATATAATTATATGCGTGACCCGCGAGAATGCTGTATTTATCCCATTTGAGAACCTCGTAGCAAGTCGAGAAAAACCACAGTATCCGCGAATGAAGGATAACGCCCTTATCGGCTTTTTTGTCAAGCTCAAGGTCAAAGCCGCGATAGCCGTAAAATCCGCCGTATTCGTCATCTTTAAGAGCCTCCCAGTACGGGACAATGTGAGTTTCAAGCTCTTTTTTTATTTCGTCCAAAAACATATGTTTCACCCAAATTTAATCTATATGAAAATCAATATCTCCCGAATATAAAGCCGCGCCATAGGCTTCTTCAAACTCGTCACGCGAAATTTTCACAGCAAAAAACTGCGGGTCGGCATTTATTTCCTCAACCGTCGAGATCGTCACTCCGTAATCATACCCGACCCCTTCGCCAAAGACCTGCCTTACTTTCCCGCCCGAAAAGACCTCCGCCACGCGGACGGCAAGCCTGTTCCGGCTTTGGTCGATCTCATAAAAGAGCAGCATAGGCTCATCATCGGCAAGAGTGTCCCAGCGGCACTTGATATACTCGTAATCCATCATAGCGGCTTTTTCTTCATCTGCCCGGAATTTCGCGGGTATTTCTGCGGAGTGCTTTTCACCTTTTCAATGACGATCAGCACGCGCTCGTCGCCATTCGGCAGATCATATTCTTTGACTTCCCCGACCCTACCGCCGAGAGTGTTGACAGCGGCTTTTGATTCCGAAAGCTCGTTCAGACCGTTTTTGCCCTTTAGCGCGTAGAATCTGCCGCCGACCCTGACAAACGGCAGACAGTATTCGCAAAGCTCCTTTAGCGAAGCGACCGCCCGCGCCGAAGCCGCCTCAAAGCGCTCACGGAGAGGATTGCCGTCCTTGATATAGCGCCCGGATTCCTCGGCTCGTCCGTGAATGCACTCCGCGCCGAGAGCAAGCTCGTCCGAAACGGCGGCAAGAAAATTAACGCGCTTGTTAAGGCTGTCAAGCAAGGTCAGCTTTATATCGCGGCGGTAAATTTTAAGCGGCACCGACGGAAAGCCCGCGCCCGTTCCCACGTCGATAAGGCTTGCGTTTTCGGCGGGCGGCACAAGCGTAAACGGATAAACGCTGTCGTAAAAATGCTTGACCGCTATGCCCTCCGGGTCGGTGATCGCGGTGAGATTGATTTTCTCGTTCCATTCGCAGAGCAATTCAGCGTAGCGCCGAAAATCGGCGTACATTTTTTCGGTAACAGTCATACCGCCCTGCGCGAAAAGCTCGGAAAATATATCAATTGTTATTAATCTGTCCATTTCCGTCCGAGCCTCCGTTCGCACCGAGCCATATCAGCAGCACACTCACATCTGCGGGATTCACTCCCGAAATGCGGCTTGCCTGACCTACATTCAGCGGTTTTACCTTATCGAGCTTTTCGGCAGCTTCAAGCCGCAGACCTCTGATCGACGAATAATCGGTATCGGGCGGCAGCAGCTTTTTTTCGAGCTTGCGCATCGACTTTACGCGGTCAAGCTGAATCGCGATGTAGCCCTCGTATTTGATGTTAAGCTCCACCTGCTCCGTGACCTCACGCGGCAGGTCGGGGCGGTTCTTATCGAACGCCGCCAGTCCGTCGTAGCCGAGCTGCGGTCTTTTAATAAGCTGCGAGAGCTTTATCCCGGTGGAAAGCCTTTCGGTTCCCATGCTTTCAAGATAAGCGTTAAGCTCGTCGGTCGGCGCGATATTTACAGACTTTACGCGAGCCGTTTCCTCCTCGATAAGACGAATTTTTTCCCTGACGCGGGCGGCTCTTTCATCGGAGATAAGCCCGACGCGATGCCCAGTCTCGGTAAGCCTTATGTCAGCATTATCCTGTCTGAGCAGCAGACGGTATTCGCTGCGGGAGGTCATCATGCGGTAAGGGTCGCTGCACCCCTTTGTCACAAGGTCGTCGATGAGCGTACCGATGTACGACGAGGCGCGGTCAAGCACTAAAGACTCTCTGCCTTGCAGTTTAAGCGCCGCGTTTATGCCCGCGATAAGCCCCTGCGCCGCAGCTTCCTCATAGCCGGAGGTTCCGTTGAACTGACCCGCGCCGTAAAGCATAGGCACGTTCTTAAACTCCAGAGTAGGCAGCAGCTGGGTAGGGTCGCAGCAGTCGTACTCGATAGCGTAGGCGTTGCGCATGATCTCGACGTGTTCCAAGCCCTCGATAGTACGCATAAATTCGAGCTGAACTTCCTCCGGCAGGGAACTGGACATTCCCTGAACGTAGCATTCCTCCGTATCAAGCCCCATAGGCTCGATAAACAGCTGATGTCGCGGCTTATCGGAAAAGCGCTTGATCTTATCCTCTATCGAAGGACAATAGCGCGGACCCACGCCCTCGATCTGCCCGGAATACATCGCCGACCGATGCAGATTTTTCATTATTATCTCGTGAGTTTTTGCGTTAGTATAGCCGATGTAGCAGGAAATTTTGTTTTCGAGCTTTCCGTGCGTTTCGAACGAAAACGGCACAATGTCCTCGTCGCCGTCCTGCTTTTCGAGCTTATCGAAATCAATAGAGCGACGGTGAACGCGGCAGGGCGTTCCTGTCTTGAAGCGCCTGAGTTCCACGCCGAGAGCCTTTAACGATTCCGAAAGATAATTGGCGGGCAGGGTAGCGTCAGGACCGCTTTCGTAATTCGTTCCGCCGACAAACACCTTGCCTTTCAAGTAGGTACCCGTCGAAATTATGACCGCCTTTGCCGCGTAGCAGCTGCCGAGCTTAGACCTTACACCGCATATCGCTCCGGTTTCGTCGGTCAGTATCCCGGTGATTTCGTCCTGTTTTAAATACAATTTGGCGGTGTGTTCTACCTTGCTTTTCATATAGGCGTGGTATTTCACCCTGTCCGACTGAACGCGCAGGCTGTACACGGCGGGACCCTTTCCTCTGTTGAGAATCCTTGACTGCAAAAATGTCGCATCCGCAGCCTTGCCCATTTCGCCGCCGAGCGCGTCTATCTCTCTCACAAGATGCCCCTTTGCGGTACCGCCTATTGAGGGATTGCACGGCATATTCGCCACCGCATCAAGCGAGATCGTAAAAAGCGCTGTTTTCATTCCGAGACGTGCCGCCGCGAGAGCCGCTTCGACCCCCGCGTGACCAGCCCCGATCACAGCAATATCAAATTGTGCGATATAATTATTATGCTCCTGCATAAGTGTTTTTCACCTCAATTGTTCCACATGGAACAATCACCTGACAAAAGAATCAAACCTTGCACTTCTCAAGAACAGTCTTGCCGCCCATGTACGGACGGAGCGCTTCGGGAACTCTTACGGTGCCGTCCGCCTGCAAATTGTTTTCAAGGAATGCGATAAGCATTCTCGGAGGAGCAACAACTGTATTATTCAGCGTGTGAGCAAAATACTTATTCTTCTTATCGGCACCCTGAATCTTTATCTGCAAGCGTCTTGCCTGAGCGTCGCCGAGATTCGAACAGCTGCCGACCTCGAAATACTTCTTCTGTCTGGGACTCCATGCTTCAACGTCAAGGCTGCGTACCTTAAGATCAGCGAGGTCGCCCGAGCAACATTCAAGAGTACGAACAGGAATATCAAGGCTGCGGAAGAAATCAACGGTATTTCTCCAGAGCTTTCCGTACCATTCGTCACTGTCCTCTGGCTTGCAGACTACGACCATTTCCTGCTTTTCAAACTGGTGAATACGGTAAACGCCGCGCTCTTCAAGACCGTGTGCGCCGACTTCTTTTCTGAAACAAGGGCTGTAACTGGTAAGAGCCTTCGGCAGCTCGGCTTCGGGGATAATGGTGTCAATGAACTTGCCTATCATAGAATGTTCCGAAGTGCCGATCAGATAAAGGTCTTCGCCCTCGATCTTGTACATCATATTTTCCATTTCCGCAAAACTCATTACGCCAGTAACGACATTCGAACGGATCATGAACGGCGGGATATAGTAGGTGAAACCGCGGTCGATCATGAAATCTCTCGCGTAGGAAAGAACTGCCGAATGAAGACGGGCAATATCGCCGCGCAGATAGTAGAAACCATTGCCGCTGGTCTTGTTTCTCGCAGTGTCAAGGTCGATACCGTTGAGCGACTCCATAATGTCAACGTGATAGGGAATCTCAAAATCGGGAACGACAGGCTCGCCAAAGCGCTCTCTTTCAACGTTCTCGCTGTCGTCCTTGCCAATCGGAACATCGTCGCCGATGATCTGCGGAATGACCATCATTCTCTTCTTAACTTCCTCTTCAAGAGCCTTTTCTCTTTCGGGAAGCTCCGCAAGCTCCTTGTTTACCTCTGCGACCTCTGCTTTTACCTTTTCGGCTTCTTCTTTCTCGCCCTTTGCCATAAGTCCGCCGATCTGCTTGGAGAGCTTGTTTACTCTGCTTCTAAGCTCGTCAGCTTTAGTCTTGCAGGCGCGGAACTGCTTATCGAACTCAATAACCTCGTCAACAAGCACGAGTTTTTCGTCCTGAAACTTCTTCTTGATGTTTTCCTTTACCTTTTCCGGCTCGGTTCTGAGCATTTTAATGTCTAACATTTCTGATTACTCCTTATAATATAGTATTATTCAAAATGTTCCATGTGGAACATTTTTATCCGCTTATTTCGGACAGCTTACCGACAAAATCCTCAAGCTCTTCCTGTGAAAAGAATACCAGCTTTAACGAAAAGCTGCCGTTCTTTTCTTTTGCAAGAAAAGCCTCTGCGCCAAACTGCTGCCTTATCGAAATAGCAGTTTCAGCTGCATATTTGTTGAACGGATCAGAATACTCTTTCAGTTTTCCCACCGGCTTTTTCTTTGGTTCCGGGATTTTTTTTAGCGTATTCATTTTAGCGGCTTCTGCTTCAAGGTCTCTGACCGAAACACCGCTTGCAGCAATTGCCGTAAGCTCATTCAGTTTCACTTCGTCGTCAATTCCGCAGAGTATCTTTGCGTGACCTACGCTTATTACGCCGTCGGACACCATTGCTTTCACATTTTCAGGGAGAGAAAGCAATCTTACCGAGTTTGCAATTCCCGACCGTGATTTTCCGACAGACTTTGACACCTGTTCCTGTGTCATGCCAAATTCGTTCATCAGCCTACGATACGCTTGCGCTTCTTCGATAGGGTCAAGATCCTCTCGCTGGAGATTTTCGATCAGCGCTATCTGTGCCGCCTGTGCGTCATTAAATTCGCGGATTATTACCGGAACCTCAGTCAGACCCGCGATTCGCGCAGCCCTCCACCGTCTTTCGCCGGCGACTATCCGATAGCTGCCGTTGTCGAGAGGTCGGACAAGTATCGGCTGCAAAACGCCATGCTCGGCGATGTTTTCCGCAAGCTCGTTCAGCTTTTGCTCGTTAAAGCTCTTTCGCGGCTGATCCTTATCGGGCTCAATAAAAGAAATCCTCAGCGTTTTAACATCTCCGCCGCCTGAGTTTTCTTCGTGGTAATTATCCTCGAAAAGCATATCAAGTCCGCTGCCCATACGTTCTTTTTTTGCCAATCAGTCATCCCTCCTTATTTTTCCCGATTGCGGTCATTCTTTAGCATTTCCTTTGCAAGAGCCTCATAAGCCTTGCTGCCCTTTGATTTTTTATCGTAGTAGAGTACGGGCATACCAAAGCTCGGAGCCTCCGAAAGCGCAATGTTTCTCGGTATCACTGTATCAAACACATAATCCGAGAAATACTTTCTGACCTCCTTTACTATCTGTCCTGTTACCTTGTACCTCTCGACATACATTGTAAACAGTATTCCCTCGATGTAAAGATCCTTGTTCATGGTTTTCTTCACACGGTTGATAGTGCTGTTCAGTTCGGTCAGACCCTCCATTGAAAGAAATTCGCACTGCAAAGGAATCAGCACCGAATCGGCAGCCGTCAGCGCGTTGATCGTCAGCATATCGAGCGTAGGCGGGCAGTCGATAAAAATGTAATCATAAAAGTTCCTAACCGATTCAAGAACTTTTCGCAGACGATATGCCTTATCCTCCAGTCCCATAAGCTCGACCGCCGCGCCGGATAATCTTTGCGTAGTCGGCATAAGACTTACTCCGCGATACTGCGTAGCGGCGACCGCTTCATAAGCCTCGCATTGCTGCATTACGACCTCGCAAACCGTATTGCGAACGCTCTTCTTCCTTACTCCAAGGCTCGTGGTAGAGTTGCCCTGCGGGTCAAAATCGACGATCAGAACCTTTTTGCCTTTGTCGCCGTACACCGCCGCAAGATTTACAACAGTAGTAGATTTACCTACTCCGCCTTTCTGATTAGAAACGGCTATAACCTTTCCCATTATCATTCCCCCATGTAAATACTCAAATCTTAAGGTGAGTTTGAAACAGATTCGTGTATATGAAAATATCTACAATTATTATACTACATTTTCTTCGTTTTGAAAAGACCTTTTTTGCATTTTTCTTTAAATTTTTCAAAAAATTTAATTCCTTGCTTCTCCATTTTTCTTGTATTTTCTATATCATTATTTGCAGCTTTACGGCAGATTACATTTCAACGTGTTGGAGCGGGTCGATACGGCACGAAATTTTTTCCGCATACATATATTTCACTTTATTCGATTTAATGATATAATTGTTTCGAGGTGATCAAATGAAAAAGCAATCAACCGTAACTGAAACGTTCCCGCAGCTATGCGAGCTGCCGCTTGACAAGCTGCTTTCGAGAAATAATTTCCGCTCCTGTCTCAGCGACAAGCAGCTGTATCCGCTTGCGAAAAGTATTTCACAGCTTGGAGTTTTAGAGCCGATAACCGTTCGTCCCTGCGGCGATTATTTTGAGATCGTCTGCGGAGCAAGGCGTGCAAAAGCCGCACGGCTCGCGGGACTGAGATCGGTTCCGTGCCAGATCTCATACTTATCTGACAGCGGAGCCTTTGCCGCGCTGCTCTCGTCGTTTATTCATTACTCGCCGCCGGATTCCTTTACGATTGCCGAACTGATAGGCAGATTCTGTACCGAATATCGGCGCACCGAACAGCAAGCATCTATTTTGCTTGGTCTGCCGCGCAGCACAGTTAGCGAGATACTCGATCTGCTCCGCCTGACCAAAGAGCAGCGGCAAGAGATGTCCGCAGGCGGTCTTGACGAGCGCCACGCATATATAATTCTGAAACAGCCGATTGCCAATCGTCAGCATCTGATCGAAATATCTATTCAAAAACATTTCTCTCCCGAAGAACTCGAACGATACATAATCGAATCAGCCGAAGAAGAAAAGAAGCTCCGAAGCTACCGTCGGCGTGCAAGAGCGCTTTCTGACCGTCATCTGTTTTTCAATACTATTGAGAAAGCCGTAAAAATCATGCGCCTTACGGGAGTTGATATTTCGACCGAGCGCATTTCCCGCGACGGCTTTACCGAATACACAATAAGGCTCCCGGACAAATAATGTTCCATGTGGAACAATCAATGCCCCCCGTCTGTCTGACGGAGGGCATTTGTATGCAGTTCGTATTATTCTTCCGAATCGGAATCCTCTTCGGCTTGTTCCTCAGCCTCGTTCTTCGCTTCTTCCGCTTCGATCTTTCTTATCTCTTCTTCCGAAAGCTCTTCGGCAGTCGAATCGTCAACCTGCTGAATTTCGGCGTTATCGTCATGCTCCGCTCTTGTGAAAGCAACCACCTTGCAATCCTCGCTGAGTTTCATCAGCTTAACGCCCCGCCCGTAACGGCTCATTATTTTTATGTCTGCGGCGCGAAGTCTTATGATCACGCCGTCTGAGGAGATCATGATAATATCGTCCTCATCGTCTACGACCTTGATTCCGCAGACCGTATCACCCTTGCAGCTGTAATTCTTCAAGCCGTAGCCGCCGCGCCTCTGAATACGGTAATTGTCAAGCGGACACCTTCTGCCTATACCTACCTCGCTGACCGTCAGCACCGACGCGCCGTCTCTGATACGCGCCATCGAAACCACGCTGTCGCCTTCTTTAAGCCTGATAACCTTAACGCCGTGAGCGCTCCTCGACATCGTGCGAATATCGCTCTCTTTGATTCGGATAGCCATACCGTTTCTTGTAGCGACGATCAGCTGATTTTCGCCCGCCGTCATTCTTACGCCGACGATCTCGTCACCTTCGTCAAGACCTATCGCAATAATACCCTGCTTGCGCACATTCTTAAACTGCGGCAGCGGAGTTCTCTTGATCTTTCCGTTTTTGGTAACGAACACGATGAATTTGCCCTCCTCAAAATCAGAGGTCTTAATCATCGCGGAGATTCTTTCGCCTTCTTTAAGCGGAAGAACATTTACAATGTGCGTACCCTTTGAAGCCTTCGAGCCTTCAGGCAGCTCATAGCATTTCATTTTGTACATCACGCCGAAATTCGAGATAAACAGCAGATTATCATGCGACGAGCAGATATACATTTCCTCGATAAAATCGTCCTCGCGCTGCTTCATCGCCGAAATACCGCGACCGCCGCGATTCTGTGCCTTGTATACGCTTACGGGCATACGCTTGATGTAGCCGCCGTTCGTATATGTCACCACATTGTCCTCAACGGGGATAAGGTCTTCGACATCTACCTCGCCGCTGACATTCTCAATGCGTGTGCGGCGGTTGTCGCCGAATTTTGCCTGTATCTCCTCGACTTCCTGTATCATGATCTTTAAGATACGGTCATGATTTGCAAGAATGTCCTCAAAATCGGCTATCCTCGCTTCAAGCTCTTTCAGCTCGTCAAAAATCTTCTGCTGTTCAAGACCCGTCAGCCTGCCAAGAGTCATCTGCGCGATGTGATCCGCCTGAACGTCGCTCAGTCCGAATCTTTCCATAAGACGCTGCTTACCTTCGGGAACGTTCTTCGAGGTCTTCATTATCTCAATAACCTCGTCGATATTGTCAAGCGCGATCTTCAAGCCTTCTAAGATATGCTCGCGTTCCCTCGCCTTGCGCAGATCGTACTTCGTGCGGCGGGTGATGACCTCGACCTGGAAATCAATATACTGCGAAAGCATCTCTTTAAGCGTAAGGGTCTTGGGAATGCCGTTTACCAGCGCTAACATTATCACGCCGACCGTATCCTGGAGCTGCGTGAAATTATACAGCTTGTTCAGTATAAGCTGAGGGTTCGCGTCCTTTTTAAGCTCGATAACAACGCGGATACCTTCTTTAAGATTCGATTCGTCGCGAAGGTCGTGTATGCCCTCGACGCGCTTTTCCTTGTGCAGCTGCGCTATCGACTCGATCAGTTTGCGCTTGTTTACCATATAGGGTATCTCATGGATAATAATGCACTGCCTGCCCTTGATCTCGGTTATCTCTGCGTCGCCGCGCAGGGTGAGCTTACCTCTGCCTGTACCGTAGGCGGCGCGTATTCCCGAACGTCCCATGATTATTCCGCCGGTAGGGAAGTCGGGTCCCTTGATGCAGTTCATAAGCTCGTCAAGAGTGCAGTCGGGATTCTCGACCATGAGCTTCATAGCGTCAATAACCTCGCCCAGATTATGCGGCGGGATATTCGTCGCCATACCGACAGCAATACCGTTCGAGCCGTTCACCAGCAGGTGAGGGAAGCGCGAGGGAAGAACCACAGGCTCCTGAAGTCGGTCGTCGTAGTTCGGCTGGAAATCGACGGTTTCCTTGTTGATGTCGGTGAGCATATGGATCGACATCTTCGCCATTCTTGCTTCGGTATAACGGTAAGCCGCGGCGGGGTCGCCGTCAACGGTACCGAAGTTACCCTGACCGTCCACCATAGGATAACGTAGCGAGAACGGCTGCGCCATTCTTACCAGCGCGTCATAAACAGATGCGTCGCCGTGAGGGTGATATTTACCCAGCACCGAACCTACCGTATCGGCGCACTTGCGGTACGCTTTATCGGGATAAAGTCCGTTTTCAAACATGGTATAAAGAATCCTGCGGTGAACGGGCTTTAAGCCGTCGCGGACATCGGGCAGCGCACGCGAGCTGATAACCGACATCGAATACTGAAGGAACGATTCCTTCATCATCTTTTCTATATCGACATTTATAATATTTGTATTGTCGGTATATCCTGCTTCATGAGCTTCGTTTATCTCGTTACTCAAAATATCACTCTCTTTCCCGGGAGGGGAGACTCCCGCACGATTTTACTTATTGCTATTGTTATCCACGGAGTCTTTTTCGTCCTGTTCTTTCTTGTCAGAGCCGTCCTCCTTATCCGTATTGTCATTGCTTTCATTTTCGGAGACAGAGGGCTTTTTATTATTTTTTTTATTATTTTTTTTCTTCCTGGCAGCCCTTGCAGCTTGCCTTTTCTTTTTGCGCTCGGCACGTTCGGCGGCTTCTTTTTCACGGCTGTAATACTCGTAATAATCATCGCCGAGAATGTTTTCGAGCAGCTTGCGGAACACGCCGTTATGCTCCTTGTCCATAGCGCTTTTCGGGACGGTGTAAACATAGCTCTTCTTGAAGATCAGAACATAAAATTCCTCGTAATCAAGCACCTTAAGTTCAATATCCTCAAAGCGTATCATCACAGGAGGATAATAATATATCTTATCGCCAGTAAGCTCCGACGCTTTTAAAAGAATACGCGAGTTATAAAAATCAAGCTGATAGCTGTCGTTCTTTACGTCGTCGGCGCTTTGCAGCGCTTCCTTTTTTGCGCTTGAGCTGTTCAGCCATTTAAGCGCTATCACCGAAAGCGTCATGAGCAGCAGCATATAGCTTAAATACCCTTTAGGTGAAACTATCACCGCGAACAGAAAGATCAGCGCCAATACCCCCATTATCAAGGTCAGCTTGATGTTGCTCTTTTTGATAAATTCGTTATAGAACAGCATATACCCGTCAAGCGCCTGATCGGGGGTCAGCATATATTCTATGCTGAATATCATTTTGTCCTGATTAGGGTCGGCAGCTATCCGCTTTTTGCGGTTCTGGTCGAAAATAACGGGATCCTCGTACTCTTTCCCCTCTTTGAAGCTATCCCCGTCGTTGCGAACAAAACGGTGATCGACTTCCGGCTCCTTGCTGCCGAAAAACATATCCTTAATTACCTCGGGTTTAAGCACCTCGGCATTCTTTATCCTATCGGCAATACCCCGCGCTACCGATTTGCTTTTCGCCTGTTCGTTTACGCTGACGCTTATATCCGGCGCGGGTTTCTGTTCATTCTCGGGAATATCCTCAAAATCGTCATCGTCAAGACCGTCGCCCGCAATAAAGATTTCTTCGTCCTCTTCGGCGGCTTTCTTAGCCAGCGCTTTAATCTTTTCGTCAGAACGCGCTCTTGCCTCTTCAATGAGCTGAGTGAAAATATCGTCCTTGGTGTAAGCGCCGATTATCGGCGAAAAATCCGACTTCTTTTCCCACTCGTAATTATCGCCGCTTTCGCCCGGCTCGTCCTTTTCAAGATCATCATTAAAATTCAAGATCATTTCCTCATTGCAACAGATTTGTTCCACATGGAACATTTTTATCAGACATCAAGATCGGTAGCATACTGAGCATTGCTTTCAATGAAAACTCTTCTCGGCTCGACCTTGTCGCCCATGAGTATCGTAAACGCCTCGTCTGCCTTCTGCGCGTCGTCAATGCTGATCTTTATCATAGTGCGCTTTTTGGGATCGAGCGTCGTTTCGCGGAGCTGCTCGGGATTCATCTCACCAAGACCCTTGTAGCGCTGAATATCGACCTTCGCGCCGCTGTCGCCCGCAAGCTCGGAGGCGAACATATCGCGCTCCTCTTCGGTGAAGGCGTACCTGACCTGCTTGCCGCGCCAGAGCTTGAAAAGAGGCGGCTGTGCGCAGTAAACATGACCCTCTTCAATAAGCGGACGCATATATCTGAAAAAGAATGTCAGCAGCAGCGTTCTGATATGCGAACCGTCCACATCGGCATCGGCCATTATTATGACCTTGCCGTAGCGCAGCTTCTGTATGTCAAAATCCTCACCTATCGAGGTACCGAGCGCCGCCACAACAGGCATCAGCTTGTCGTTGCCGTATACCTTGTCAATTCGCACCTTCTCGACGTTGAGCATCTTGCCCCACAGCGGAAGTATCGCCTGGAATTTTCTGTCGCGCCCTTCCTTCGCGGAGCCGCCCGCCGAATCTCCCTCGACGATGAAAAGCTCGGTGTACTTGTTGTCCCTTTCGGAGCAGTCGGCGAGCTTTCCGGGAAGACTTGTCGATTCAAGCGCTGTCTTTCTCGCTCTTGCCTGATCGCGGGCTTTCTTAGCCGCTTCACGGGCGTTCTTTGCCTGCGAGGACTTGTCAAAGATCAGCTTTGCGGTATCGGGATGCTCGTCAAGATAATCAAACAGCTTGTTATATACGAGCTTTTCCATAAAAGGACGCACCGCCGTATTTCCGAGCCTTCCCTTTGTCTGTCCCTGGAACTCGCAGTTCGAGAGCTTGACCGAGATAATGGCCGTAAGACCCTCGCGCACATCGTCTCCCGAGAATTTATCTCCTTCTTTAAGAAGGTTGAACTTCCTGCCGTAATCGTTTATCGCCTTTGTCAGCGCATTCTTAAAGCCCTGCTCGTGAGTTCCGCCGTCGGGAGTATGGATATTGTTCGCAAACGAAAGCGTTACCTCGCTATAATCGGTGTTATATTGCAAAGCGACTTCGCCGAACATATCGTCCTCGATGCCCTGAAAATGAATTACCTCCGGGAAAACAGGTGTCGATGACTTCGACTTATGGATATGCTCGACAAATTCCTTTATGCCGCCCACATAATGAAGGATCTCTTCAATGGGGCTGCTTTCGTCGCGCAGATCTCTTACGATTATTTTCAGTCCCGCGTTAAGGAACGCCTGTTCTCTCATGCGGCGCAGAAGTACCTCATAGCTGAAAACGGTAGTCTCGGTGAATATCTCGGGGTCGGGCTTGAAAGTTACCTCTGTACCCGTCCTGTTTGTGTCGCCGATTATCTTCATCGGCTCGTCGTATTTTCCGCGCTCAAAATGCTGGAAATGGATATGCTCGCCGTCAAATACTCTAAGCTCCAGATATTCCGAAAGAGCGTTTACGACCGAAGCGCCGACTCCGTGAAGTCCGCCGGCCACCTTGTATCCGCCGCCGCCGCCGAATTTTCCTCCGGCGTGCAGCACGGTATAAACGACCGTTGCCGCCGAGATACCCTCCTTGGGGTGTATACCGGTGGGGATACCTCTTCCGTTATCCGCCACGCGAATAACGTTTTCCGGAAGTATTTCAAGGGTTATTTCGTTGCAGTAGCCCGCAAGCGCCTCGTCTACCGCGTTGTCCACTATCTCGTATACAAGATGATGAAGTCCGTCGGGGCCCGTAGAGTCAATATACATTCCGGGACGCACACGCACCGGCTCAAGACCCTCAAGCACCTCGATCTGCTCTGCGCCGTAATCGCTGCTTTCATCAACGCGGGAGATTTCCGCCGCGTCAATAGCGTCTTCTGCTGCGGTATTCAGTTCCATTTCCTTTTCGTCATTAACACTCATGTAATAACCTCCGCCGCGGCGGGCTTTGTGGCTCCCCGCAAAAATTTATATTAAAAAACCATTGTTTACCTGTGTATATACATTCTCTTATCTTCGGTCTCGCCGTCGGCACGGACAAAACAGTAAAACTCCTAGCCGTAACGCTCGTAAAACCCGAGAAGCTCGTCATCGGTCAGCAGATACAGCGGAGAAATACCCTTTTCGCGCATATCCTCCACTACCATACCGAGCAGCCTGCCCGCGATTCCTCTGCCGCGGTGCCGCTCCTCTGTATAAACGGCACAAACGTTCGGCGAAAGGTCGCGGCGCTCGTGAAAATCGTTCCCGATAACGCCAAGCCCTCCGGCGATCTCTTCCCCTGCAAGACACAGATACCAGCCGTATTCCGTCCTGCGTCCGAGATATTCCTCCATACATTCAAGATATGCTTTCTCGGAAACTCCCCATTTGCTGCAAAACCACCGTGCGGCGGTCAATTTCAGTTCGGGTCTTTCCCGAAGAGCTGTAAATTTATATTCCGTCATTGTCTGTTTTTCTCAAACCCGAGCGCCCGTTTTTCGATAGCCGCCGCCGAAAGCCTTCCGATATATACCTTCTCGTCAAGATTCTCGGTGTTGAAAGTCACCGTGAAGCTCCGCGGAAGATCGTCCGTGCAGCTTATCTCACAGCCGCGCTCTGCAGCCTGTTTCAGATAGTTTCTTGTGTCCGCCGATACCGTCGTATTCTCTATATTGAATATCCCGATAAGGTCGCGCGATCTTATCATAAAATCATTTCCCACATGGATATACATTACACTTCTCCCGCTTACGAAACGATCCTTCCGCCCTCTACGCGGAAAAATCTGCCCTTGCAGCCTTTAACGGTCTCCTCCTCGCAGCAGGTAATTACTACCTGCATACCGCGTATCTTCTCCATTATAAAGCTGCGCCGGACGGAATCCAGCTCGCTCAATACGTCGTCAAGCAGTATGCACGGATATTCGCCCGTTTCCTCGCTCAGAATATACGCCTGCGACAGCTTCAGTATAAGCGCTATCGAACGGTGCTGCCCCTGCGAGGCGTAGTCCTTCGCGTTCATTCCGTTTATCGAGCATTTCAGCTCGTCGCGGTGAACGCCCCTCAGCGTAAAGCCCGCACGAATGTCTTCGTTCCTTCCGGCGGTCAGCTTTTCGATGTACTCGCCGAACAGATCGCCGCGATAATCGTTCCTGCCGTCAAGCTCCCTGAAAACAGTCGAATGATACTCGGTGACAAGCTCCTCGCCGCCGCCCGAAAGCTCCGAAAACAGCTTTTCGGCCGTTCTTTGCAGCTTTTTACAATAATTGTACCGCAGCACCGTTATATAAGAACCCATTTGCGCCAGCTGCATATCCCATATATCAAGCATACCGTCGTCGGGTCTGCCTTGTCCGATGTGCTTTAAATGCAGATTGCGCTGGTCGAGTATGTGGCGGTACTTCTCGACAACTCCGCGATAAGAAGGCTTCAATTGTGACACCGACAGATCAATAAATCCGCGCCGGTTATCGGGAGCGCCCTTCGAAAGCTCCAGATCCTCGGGAGTAAACACCACGCAGCCGAAAGCCCCGAAAAGCCCCGACGGCGTTTTTACATTAACTCCGTTCAGCTCCAGCTTCTTGTTCTTCATATCCCGCCTGAGCATCGAATAAGAGACCGTCTGCGTTCGCCGCGAATCCTCGAAATCGAGCAGCAGCGCCATTCTGTCCGCATCCGCCCCGATAAGCTCCTTGTCCTTCGCACCGCGGAAGCTCCGTTCGCCCGAACAGAGCCACACCGCTTCCATAATATTCGTTTTTCCCTGCGCATTCCTGCCGCAAAGGATATTAAGCTCGGGATCAAATTCAAGAGAAATTTCTTTAAGATTGCGAAAGCCGTCTGCGGAAAAGCGTATCACTCTCATTCCTTAGCGACAACCTCTAAGCTAAGTCCCATCTCGGGAACGCCTACCTTGTCTCCCGGAAATATCTTCTTTCCGCGCTGGGTGCATACCTCTCCGTTCACGGTAACTCTGCCGCCTGTGATAACGGTCTTTGCGTCGCCGCCGGTTTCGGTAAGTCCCGCGAATTTCAAAAGCGAATCGAGCTTGATGAACGGCGGGCGCACGGCTATCGTTTCAGTCCTGGTTTCCGTTTCCATAAAAAGATCACTCCTTCGGAAGTCTTACGGGAAGTACAAGATAAATAAATTTATCGCCCTCGACAGGCACTATCTTCATCGGCTGGAGATTTCCGCCCATCTGGAGCTTTACCTTTTCATCGCTTATTACTTTAAGCGGGTCGATGAAATAGCGGCACTTGAAGCCTATCTCGATAGGGCTGCCTGTCATCTTGACATCTATCTCATCATGCACCTTGCCGACCGATGAGGTGCGGCATTTTATCTTAAGCTCATTATTATCAAATATACATCTTACAGGACTGGGATTTTTCTCGCTGATAAGCAGCATACAGCGTTCAAGGGCGTTTATCAGCGGCGCTCTGTCAACGATCACTTCGGTATTATGTGCAACGGGGATAGCGCTCTTATAAGGGTGGAACTCGCCTTCAAGCAAGCGGGAGCTGACAAGATAACTGCCTATTTCAAAAATAATATGATTTTTGGCAAGGAACATATTGCAAACGCAGTCGTCATCGTCCGAGAGCAGCTTTGATATTTCATCAAGGTTCTTTGCGGGAACGACGAATTTTACGTTCTCCTGACAGCCGATAGGCTCGTAGCGCACCGCAAGGCGGTAGCCGTCTATCGCAGCAAGAACGATCTGACCGTCGCCTATCTCAAAAAGCTCTCCTTTAAGTATCGGCTTGATATCAAGCAGCGAGGCGGCAAATTTGGTTTGTACTATCATACTTTTCAGTACGCTCTGCGGAACGGAGATCGGCTCGGCCGATTCCTTGCCGGGCAGCTCGGGGTAATCGTCGGCCGACAGAGCATTCATATTATATGATGTAAGCCCGCCCTGTATTGTCAGCATCATGTTCTCGTCAAGAGTTACGCTGATCTGTCCGTCGGGCATTTTCCGCACCATTTCACAGAACAGCCGTGCGCTTCCGAGAAACGCGCCCGTATCGGCGGTAGTTACCGAAAGCGATGTGCGGATACCAAGTTCAAGATCGTAGCCCGTCAGGCAAAGACTGTTTCCCGACAGCTCGAATTTGATATTTTCAAGAGAATTTATCGAAGCCTTATCGGACACCGCCTTGGACACATTGGTAAGCGCTTCCGAAAGCTCGTTTTTATCGCAGATAAATTTCATAAAACATTTACTCCTTAACAATTCGTACCTCATGCGCGGAACATCGCAGCATGAAGAGCATTTTCACAGCCGAACCCTTATCCTTTTTATATAAACCTCCTTTTCATATCAGAAAGAAATATGTATCAGACTTTTTCAACATTTCAATGAATGAAAAAAAGAAAAACAAAATGTTGGGCTGTGTTTTAAAAAATAAAATATATATTATTTTTTAGTTTTATTATTATACCGTGTTGAAAACTGCTGAAACTCTCAAAACCCCGCATAAATGCGGCATTATGAACCAAGATCTTTAAACGTTTGCAGTTGAATGGATGTTGGCCGATTTTGTTGAAAATCCGGGGCGTTGAATCTGTTGGAAAATTGTTTGTTGAATGTTGGAAATATTGTTTAAAACACGGCCGATGTTTAGAAAATTCTTAACGCATTGTCGAAAAAGAGGGATAAACCGCGGAAAAACGTGCATAATCGTGTATAATCACGGTTCAACTTTAAAACAAAAGTGTTGAAAACTCTGTTGAAAATGTTGAAAACATCATGTAAGTTGAAAAACACGCTTTTGAAAGCCCCCGGTTTTTCATATCTCTTTAAGGTTCTTGATGATGTCGTTGACCGTTTCCTTAAGGTCGTTTTTCTGGCTTATCATTTTGGCGATCTCCTGATAATGTATCGTCATTGTCGAATGGTTCTTGTTAAGCTCGTTGCCTATCTGAGTATAGGTAAGCCCCTTTATCTCTTTAAGCAGATAAATAGTGACCTTTCTGGCAAGAGATATATTTGCGCGGCGGTTCTGCGAGAGTATGTCCTCGGGCGTGACCGAAAAAGCGCCTGCCACCTCCGCCACGACGCGCTCTGTCGTTATCTCGGCGGGCTGGTTCTCTATCATTACTTCCTTTATAACGCGCTGCACCATAGAGCTTGAAGGCGCTTCGTTGGTATACTGCGTAAGCCCCTTGATCTTGTTGACTGTCCCTTCAAGCTGACGGATATTGGTCTTTACCTTTTCGGCGATCATGCGGACAAGATTGTCGCTGAGCTTCAGATCAAGCTCTTCCGCCTTCGCCTTGACTATCGCCATGCGCGTTTCAAAATCGGGCGGCTCGATGTCCACCTGCATACCGAGCATGAAGCGCGAGCGTATGCGGTTTTCGAGCTTTGAGATCTTGCTGGGCGCTATATCCGATGTCAGCACTATCTGCTTGCCGGCATTGTAGAGGTCGTTGAAGGTGTGGAAAAATTCCTCCTGCACAGCGTCCTTGTTCACGATGAACTGAATATCGTCTATCAGCAGATAGTCGGCGCTGCGGTACTTGTTGTGAAATTCCGTGGTGCTGCGTTCGCTGAGTGCCTTGACGAAATCGTTCGTGAAGTTCTCGGTAGTGATATAGATAAGTTTAAGCTCGGGGTGCTTCTTTTCAAGCTCGTAGGCTATTGCCTTCATGAGATGAGTCTTGCCCAGTCCGGAATCCCCGTATATGAAAAGCGGGTTCATCATCTCGTTGTCCGAGCCGTCGTCCAGCTTGTTGACTATCGCGGTGCAGCAGGCGAAGGCAAGCTCGTTTGATTTGCCCTTGATAAAATTGTCGAACGTGTAACGGGGCTTTTTGTGCGAAGGGTCGTCCCCGGGGTCGGTCTTGCCGAAACCGGGTTTGCTCGGCATACCCTGGGTAAACACCGACTCGTCCTCTTCCTTCTGCGAGGATTTGTCCTTTGATTTGACAAGGAGCTTAAGTTCCACGGGAAAGCCCAGCACGTTTTCAAATGCCTCTTTTATCATATCGGCGTAAATATCGGTGGTGGTCTTTTTGGTAAATTCGCTCTCTGTCAGCAGGTAGGCAGTGTTATTTTCGAGCTTGTAAGGCTCCAGAGTAGCGAGCCAGGTCTTGTATCCGACCTCGCTCACGCCGTCAAGTTCGTAAAGATATTTCAAGACGTTCTCGAATACATCGCTGAATGACTCCATAGCGGCTCATACCTTTCTGTTTTTTATTCCGCTTTCCGCCGAAAAATCTTACGCGGATAAGACTTTAAGATTATTTAAATCAACACATAATCATTATATCACATTTCTTAAAAAAAAGCAAGTACCATACATTAATAAAAGGTGTAAAATTTAGAACGATTTTTTTGTAAGGCGGTGTATAATTTGTCTGTTTCACAAAATAAGCCAAAGTCGCGGCGGAGGGCTTTTTCATGAAAAAAAGCGCGGAAAATAAGGAAAAAGACGATATTCCGCCCGAAATGCAGTATTAAAATGTAAAAAAATTGTAAACAAGGTTGACAAATCGGCCTTATTTATTGTATAATGATTTAGTGCAGGGGATTTTTGTCTGTATTTTTGGACGGACAGGCAGTCTCCCCGAATGAAAACGCTTATTATGACGCTTGACGCTTACTGTCGGGCAGATAATAGAATTCGACTTTTGAGAAGGAGGGAATTTCGGTATGGCAATGAAGAGAACTTATCAGCCCAAGAAGGCTACCAGGAAAAAGGTTCACGGTTTTATGAAGAGAATGTCTACCAAGAACGGAAGAAAGGTTCTTGCAAGAAGAAGAGCTAAGGGCAGAGCAAGACTTTCTTACTGATCTTACGACCTGAACGATCAGTGACCATATACCGAGGTATGTCCGCCTTTGCGCCGCACAGGGCAACGGGTGAGAAAACGACCTTGGTATAGGGTCTCTCTTTTTTGTGGGCTTTTTGGAACGGGAGAGGTGCGATGCTTTTTTCTTTCGCTTTAAAGGATAATAAGGTCTTTAACAGATGTTTCCGCAGCGGAGGCTTCTGCGCGGCACCCTTTCTGACTGCTTACTACCTGCCGAACGATCTGGGACAGAACAGGGTGGGGATCAGCGTTTCGAAGAAGATAGGGAACGCCGTCTGCCGTAACAGGGCAAAGCGCATAATACGCGCCGCCTACCGGCTGAACGAGGATAAATTTCCTATCGGGTTCGATCTGGTATTCGCCGTTCGTCCGGGGATAAACGGACTTAAAACGCAGGAGATCGAGGAATTTTTTACACACAGGCTTCTTAGACACATAAGCGGCTCGTTCGACGAGAACGGGGTGTTTGTCGGCAGGAACAGGAAACGCCGCTCTCCTGAGACAAAACGGGAGAACGCGGAGGATAACAATGTCTCCGATAAGAAGGACGGCTGAGGCTGTTTCAAGGGCGATAAGGCGGCTGTTCGTGCTGCCGATAAGGATATATCAGAGATTTGTAAGCCCTCTTACGCCGCCGCGATGCAGGTATTATCCGAGCTGCTCGGCATACGCCGTTACGGCTGTGCAGAAGCACGGTATCATTATGGGTACGGTGCTTGCGGTATGGAGACTTCTGCGGTGCAATCCGTGGAGCATGGGCGGAGTGGATCATGTTCCCGATAAGATCACAAGGATATATTTTGTTCCGAAAAACCTGAGAAAAGAAAACAAAAGAGAAGAAAAGGAATAGGAAAAAGGAAAAATGTCCCCCGGCTTTAAACGGGGCGCGGACGGCGCTGAAAAATAAGCCGTCTTAAGGGAAAGGAAAATATAATATGGGTATACTTGCCATGCCCTTCGGCTGGCTCATGAAGGGCTGCTATCTGCTGGTAAAAAATTACGGTATCGCTCTTCTGATTTTTACGATAATCACAAGGCTGATAACGCTGCCCCTTAATATCAAGCAGCAGCGCAGCACCGCGAGAATGACGCAGATTCAGCCGGAGCTCGAAAAGCTAAAGCAAAAGTACGGCAAGAATCAGGAAAAGCTGAACGAAGAGACTATGAGGCTCTACTCGGAGAACAACATCAACCCTATGGCGAGCTGTCTCCCCGCGCTTATACCTATCATACTTCTTTACGCGATGATACCCGTAGTTTACAAGCCGCTGACCTATATCACCGACGCGGACAAGAACAATATCGAGGCGGATTCGGAGCTTATCAGAAATCTTTATTCGATAAGCACCGCGATAGATAAGGACGGCGAAACTGCTGATGATATACTCGCGGGTCTTACGGGCGACGAAAGATTCAATAAGCTCGAAGAAAAAGTAAACGAGATAAAAAATTCCGATGATGACAAGTACAAGAACGATAAAAAGGTTCTTTCGGCTATCAGCGACGACAGCATGAAAAAGGCGCTGACCGCGCTTGCGGAAAACGAGGGGCTTGATACGTTCATCTCCGACAAGAACATATTCACGGCAAACATAATGCAGAACCGCTACGGCACCGAGGTATTGTTTTTCAATTTCCATAACAAGGCGGGCGGAAAATATCTGGGCATACTGCACAGCGACGTTCAGCAGGAGATAAAGAAGTTCAATTATACCGCTTTCGGGCTTGATCTCGGCAAGATACCGGCTACGAACGATGCAACGGTGATGATACCGATAGCGTCTGCGGTATTGCAGCTTATTACAACAATAATTTCACAGGTTTTCCAGAAAAAGCACAATCCGGAAATGAAAATGCAAAGCTCGATGCTCATGATGTTCCTCATGTTCCCGCTGCTTTCATTGTGGATAGGCTTTAAATTCCCCTGCGCACTTGGTATATACTGGATATACTCTTCATTGTTCGCGGTAGCGCAGGTATTTTTTCTCAATATTGTATATACCCCCGAAAAGATCAGGGAGCTTGCGGCTAAGGACGCAGAAAAGGCAAAGCAGCGCAAGAAAAACAAGGGTCCTTCGATGTTCGAGAAGGCTCTTGAGCTTCAGAACGAGCAGAACAAGGGCAGCTCTGCGGTTAAGCTCGAAAAGAAGAAAAAAGACGATAATGACGGCGATGACGATAACGACGACAAGAAATTAACAAAGTCACAGCAGAAAGAAGCAAACAGACAGAAGCTGAACGAAGCAAGAAAAAGATACGCCGAGAAGTACGGCGACGAATATCACGAGGACTGATCATAACTAAAATATCGCCGGTTTTGCGGGCTTGTTTACAGAAAAGTCCGCGCAGAAAGGATTGAGATAAATGAAGGAGAGATTTACAGCACCTACCGTTGAGGAGGCTAAGGCTCTTGCAGCCGAGAGCTTCGGCGTAAGTGTGGACAAGATAAATTTTACGGTCATAGAAGAGGTCAAAAAGGGGCTTTTCAGAAAGCCCAGCGTAAGCGTACAGGCAGAGTATGAACCCGCGCCAGTACCTTCGAAGGAAAGCGGCGTTCCGCCCATAAAGGTAATGGTGGCTGACGAGGACAGGAAGCCCGCAAAGCCTGCAAAAGCGCCAGAGGAGGTCAGACCCGCGCCTGCTCCCGTCCCGGTATCTGCGGAGCCTGAAAAACCCGTTCAGACCGTTAAGGAAGACGCTGTATCCGCGTTTGAGACTGAGGAAGAGCCTGCGGAGGCTCCCGCTGCGCCCATTGACAGCAAGGCGCTTACCGCAAAGACCGAGGCTGCCGTGAACTATATTACGGGCATTCTTGAAGGCATGGGGCTTGAAAACGTCAGTGCCGTACCCACCGAGTCCGACGGCGGCATTATCATTGAGCTTAACGCCGACGGTCTTTCCGAAATGATAGGCAAAAAGGGCGAGCTGCTTGATTCCTTGCAGTATCTCTCTTCGCTTGTCTGCAACAGGATCGACAGGGAGTATTTCAGGATAACCACCGACAGCTGCGGTTTCCGTGCAAGACGGAAGGCACAGCTTGAAAGGCTTGCCCATAAGCTGGCAAATAACGTCAAGAAGAGCGGAAGAACTCATTCCCTGGAGCCGATGAACCCCTACGAAAGGCGCATTATACACGCTGCCGTTTCGGAGGTTGAGGGTGTTACATCGAAGTCGGTGGGCGAGGAGCCTTACAGAAAGGTCGTTATCAGCTCTACCGAAAAGAAGCCCCGCGATTTCAAGGGCGGAAAAGGCAACAGACGCGGCGGCGACAGAAAGGGTCATTACAACAAGCCCAAGCCGCATTACGACATCACCACGAGCTTTGAGAAGAACTACAAAAAGCCCAAGCCGGAGGACGATATGGACTTAGGTTCCGGCGCATACGGCAAGATTGATTTCTGAAGATAGATAATCATTTCAGTTCCCGCAGGCATAGTGTCTGCGGGATTTTTCTAAAATAGTAAATAAATCAATATATTTTCATTATATATTCGTATTTGAAAATTGAAAAATTAGTATAATTATATTGTTGATAAAATCTGGGTTAGAAAGGAAATTTTAGAAAAATGAACGGAAAGCAAATTTTGTTGAAAACAATAAGAAAAAAGGGAATATTATCATTATTTCCGATACTGCTGATAGACGGTATGATAATCGCAGCATTTGTGTGTTTTGAAATACCTATAAGTGAACAATTGGGATTGGTAATTATTGTTTCATTAATAAGTCTGCCTTTGATTGTCAAAAATATAATGAATATAGCAGTTCCCGAAAAGTCAAGACTGATGAAAAAGAGACCCGAGCTTTTGAATATTGCGGAAGAACATTTTAAAAATATTATTATAAATAATAAAAATCTTAAGGTTATGGTTTCGAACAGATATATTTCATTTAAAAACGATCCCGATATACAGCCGTTGGATGAACTATACATTGTTTACAAGCATGAGGATATGCTTGAATTTATTCGTTACAATAAGTCACTTAAATTTGATTTTGCCAGAAAAGACAAAGAGATTAGTGCAAATTTTGTGAGTGATAAGAAAATATTGGCTTTTTTGGAGGAATTATCAAATTATGCCAACAACATGAGAATCGGTTACAACGATGAAAATATAGATTATTATAATGAAATGAGAAAGAAATGGTTGGAAGATAATAATATTAGCCAGAAAAAGGGGTTATTCAGAAGATAAATCGTTAATTGAAAGTGGAGAAAAGCACGGTTATCCGGGTAGGACAACCGTGCTTTTTTCATGTGCAGAAGCGGTGATCGCCGATAGTGATAACGACCGGGCGCGACCACATAAACGAATTTGAGGTCTTGGCGGGGTTGTAGTAATATATGCAGCCGTAGGTGGGATCCCAGCCGTTCAGAGCGTCGCGTGCGGCGGAATAGGCACTGTCGGAGATAGGCTGATTGATCTGACCGTCCACGACCGCTGTAAACGCCCCGTTCTGATAGATAACGCCCGAGAGCGTGTCGGGGAAGGAGGGGTGTTCAATGCGGTTTAAAATGACCGCTCCGACGGCTACCTGCCCCGTGTACGGCTCGCCGCGGGCTTCGGCGGAGATTATCTTCGCCAAAAGATAGATATTCGATTCGGTAGCGGGAGGAATGCTGCCGACGCTTATCCCCAGCGCTTTGAGGGTAAGCGGTCCGGCAGTCCCGGTAGGAGTAATGCCGCGCTGTTTCTGGAACTTGATGACTGCCTCGCGGGTCTTTTCGCCGTAATATCCGGTTATGTCCTCGTGGAAAAGACCGCGTTCCTTTAGTTTTTGCTGAACGGCGCGAACCTCAGCGCCGCGTGAGCCGACAGAAGAAAGGGTCTCGGAGGATTCGGGGTATGCCAAAGAGGTAAAGGCAAGCAGCGCCGAAAGGCAGATCGCGAGAAGAAGAAGTGAGAAATCACGGATCATGGAACGAATACTGAACATACTAATGCCTCGTTTCGTAAAGATTTTTTCAGAATAAGTGTGTGCAAAAGCGGGAAAATTATACTTGAAATAAAAAAACGGTACAATATGTCGATATTATGCGATGATAAAGGCTCGAAAAATGTTAAATCATACAAAATTAAAAAAATATCGAAAAAAGAGTTGACAAGTCGAGAAAGACATGGTATAATAATTAAGCTGTCTGAGAGAAACGAACAGAGCGCTTAAAGAAAAGGCGTTGAAAGTAGTCTCGGATATGAAATACACTAAAGGTTCATAAATAGTTAATAAAAGATTTTAAAAATCTTAATTGACAAACGAGAATAAATAGTGTATAATAAATAAGCTGACATCTTGAAAAGCTGTAAAATCATAGTTAGTTCACAAAGAGTTTACAAAATAAACCCTTGACAAACAGAATTAAATGTGATATAATGATTAAGCTGACTGTTAGATGAAAGCAAAAACACCGAAAGAGAATAAAAAATCTCAAAGGTGTTCACAGACAGTTCAAAAAGAGTTTACAAAATAAACACTTGACAAAACGAACTGAATGTGATATAATAGTTAAGCTGCTCCAAGCGAGACCTAAAATCGAGCGAGGAACGGAAAACAAAGATATGAAGAGAGCGAAAAGCTCCTTTGTATAAAAACAAGTTTGCGGAGCGAACTTGCAGCACAAACGCTTGCGTTTGTGCAGGCATCTTGAAAATTGAACAGCAAATAAAAGAAAACCCTTGAAGTTACTTTGAGAGATACTCGAAAAAGTAATAAAGAAGGTCAAGCAAAGACATAAAA
>CACYSH010000020.1 GCA_902776945.1 uncultured Ruminococcus sp.
ATTTATCGTTTGCAGGTAAAAAATATGTGAATATACTTGCATTTTGAAAGGCAATTTGTTATAATAATTTTGTGTGATTTCTTGTGAAAGTACGTTTTATAAGAAAAATTCAGTAGACAAAAGAGGCATTTGAAATGGATATTGCTGAAAAAGAAGAAAATAAAAATCCCGGCGAGGAGAAAAAGTTCAACCTTCTTGATGAAATTCTTGACTGGATAGAATCCTTCGCGTTTGCGAGCTTTATGGTGCTGCTCATATTTATTTTCATGTTCCGTACCGTCGTGGTTGACGGCGGCTCCATGAACCCCACTTTGTACAATTCGCAGCGGCTTATTCTCACGCATTTCAATTATACGCCCGAGCGCGGCGATATTATTGTCGCCAACAGTCGCGGGCTTAACAAAACGATAATCAAGCGCTGTATCGGCGTGGCGGGCGACGAGGTGGTCGTGGATTACGATACTCACAGCGTTACCGTCAACGGCGAGGTCATCGACGAACCGTATCTTGACCCCGCTTCGCCGATGATGAATAAGGAATATTTTGACTATACTTATCAGATCGGGGAAAATACATATAAATATAATGTACCGGAGGGAACTGTCTTTGCAATGGGCGATAATCGCAACGGCTCGAACGACAGCCGTTCGAGGGACGTTGGTTTTATTCCCAGCGAGGATATTCTTGGTCATGCGGTGTTCCGTTTCTATCTCGGAAAGGACGATGACGGGAACAAGCTGCCCGGTAAAGTCGGTATGATTTAAACGTCGGAATAAATGGACTTTGCTATCAAAGAACCTAAACCACGGACGTTCAATGCGTACCCCTACAATAAATGTCTATAATCTAAAAATTAATTGTTTACCATAATTTAAAGCGCGGGAGGCGGAAAAATGAGCGGAGCGGCAAACGTACAGTGGTTCCCGGGTCACATGGCTAAGACCCGAAGGATAATGCAGTCAAATCTGAAACTCGTTGACGCGGTGGTCGAGATCACCGACGCGAGAATACCCTATTCGAGCCGCAATCCCGAAATGGACAGGCTTGTCGGCGCAAAGCCGCGCCTGCTGCTGCTGAACAAGGCAGATTCCGCTGACGAGACTATAACCTCGCAGTGGGTGGACTATTACAAGCGAAAGGGCATTATCGCGGTGCCTACCGACTGCCGCAGCGGCAAAAATATCAGTCGTTTCAAAACGGCGCTCAAAGAATTAATGGCGGAGCAGGTCGCCGTCTGGGAGCAGAAAGGTATGCACGGCAGACCCATAAGAATGATGATCGTGGGTATCCCGAATGTCGGTAAATCCTCGTTTATCAACAGGCTTGCGGGTTCAAAGCGTGCGAAGGTCGAGGACAGACCCGGCGTGACACGCGGGAAGCAGTGGGTAACTCTCGACGACAGCACCGAGCTGCTCGATATGCCCGGCGTTTTGTGGCCTAAATTCGAGGATAAAACGGTCGGTGAGCGTCTTGCTTTTACGGGCGCTGTCAAGGACGATATTCTTGATTCGGAATACCTTGCCTGCCGCCTGCTGGAGCTGCTTTGCGCCGATTATCCCGGTGCGCTTACGGAAAGATACGGCATTTCGCTTGACGAGCTGCCCGAAAACGACGAGATGTCAGGCTGTGCCGCAGGGTTTGAGCTGCTTGAACGAATCGGCAGAAAGCGCGGATTTCTTGTGTCGGGCGGCGAGATAAACACCGAACGCGCAGCGGCTGCCGTGCTTGACGAATTTCGCGGCGGCAAGCTCGGAAGAATAAGTCTGGAGAGACCGAAATGAGCGAGGAATTACTGACGTATCAGCTTAGTCTGAACGATTTTGACAAGCAGTATTACAAGGATTATCCGCTGCTTTGCGGCACGGACGAGGCGGGCAGAGGTCCCCTCGCGGGCGACGTTTACGCGGCGGCTGTTATACTAAAGCCCGATACTGTGATAGAAGGGCTTAACGACAGCAAAAAGCTGACCGCGAAAAAGCGCGACCTGCTTTTTGACGAGATAAAGGAAAAGGCGCTTTACTGGGCGATCGCGACGGCTTCGGTCGAGGAGATCGAAAAGCTCAATATCTTGAACTGCGCCATGCTTGCGATGAAACGCGCTGTTGACGGCTTGGGCGTTACGCCAGATTTGGTTCTTGCCGACGGAAACAAGCTGCCGCCTGTGGACTGCCCCGTGCAGTTTGTGATTAAGGGCGATGCGAAAAGCGCTTCTATCGCGGCGGCTTCAATACTTGCGAAGGTCGCAAGGGACAGATATATGGAAGAAATGGCGCGGAAATATCCGCAGTACCTCTTTGAAAAGCACAAGGGCTACGGAACAAAGCTCCATTACGAAATGCTTGAAAAGTACGGTCCGTGCGAGATTCACCGACCGTCGTTTCTAAAAAAAAAGAAGAAAAAGTCAGCCGGAAAAACAGGCGAATAACAGGCGACATCGGCGAGGAAGCCGTTGCGGGATTTCTTGCTTCACGCGGCTATGAGATTCTTGAAAGAAACTATACCGTGCGCGGCGGCGAGATAGACATTATCGCCAAAAAGGACGATACGCTCTGCTTTGTCGAGGTCAAAACGCGCCGCGGGGGAGCAATGGTCTCCGGCGAACAGGCGGTCACTCCCAAAAAGCGGCAGCTTATTATCCGTGCGGCGGAAATGTATATGCTCGATTACCGCGAAAAGTACGGCGAGATAGGCGGCAGATTCGATGTCTGCGCGGTAACGCTCGAAAACGGCAAGGTTACGAACGCGAGCTATTACAAGGCTGCCTTTGACGCTTCCGACACTCATTATTAATATTGATCTGCATACAGTGACCGCAAACTGCGGTCTTTTGATATGAAAAGTAGGAAAGGTGATTTGTTATGTATTACAAAAGTACAAGAAACAGCTCGGTAAGAGTGGATTCGGCTCAGGCTATCGCACAGGGTATCTCAAAGGACGGCGGACTGTTCGTTCCTTCCGAGATCCCCTCGATTTCCCTTGACGATATTAAGGCTCTCGGCAGCATGGATTACCGCGCAAGGGCAAAGTTCGTTTTCGGCAGGTTCCTTACCGATTTTACCGAAGCGGAGATAGCTTACTGCGTTGATAACGCCTATACCTCAAAGGCGTTCGATTCCGACAATATCGCGGAGCTGGCGCACCTTTTCGACGGCACCTATATGCTTGAGCTGTGGCACGGTCCGACCTGCGCTTTCAAGGATATGGCGCTCCAGATACTGCCTTATCTGCTGACTACCTCGATGAAGAAGCTCGGCACCGACAAAAAGGTTGTTATCCTTGTTGCTACGTCGGGCGACACCGGCAAAGCGGCTCTTGAAGGCTTCAAGGACGTTCCCGGCACCTCTATCATGGTATTCTATCCCGACGACGGCGTTTCGGCAATGCAGAAAAAGCAGATGACCACGCAGGAGGGCGCGAATGTCGGCGTTTGCGCTATCAAGGGCAATTTCGACGACGCGCAGAACGGCGTTAAGGCTATTTTCACCAATGCTGAGATAGCGGCGGAGCTTGACAAAAACGGCATGATGTTCTCTTCGGCTAACTCCATTAACTGGGGCAGACTTGCGCCGCAGATCATCTACTATGTTTCGTCCTATGCGCAGCTTGTGGCGGACGGCGAGATAAAGCTCGGCGACAAGATCAATATTGTCGTTCCTACTGGCAATTTCGGCAATATCCTTGCGGGCTACTATGCAAAGCACATGGGAATACCTGTTAATAAGCTGATATGCGCTTCGAACGCCAACAACGTGCTGACCGATTTCATCAAGACGGGCGTTTATGACAGAAACAGAGCCTTCCACGCGACCATTTCGCCTTCTATGGATATTCTTATCTCCTCGAACCTTGAAAGACTTCTCTATATGCTGACCGGCGAGAACGACGCGCAGATCAATGAGTGGTTCGGCAAGCTCGCAAGCGAGGGCAGATACGAGGTTTCCGACGAGGTAAAGGCAAAGCTCGCCGACGAGTTCTGCGCTGGCTTCTGTGACGATGCTCAGACAAAGGCTACCATAAAGCAGATCTACGATAAGTATTCCTACACCTGCGACACGCACACCGCCGTTGCAGTAAAGGTATACGAGGACTACAAGGCGGCTACCGGCGACGAGACCAAGACCATTATCGCCTCTACCGCCAGCCCCTACAAGTTCAGCGGCTCGGTTCTTTCTGCGATCGGCGTTGATACCGACGCGGACGAGTTTACGCTCGTGGACAAGCTGGCAGAGGTTTCTAAGCTCGCTGTTCCCGCGTCGCTTGCGGCTCTTAAAGACAAGGCAGTTCGCTTTGACAAGGTTATCGACAAGACCGAAATGAAGGAGTTCGTTTTCTCCTCCCTTGGCATAAAGTAAGCCTGCATTCCGCAAAAAAAACGCCCCGCTTTTCGGCAGGGCGTTTGCGCGGTGCTTAGTCTCTCGGCTTGAAGGTCGCGCATTCCGTTTCGTCGCAGCAGTCGGGGGAGGCGCAGGTGCGGCTTACGTCGATCTTGTCGGCGTTGCAGCTGCTTCCGTCGCAATTGTAGGCGCAGCTCTCGACATTGCAGCTTACTCTCTTGCGGTGTTCGTTCATGTTGATCTCTCCTTTCACATTGGCTTGATAGTAGTATGCGCTGTTGAGAAGGAAATATACAGCGGAACGGAGGATTTTCCATGTCTTTATATGTTATCGCCGATCTTCACCTGCCGCTGGGCGTAAACAAGCCTATGGATATTTTCGGCGGCTGGGATAACTATGTTGAGCGGCTTGAATACAACTGGCAGCGAAAGATCAAGCCGGAGGACACGGTGGTTATTCCCGGCGACCTTTGCTGGGCGCTGAAGATCGAGGAATCGCTGCCGGATTTCAGGTTTCTCGAAAGGCTGAACGGCCGCAAGCTGCTTATCAAGGGGAATCACGACCTGTGGTGGGGAACTGCCAAAAAGGTCAACGATTTTTTTGAGCAGAACGATATAAAAAGCGTTGCGATAATCTTCAACAGCTGCGAAGAATACGAGGGTCTCGGGATATGCGGCACACGCGGCTGGGTTAGCGAGAGCGGCGAGCAGGCGGACGAAACGGTGCTTGCAAGAGAGGCGGGCAGGCTGGAAGCGTCGCTTTGCGCGGCGGAGGCAAAGGGACTTAAACCCGTTGTTTTCCTGCATTATCCGCCGATATTCATAAGCTCGATGAACGAGCCTATTATTGATGTGCTTAAAAGACACGGTATAACCGAATGCTTTTACGGGCATATTCATGGTAAAATGAAGCATTCCTACGCTTTTAAAGGCGAAAAGGACGGCATTAATTATCATTTGGTATCAAGTGATTATCTACAATTTGACCCGCTTGATATAAGTTATCTTGTGCAAAGCACCAAAGAATAGAAAAAAGACTGGAAATCTATATAAAAGTATGATATAATTATTCAGATATATTTTGTTTGGAGGAATCAAAAATGAGTTTAAAAAGTGTAAATAACGTTGAGACCAACAAGGTCGAGCTTCAGATAGAGATCTCTGCGGCTGATTTTGATAAAGCCATCAACGATGTTTATCTGAGAACAAGAAATCGTTTCGCTGTTCCCGGCTTCCGCAGGGGCAAGGCTCCCCGCAAGGTAATCGAGAAGGAATACGGCGATAATTTCTTCTTCGAGGACGCTGTAAACGCGGTAGGCGGCAGATACCTTAACGACGCTATCAAAGAGGCTGGCATCGAGATCGTTACTCAGCCCGAGGTAGAGGTTACTGAGGTATCGAGAGAAAACGGCGTTGCAATGAGAGCAGTCTGCATCGTTAAGCCTGCTGTTACCATTGACGGCTACAAGGGCATCGAGGTAGAGAGAGTCGTTGACGCTGTTACCGACGAAGACGTAGATAAGAGAGCTAACAATCTCTGCGAAAAAAACAGCAGACTTGTTACCGTTGACGACAGATCGGCTCAGATCGGCGATACCGTAAAGATCGACTTCAAGGGCTACAAGGACGACGTTCCCTTCGAAGGCGGCGAGGCTGAGGAATTTGAGCTGGAGCTTGGCAGCGGTCAGTTTATCCCCGGATTTGAGGATCAGATCGTCGGTCGCAATGCCGGCGAGGAGTTCGAGATCAACGTTACTTTCCCCGACGATTATCAGGTAGACGATCTTAAGGGCGCTCCCGCTGTATTTAAGATCAAGCTCCACGAGATAAAGCTCAAGGAGGTTCCCGCTCTTGACGACGAGCTTATCAAGGACTCCACCGAGTTCGAGACCGTAGAAGAGTACAAGAACGACCTCAGAAAGAAAATGGAAGAGGCTGCCGAAAAGAGAGCTGATACCGAAGTTGAGAACAAGCTGCTTGATACCGTTATGGAGAAAATGCAGGCAGAGGTTCCCACAGTTATGTATGACGAGCGCGTAAACGAGATGCTGCAGGATCTGAGAAGCCGCGTTGAACCGCAGGGCATCTCTATCGAGCAGTACTTCAAATTTATCGGACAGTCGCTTGAAAGCGCCAAGAGAACCTATGAGGAGCAGGCTAAGAAGCAGGTAGACCTGAGACTTGCCCTTGAGCAGATCGTTAAGAACGAGAATATCGAAGCCGCTGACGAAGAGGTAGAGGCAGAGTATCAGAGACTTGCCGACACCTACCATGTTGACATCAACAGAGTGAAAAATTCTCTTGATTTTTCCGCTGTAAAGATGGACGTTCTTGTCGGCAAGGCAGTACAGCTCGTCAAGGATACCGCAGTTATCAAGTAAGCTGATACAGCTTAAAACATAAGGATTTTTCGCCCGTGCCGCTGAAAAACCAAGACAGGCAGATGATCTGCTTATCATCTGCAAGCGCCGGGCGGAATGCTTGTATCTGCAAAACACGGAAAATGTCAGAATATAGAGCAGGAGGTATTGACTATGGCACTGGTGCCTTACGTTATTGAACAGACCGGCAGGGGAGAACGCAGCTATGATATTTTTTCGCGTCTTCTCAACGACAGAATAGTAATGCTCAGCGACGAGGTAAACGACGCTACGGCGAGCCTTGTTATCGCGCAGCTGCTTTATCTTGAAGGACAGGATCCCGAAAAGGATATTGACCTTTATATCAACAGCCCGGGCGGTTCGATCACTTCGGGCATGGCGATATACGATACCATGCAGTATATCAGATGTGATGTATCCACTATCTGCATCGGTATGGCAGCGTCAATGGGTGCGTTCCTGCTTTCAAGCGGAGCTAAGGGCAAGCGCTTTGCTCTCCCGAACAGCGAGATAATGATCCACCAGCCGCTTATCGGCGGCGGTCTGAGCGGTCAGTGTACCGATATTAAGATACACTCCGATCACCTTGTCAGAACAAGGGAAAAGCTCAATACCATTCTTGCGCAGAACACCGGCAAGAGCATCGAGCAGATCAATATTGACACCGAGCGCGATAACTTCCTTACCGCACAGCAGGCTATGGAATATGGTCTGATAGATAAGGTAATCGCTCACAGATAAATTTTAAGGATTGATATTTGTTTATGGCTAACGATTTTTACAAGAGATGTAATTTCTGCGGAAAGCCCGAGACTAAGGTAAAATACGTTTTTTCCGCAGACAATAACCACATCTGCGACGAGTGCGTTATGCTCTGCTACAATCTGCTCATGCAGCAGAACGAGGAGGGCGGAAATACCGATATTTCCACCGAGCTGGATATAGATAACGGAATAACCATGCGCACCCCTGCCGAGATCAAAAAGGTTCTTGATGAATATGTGATCGGTCAGGAGCAGGCGAAGATCGCGCTTTCCGTTGCAGTTTACAATCATTACAAGAGAATACTCACGCTCGACGACGACGATAACAACGTTGAGCTTCAGAAAAGTAACGTCCTGCTGCTGGGTCCCACCGGTACGGGCAAGACACTTCTGGCACAGACCCTTGCAAGGCTTCTGAACGTTCCGTTTGCTATTGCCGACGCTACCACGCTTACCGAAGCAGGCTATGTCGGCGATGATGTTGAGAACGTTCTGACAAGGCTTATTCAGGCGGCTGATTTCGATGTCGAAGCGGCAGAGCATGGCATTATCTATATCGATGAGATCGACAAGATCGCCCGCAAGAGCGAGAATGTTTCGATAACCCGAGATGTCAGCGGCGAGGGCGTACAGCAGGCGCTGCTTAAGATCGTCGAGGGTACGGTATCGAATGTTCCTCCGCAGGGCGGCAGAAAACACCCGCATCAGGAGTTCATCCAGATAGATACCAAAAATATCCTGTTTATTTGCGGCGGTGCATTCGAAGGTCTTGACGCTGTGATAAAGCGCCGCACCGAGTCCTCGTCAATGGGCTTTGGCGCAAAGATCGAAAAGAAGCGCGAGGAATCCGACGTTATGAAGAAGGTCGTTCCTCATGATCTTGTGAAGTTCGGCATCGTTCCCGAGCTTGTCGGCAGACTTCCCGTTATCACTGTGCTTGAAGAGCTTGACGAGAACGCGCTGACAAAGATCCTCACCGAGCCTAAGAATGCGCTTATCAGGCAGTACAAGAAGCTATTTGACCTTGACGGCATCGAGCTTAATGTCACGGAAGAGGCAAAGCACGAGATCGCCAAAATGGCTATCGAGCAGAAAACGGGCGCACGCGGTCTGAGAGCTATCGTTGAGCGCACGCTTACGCCGGTAATGTTTGACGCGCCTTCCGATAAGCTGATAACAAGCATTACTATAACCGGAGAAACTGTTCGCGGCGATAAGGAGCCGGAGATCACCCGTTCGAAGGAATCCCCGCGCATCGGTGCCTGACGGTTTGAAAATCTGATATTATTTCATGCCCTGCGGAGTTATTTGTCCGCAGGGCATTTTTTTGTCGCGGAAAAAGTCGGTCAATTTGTCGAATAAGTCCCAAAAATCCGTTATTTATGGGTTGGGGCTTGCATTTTCGTTTTTTTTATGATATAATAAATACTGATATGTAAAAATACGAAAATGCAGAAAGAAAGGAAAGTCGAGTATGAATGAGATACTTGATCTCGGGATAGATGTCGGTTCGACTACCGTAAAGACCGTTATACTTAAAAACGGCGAGATCATATATACTAAATACGAAAGGCATTTCTCTAAGGTGCGCGAGACCGTCGCGGAGCAGCTCGGTATCATCAGCGAGAAATTTCCAGACACTACGTTCCGCACCGCTATCACAGGCTCCGCCGGGCTGGGCATCGCTCAAGCGGCGGGGATAGAGTTCGTGCAGGAGGTCTATTCCGCGTTTGTCGCCGTAAATAAGATGTATCCCGATACTGATGTGGTCGTGGAGCTGGGCGGCGAGGACGCGAAGATAATCTTCCTCACAGGCGGCGTTGAGCAGCGCATGAACGGCTCCTGCGCGGGCGGAACCGGAGCTTTTATCGACCAGATGGCGCAGCTGCTTGGAGTTACCGCCGATCAGCTTGACGAAATGTCGCTTAAAAGCACCCGCCTTTACCCGATCGCCTCGCGCTGCGGCGTTTTCGCAAAGTCGGATATTCAGCCGCTTCTCAATCAGGGTGCTAAGAAAGAGGACATAGCCGCGTCGATTTTTCAGGCGGTCGTCGATCAGACCGTTTCGGGGCTGGCGCAGGGCAGACGTATCGAGGGCAAGGTGCTGTTTCTGGGCGGACCGCTTTCTTTCCTGAAGGGGCTGCGCAGGGCTTTCACCGATACGCTCGGGCTTGACGGGGAACACGCACGTTTCCCCGAGCTTGCGCCGTGCTTTATGGCTTACGGCTGCGCTCTCCGTGCCAACGAGCTTTCAAAGCCGATGACTATCGCCGAAACGCTTGACAAGATCGTGAACGCCAAAACGGGCGACAGCATCGTGACAGGCAAGCCGCTTTTCCACGACCGCGCCGAGTACGTTGAGTTCACTCACCGTCATCAGCAGTCCGACCTGAAATATGCCGACATTCGCACTTACGAGGGTGACGCTTATCTCGGTGTGGACGCAGGCTCGACGACCACAAAGCTCGTGCTTATCACGCCTGACGGCGGACTGCTTTATCAGCATTATTGTTCGAGCAAGGGTCAGCCGCTCGACATCATTGCTTCGCAGCTTGAAGAAATTTACCGCCTTGCGAATCCCAAAATGCGGATAAAGGCTTCGGCGGTCACGGGCTACGGCGAGGAGCTTATCAAGTCGGGTCTCGGCATTGATTACGGCATCGTTGAGACGGTCGCGCATTACAAGGCAGCGGAGTTTTTCTGCCCCGACGTTGATTTTATCATCGACATCGGCGGTCAGGACATCAAGTGCTTTAAGATAAAAAACCATGCTATCGACAGCATTATGCTGAACGAGGCGTGTTCGTCGGGCTGCGGCTCGTTTATTCAGACCTTTGCGCAGGCAATGGGCTACGAGATAGCAGACTTTGCCAATCTCGGTCTGTTCGCAAAGGCTCCCGTTGAGCTTGGTTCGCGCTGCACCGTGTTCATGAACAGCTCCGTAAAGCAGGCGCAGAAGGACGGCGCTTCGGTCGAGGACATATCGGCGGGGCTTTCGTCGTCGATAATCAAGAACGCCGTTTACAAGGTTATCCGCGCAAAATCAATCGACGAGCTTGGCAGAAATATTGTCGTTCAGGGCGGTACTTTCTTAAACGATGCAGTTCTGCGCTCCTTCGAAATGGAGCTTGGCAGGAACGTTATCCGCCCGGCAATCGCGGGGCTTATGGGTGCGTTCGGCTGTGCGCTGTTCGCTATGGACAAGTCCCAAAATTCGGACAGTATCTCCGGTGTGCTTGATCTGGAGCAGCTGCACGATTTCGCTTATAATTCCACGCAGGCGCAATGCAAGGGCTGTACCGCGCACTGCAATCTGACGATAATCCGCTTCAACGACGGCAGGCGCTATATTTCCGGCAACCGCTGCGAACGCGGCGCGGGAATCAAGCTCGAAAACAAGCTCGAAAATATGTTCGAGTACAAGCGCGAAAAGCTGTTCTCCTACGGCGGCATTAAGCCGAAGGGTACGCCCCGCGCTAAGGTCGGTCTGCCGATGTGTCTTAGCTACTACGATATGCTGCCGTTTTTCCATACGCTTTTCACAGGTCTCGGGTTCGAGGTCGTGCTTTCGGAGGAATCTACCCGCGATACTTATTACAAGGGTCAGCACACTATCCCTTCCGACACGGTTTGCTATCCTGCAAAGCTGGCTCACGGGCATATAATCGACCTGCTTGAAAAGGGCGTGGACTTCATTTTCTACCCCTGCATGAGCTACAACATCGACGAGGGGCAAATGGACAACCACTACAACTGCCCCGTTGTCGCCTATTATCCCGAGCTGCTTAAAGCCAATATCCCCGAGCTTAACGACGGCAATTTCATAGCGCCGTATATTGACATAAATTACAAGAAAAACACCGCACGCAATATGGCAAAGGCGCTTGCGGCTTACGGCGTGACGGCAAAGCAGGTAATGGCGCTGCTGAACGCCGCTTACTCGGAGCAGCTGCGCTATAAAAAGGAGAACGAGCAGAAGGCGCTCGAAATTATTCGTTCGGCGCGTGAGAACGGTCAGAAAATTATCGTCCTTGCGGGCAGACCGTACCACATCGACCGCGAGATAAATCACGGTATACACAAGCTGATGACCTCGCTGGGCTTTGCGGTTGTTACTGAGGACAGCGTGGCTTCGCTGGTGGACGCACCGCCGCTTGACGTTCTCAACCAATGGACGTATCATGCAAGGCTCTACCGCGCCGCCGAGTACGTCTGCCGCAACGAGGATATGCAGCTTGTGCAGCTCGTTTCGTTCGGCTGCGGTATCGACGCGGTAACTACCGACGAGGTACGGGCAATTTTGGAAGAAAAAGGCAAGCTGTACACGCAGTTGAAAATCGACGAGATAACGAATCTCGGCGCGGCTAAGATAAGGCTTCGTTCGCTTGCCGCCGCATTGGAAGAAAAGGAAACATCAGTTCACAAAAGGAGCGTGACCCGCAGATGAGCAAAACTCCGCAGAAACAGTATTCCGACCGCGTGGCACGAACCACGTTTACTGAGGACATGAAGGACGATTATACCATACTCGTCCCCGATATGCTGCCGATACATTTTAACCTGATAATCAAGGCATACGCGAACTTCGGCTTCAAAATGGAGCTGCTCACCAACCGCGAGCGCGTTGTCATCGACGAGGGGTTAAAGAACACTCATAATGATACCTGTTATCCCGCGCTGCTCGTCATCGGTCAGTTCATGGAGGCGCTTAAAAGCGGGCGGTACGATGTAAACAAGGTAGCGCTGCTGATCTCGCAGACCGGCGGCGGCTGCCGTGCCTCGAATTATATCTACCTGATACGCAAGGCGATAGCTACCGAGTTCCCGCAGGTGCCTGTCATCTCGCTCAATTTCAGCGGACTGGAGCCGAACCCCGCGTTCCCGATGACGATACCGATAATCACGCGGCTTATTTACAGCGTGCTTTACGGCGATATGCTTATGCTGTTATATAATCAGTGCAAGCCATACGAGATCGAGAAAAACAGCACCGACGAGCTTCTTGCCCGCTGGGAGCATCGTTTGGGCAAGCTAATGGCGGACAAAACGCGGTTTATGGCGACCAAGCGTATCTACGCCGCAATGCTGAAAGACTTTGCCGCGCTGCCGCGCCGTAAGGAAAAGAAGCCCCGCGTCGGTATCGTGGGCGAGATATACGTTAAGTATTCGCCGCTTGCTAATAACGATCTGAACAGCTTTCTGCTTTCGGAGGGCTGCGAGCCTAACGTTCCCGGACTGCTCGATTTCGTGCTTTACTGCGCGTCAGACCTTATAAACGATGCGGGACTTTACGATAAAAAGACCGCCCGCACCTACGCTTACATGATAGGCTATGATGTGCTGTATCGGTTCCAGAAGGAGCAGATACGCATGATCGAGGAACAGGGCGAGTTTTATCCGCCGCATGATTTTGAACATCTCCGCGCCGCCGCCGATAAGTATATGAATCAGGGCGTGAAAATGGGCGAGGGTTGGCTTATTACTGCGGAAATGGCGGCGCTTGCCGAGAGCGGCACCGAGAATATTATTTGTGCACAGCCTTTCGGGTGTTTGCCTAATCATATTGTGGCGAAGGGTATGAGCCGTGTTATTAAGGAGGCTTATCCGAACGCGAATATTGTAGCTATTGACTATGACCCGGGCGCGACGAAGGTAAATCAGGAGAATCGAATCAAGCTGATGCTTGCCAACGCACGCAAGCCGAAATGACTATGCGCAAAGCCATCGAAATCGCAAAGTGAGGGCGGACACCGGGTTCAGCGCCCGTGTCCGCCCTCACTTTGCGTTTTTTGTTAGTTTTCTAAGTTTAACGGAATGGAGGTATTGTATGAAAACAGAGCCTGCTTCAAAGGAAAACACGGTCGTTCCCGCTGAAAATGAGGGATCTCCCGCACCGACCGACATTGCCGACGCTTCGGCTCCCGCAAAAGAAAAAGCTCGTCCGACACGCGCCGAAAAGAAACAGGCAAAGCGTGAACGTAAGGCTCGCTGGAAGGAAAAGAAAAAGGAACGCCGTGCCGAGCTTATAAGCTATTACCGCGACGCTCCGTTGATAGTGAGATTTACAAAACTGTATCTGTTGCGGGTACTGGCGGTGCTGTCTGTCCTGGCGGTCATCGTCGGCGGCGCGATCTTCATCGAACGTATGAAACCGTATATCAAAATGGGGATAGCTTTCAGTTCAATGGACGACCCTGTAAGCAAGGAAGAAATATATGCGTTCAGCCCGCTCGATGAAGAGGGCGGCGCTAAAATAGACGCTCTTCCCGCAGGTAATGCGGAGGACACATGGGCGGTATATATCTATCTTCTTGGTGCCGACCTTGAAGATTTAAGGCAGGACAGCCTTTCCGATCTTGTAAGGGCGACCTCCAAAAAACAAATGGAAGAGCAGAACGAACTGGCGCAGGAGCAAAGCTCCGCTCTGCTTGATAATTACCTGACCGTGCTTGAAAAGAACGGACTTACGCCTCCGATGTTTCTTTATGAGCCGAAGGACTATATAGCGACTGCTGCCCCCGCTCCGAGAGAATACACAGAAGATACGCACGGCGCGGCGACGGTAGACTTTGAAGAGATGTTCGTAGAGGACAAGCAGGGAAAGCTGTCGGTAGTTATCGAAACGTGCGGCGCTCGCAAATGGAATTACAAAATGGTAAACCCAAACAGAACACAGCGTTTCTGTTGTTCGAACGGCGTTATTACAGAGGAACAGAATCTTCCTATCCGCCGTTCCTCCGACCCCGACACCCTCGCGGATTTCCTGAGCTACTGCAAGGAGAATCACCCCGCCGATCATACCGTTCTTGTGCTTTGGAATCACGGCGGCGGAGTTTTCGGCTACGGCTTTGACAATATATTCGGCGGACATCTTTCCCTCAAAGATATACGGAGCGCTTTGACAAAGGCTTACGGGGCTGACCCTGATTCTCCGCCGCTTGACATAATCGGTTTCGATGCCTGTCTTATGGGTAATCTCGATGTGATGCACTCGCTCGAAGGCTTTGCGGATTATTATGTGCTGAGTGAGGAGACTGAGCCTAACAACGGCTGGCATTATACTCCCTGGCTCAACGAGCTGTCCGAACACCCCGAGACAAATCCCGCACAGGCGGCGAGAATGATCGTCGATAACTATACCGATTTCTATATGAAGGATAACGTACATTTGAAAAATACCGACATAGCGCCCGATGATGTTACAATGAGCCTGATAGATGCCAAAAAAGGTGCCGAGCTGTACAACGCTTACTGCACCCTCGCGAAAAAACAGCTTATAGATTCGGTTGATAATATCGGCGTTCTGGCAGAGATAGGTCGTGCAGGAAACAAATCGACCTGTTTTGGCAGTTCGGGATATAATATCTATAATCTTGTCGATCTCGGAAATTACGCTGATAATCTTAAAAGTTCGTATCCGGCAGAATGTGAGGAGATAAGCCGTCTGCTCGAAGAAACGGTCATGTATCACCGCCAAAACGGCAGTCTTGCCGCTTCGACGGGCGTTTCGATATATCTTCCCGCGTTTATTAATTCATATCGCGGCACAATGAAGCTGCTTGAATATGTCTTTGAGATCTGCGATGACAAAAGCGTAAGTGCGCTGTATTTTTACAAGACGGCGGGCTGTCTTACGGACGAAATGAAGGAATATGTACGTTCGATGACCGACCGCGAACCGCAGACTCTCAATACCTCGCTGTTTGACAAGTTTACAAAAGCCGTTCCCGTGATAAACGGCGATAAGTTTACCGTTTCCGCAGACCCGGGAATAAAGGATATGATAACCTCATACTACATTCTCCAAGCGTCGATCAGCGATGATTTTGAAAAGGTTGTGTATTACGGAATTGACGAGCTTGCCGAAATGGACGGCGAGGGAAACATAACCTCAAGTAAGTATGACGGCAAATGGATATGTCTTGAAGATCAGCCGCTTGCGCCCGAGATAGTAAGCTCCACTGCGTCGTCGGTGGAATACCGTGCAAAGGTATTGAAGGACGGCGTGCCTGTGTATCTGATGTTTTCCTGCGACCGAAGCACAGGAGACTTTACGATAAACGGAACAAAGCCTTTTACGCCGGAGGACGACGAATACTACTTTATCAATATGAAGGTAAATTCCGAGACTATCGCTAACTCGAAGATAGTACCAGTATATGAGGCTGCGATCGCTGATGCGGTGAATACAAGCGAGATCGAAGGCAAGGCGGTAAAATGTACCGATAAGACGATGATAACAAGAAAAGCGCTGAAAGACAGTACCTATATAGTTGGGGTAGCTATTGAAGATCAGCGCGGCGACGAATATTGTTCGGATATACTTTTCTGCGACATTTCGGACGGAAAGATCAATAAGATTTATGATGTCGATGAATACAGTAAGATGATCGCGAACGAGGAAGAGAATGAGCAATAAAAACCAAAGTGAGGGCATAAACGGGATCCGGCACCCGTGCGCTGAACCCCGTTTATGCCCTTGTTTTGCGGTATTCGCAGGCTTATTAGTATTCAAAACAATTTTTAATGATCTGAATAATAATATCCTGTTCCTCGTTGGTCATATTAATATCGGACGGCAGACACAGTCCTCTGTTGAAAATATCCGCTCCGACATCAATGCTGCCATTTTCCTGCAAGGTAATAAATTTGTTGCTTTTGTATATCGGCTGCATATGCATAGGCTTCCAAATAGGTCTGCCCTCAGCGTTATATTTCGCAAGCGTTTCAAGTATTTCTGTCGGGCAGCTTTTGCCGCTTTCGTGAACATACGTTGCCTCGCGGCTGTTTCTGACTTGCCTGCACATGGCGTTCTCGTCTATCAGCATACAGGACAGCCAAAAATTCGGTCGTGAATTTTCCTCATCAAAAGGATTGAGCGTTACAGGCAGCCCCTTCAAGCCCTCTTTATACTTGTTGTAAATATGAGCCTTTCTCGCGATATGGTCGCTGAGATACGGCAGACCGCCCCTTATAACCCCCGCGATAAGGTTCGACATACGGGCGTTGTAGCCAAGCTCCTCATGCTCGTACCAGGGCGCGGATTCGCGGCTCTGCGTTGACCATTTGCGTATTTTTTCTGCGTCCTCCTCCGAGTTGCAGAACAGCATACCTCCGGCGCTCCCGGTAATGATCTTGTTGCCGTTAAAGCTGATGATATTGTAATCGCCGAAGGAGCCTGTCTGTCTGCCTTTATACTCCGCGCCGAGACTTTCCGCAGCGTCCTCTACTATCAGAGCGCCGTGTCTGTCGGCGACAGCTCTTATCTGATCTATCTTTGCGGGAGTGCCGTACAAATGCGCAACGACAACAAGTTTGACATCGGGGTACAGCTCAAAAGCCTTTTCAAGAGCCGCCGGATCCATATTCCATGTATCGCGTTCGGTGTCAATAAATATCGGCTTGCCGCCTTCGTAGCTGATAGGGTTCACGGTAGCGTCGAAGGTCATGTCTGAGGCGAACACCTTCTGTCCTTCCAGCGCTCCGTGATTGGCTTTTGGAACGCCGTACAGTTTCTCGCCCGCCAGGCGTATAGCCAAATGAAGTGCGGCAGTCCCGCACGAAAGAGCAACGGCGTGTTCAGTCCCGACAAACTCCGACAATTGGCGCTCTATCTCGTCGATGTTTTCACCGGCGGTGGTTATCCAGTTTTTGTTGAATGCGTCGTGTATCCATTTAAGCTCGTCGCCGTGCATCGTCGGGGAGGCGAGCCAGATTTTCTTTTCAAAAGGTCTGATCTCCATTTTTCAACTTTCCCTATTATGTATCAATTATTGTAAACATATCAAATAAAGTATACACCATTACAGTTAGATTTGCAATAGTCTGAACGAAAAATTTACAAATCATACCGACAATAATAGGATAACGCTTCAGGACAGTTCCTTAGCTCCGAACGTAAATCCGCCGCCGTTTAATGTTGTAAAACGCTAAACGGCGGCGGCTGTATTTATTCTTTTGTTCTGTAATATTATCTTTTTTACTATAAATGAGCAATACCGTCAATTTGCATAAAACCCATGAATGACGTAAATCAGGAGCAAACCAAAAGTCTTAGGAAGGGGTTGGCAAGAACAAGTTCGTACAGGGGGATAACCATTTAATCGGATAAAGAACTTTTAATTTGCGAAAGAGCGTAGCGATTTTCGAAAATGAATTGTGCGACTGTCAGTATATTCCTGCCGGAGCAGAACCTCACTTTGTGCAATTTACTGAAAGTGTCCATTTATAGTTTTTTATCTGTTTATAGGCTCTGCGGCTTTATCCCGGTTCGCTTTATCGCTTTGATAAATACAAGCAACGCCGCGCCTGTCATGAAGAATACGAGTATCAACAGCGGCAGCGTGCGCGGGGATAACATGACGGTATTTTCCCGCACGTCGGAATGATTCGCGTCGAAAAATAACGCGCCGAGACTGTCGGGAAATTCCCGCAGCAGCACTATCAGCGCCGTGCAGGTCATAACGCCCAGCACCCCGCACAGCGCTCCGAACAGACCGAGCCTGCGGAACAGCGCGTATATCGCTGCTATGCAAAGAAGCGTTATCAGCGCCAGTACGAAAAACATCACCGTTTCCCGGATAAACAGTTCACTGCCTCTGATAAAACTTTCGTTAGCGCCGAGTATCGGCTTGAATGTCTCCTCGTCCCAGGCGTGTACATAATGGCGGAAGAAAAACCGCATATACAGCGTTTCGTTCCACGTATATTCTTCATAAACATAACGAAAATAATACACCACCAGTCGGGTCATCAGAGTGATAACAGTCGCCGTTATTACCGCCGAAAGCACCGCTGCCCTGAAAACGCTGCCCCTGCTCGCGCCGTTTGCCGTGCCGAACCCGAAAGCGTTCGCGCAGAGCATCAGGAATCCCAGCCCCGCGCCAATAAGCACCGCCGTTTCGATGTTGGCGAGACAGTCAAACAGGTTTTCCGCAATAAATTCGTACATCAGCGGGCGCGGATAGCTCGTGCTGCCCCATATAGCTTCGGAAAGCGCCAGCAGCACACATACGCCGAGAAGCACTATGACCGGCAGCCCGACCGCCGCCCACAGCCCCCGCTTCGAACGCATAAGATATTTCATAAGCTCTTTCATATCGTCACCCCGTTTCTCTGCCGCGTATCGGAGCGTTCCGCAGCATTACCGCGAATATTCCGTACAGAAGATAAACCCCCACAAGCGTAAGCGCCAGCAGTTCGCATTGTGTGAAGAACAGCGATGGCAGATTATCGAACTGCCATGCGAAATACTCGGGATTCGTTGCCACTGCCGAGCGCTCCAACAGGTCGTAAAGCCAGCCGTCGTAATCAAGGTTCACCGAGAACACCCAGTAGCCGAAGACCGTGACCGCTGCGGCGGTTATCCCTCTTCTGCGGCTGTGCATTTTCCCGCCGACGAACATAAGCCCCGCCGCCAGCGCGAACAAGGTCAGCATGAACACCGCGCAGCAGCCGTATACCCTCATACGCCAGTTGTCCTTGATCTCCCACAGAAAATACTCCGCCAGTTCATGACCGAAGCCCAATAGCTTTAACCCGAACAGCTGATAGACAAGCTCTGCTATTAATTCGGCGAGAGCGGTCATTGCCGCCGACACCGCCGCGTACACGGGAACGGCTGCCGCCAGTCCCTTTAGTATAGTTTTGCGCGAAACGCCGCAGTTTACGCCCATTCGTATCAGCCGGTCGGCGGAGGAAGCAAAGCACACCCCCGAAAGGATTATCCCGCCGCTCCCCATAAACGGTATGTCTACCTTGCCGATAGAGCCGTCAAGTACCAGCGCAATAAGCATTATCAAGTAAAAAAAGAATATCCCGCCAAATACGCCGCACATCATCAAAACAAAACGTATAAGCCCGGTACGGCTTTTAAGAGCGAATCCGATAAAATCATTCATATCCTCACCCCCGTTTTTCGTCGGCGGTCATGGCGATAAGCAGCTGCTGTAACGAAGGCTTTGATATTTCAAGCCCGGCAGGAACATTGCCCGGCTTGCCCTTTACGCAGGCGGACGAAAGCGTTCCCAGCTCCGAGCGGCTGATCACCTCCATGCCGGAAGTGAAAAGCAGCACCTGTTCGGTCTTGCCGTCAACTACAAACGCGCTGCTGCGCAAAGTCTCGCTGTCCTCGTCGGCGATAAGCGTACCTTCGCGCAGGATAAAGCAGCGTTCAAACAGCCCTGCGCATTCGTCGATAAGGTGTGTCGAGATAACGAACGCGGCTTCTGTCTCCTCAAAGCGTTCGAGGATAAGCCGATAGAGTAGTTCACGGTGATTTGCGTCAAGTCCGAGCGTCGGCTCGTCAAGGAAGATATAGTCCGCGCCGCTTGCCATAGCGAATATGACCTTTGCGATAGTGCGGTATCCTGTCGAGAGCTGCGAGAGCCGTTTGGTCATGTCAAGCCGAAAATCCTTACAGAGCTTTTCGGCGTAATTCAAGTCGGCGCTTTTGTAAAAATACCTCATCGAGGAAACGACCTCTTTAATCTTCATATTTACCGGGATAAGGTCGTCAGCGCCCATGCAGTATATCTTTTTAAGCGCCTTGTCGTTTTCGCGGACGTTCACGCCGTCAAGCAGTACCTCGCCGAAGGTGGGAAAATCACGGTTGCCGACGAGGTTCACAAGCGTAGTCTTTCCCGCACCGTTTCGCCCGAGCAGCCCGCAGATAGTACCCTTTTCAATGGTGAGGGAAACTCTGTCAAGGGCGAGATTTTTCTTGTAGCTTTTGGTAAGCGTTTTAAGTTCAATGCTCATTTTCCGCTGCCCCCTTTCAGCATTTCGATGATGTCCTCGCTCGTTATGCCGAGCCGCCGCGCCTCCGCAAGCAGCGGCACGATGAAGTCATCAAAGAATTTTTCGCGGCGGTCGTCGCGCACGTTTGCTACCGCATTTTCCGTTACATACATACCCATTCCCCTTTTCTTGTAAACCAATCCTTTGTCAACGAGAATACTTACACCCTTTCGGACAGTCGCGGGGTTTATTTTCAGCGACTGCGAAAGCTCGGTCGTGCTGGGTACCTGCTCATCCGCCCTGAGCTGCCCCGTGACGATCTTATCTTCGAGCCACTGTGCTATCTGGATATACAGCGGCTCGGTGTCGTTAAACACCGGAGAATTAAAGCCCATTTTCTGCCGTCCTCCTTTATCTGTTTCTTTGGTTCCGATCGGTCGGTGAGTTGGTTAGTTACTCATGTAACTAAGTATACCCGTAACCAACCGATTTGTCAATAGGGCAGACTGAAATTTGTAATATATTATAAATTTATGCGGTGCAGATTATATAATTTGCACAAATAATCAGCTTCTTGACAATCAAAAGAAAAAATGATATAATTTCGTTATGAATATATACAGCTACAAATGAGCGGACTCGTCAAAATGCACAAAAAGCGATTTGCCGTACCAAATAAGAAAGCAATTACATATAATGCCATTTTCTTGACAGTTTTGCAGATACTATGACAGTAATATGACAGAAGAAATGAAAACTGTAATGTAGAAACCATTGAAAACGGGCATTTGCGCGAGAATATGACAGTATGACAGTTTTAAAAGCAAACTGTCAGAAAAGGCGAAAAACTGTCAGGATGAGTTGTATTGGCAAAGACCGGACGAACGGAGCATTGTGCAAACTGACGGTGTTGCTTATTTATAGCATACAGCTTAAAACGGACGGTGATAGCTTGCTGAAAAAGACAATCTGCCTTATCGCGGTTGCCGCTGTTCTGACCTCCTGCGGCAATTACTCCGCAGACGAACAGGTCTCCCAAACAATATTCGCTATGGACACCTACATGACCGTGACCGCGTATACCGACGGCTGCGGCACGGAAAAAGCGTCAGCCGCCGTGAGCGAATGCCTTGACGAGATAGCAAGGCTCGACAAGCTCTGGAACGTGAACGATGCGCAAAGCGATTTCGCCCGTATCAACGGCGGCGGTAAAGCAACGGTCAGCGCTGACACCGCAGAGCTGATTAGCTTCGCGCTTGATATGAACGAAAAGACAGGCGGCGCACTTGACATCACTCTTTTGCCCGTGCTGCGCGAATGGGGCTTTACAACGGGCGAATACCGCGTTCCCGATGATGATACTTTAGCGGCGCTCCGTGAAAATATCGGCTCCGATAAGGTGACGTTAAGTGGAAATACCGTTTCGGTACAAAAGGGGACTATGATAACTCCCGGCGCGGTCGCAAAGGGTATAACGGGCGATATTGTTTCGGAGATAATGCGCAAAAACGGTGTAAGCTCGGCGATGATTGATCTCGGCGGGAATATTCAGACGGTCGGCAAAAAGCCCGGCGGCAGCTACTGGAAAATCGGTCTTAAAGACCCACGCGGACAGGGCATTTTCGGCACGGTGGAGATAAGCGACATGGCGGTTGTTACTTCGGGCGGATATGAAAGGTATTTTGAGCAGGACGGCGCGGCATACTGGCATATCCTCGACCCGAAAACAGGCAGACCCGCGCAGAGCGGCATTATTTCCGCGACGGTGATAGGCGGGGAGGGAAGTCTCTGCGACGCGCTCTCGACCGCCTTTTTTGTCATGGGCGAACAGCAGACGGAGGACTATTGGCGGCGCAGCGGGGGCTTTGATTTCGTCCTTGTCACCGACGACGACAGGGTTATCATCAGCGAAGGGATTAAAGACCGCTACACATCGAACGGGCTTTACGGCGAGCCGGAGGTGATCTGTTTTGAATAAAAAGAAAGCGCAGACCGCACTTATGATAGCGGCAGCGGCGATATTTGCGGCAGCCGCCGCAGTGAGCGTATATCAGCTGCGCCGAACAAAGCCGAACACGGTCAAGATAATCAGCGACGGCAAGGTTCTTTACACGCTCGACCTTTCGCGGGAAAGCGACCGTGAGATAATCGTCGAATACGAGGGCAGGCGAAACGTTATTGTTATCGAAAACCATGACATATATGTTCGTGAAGCCGACTGCCCCGACCACACCTGCATTAAAATGGGCAAACTCAGCCAATCGAGTACGCAGATAGTTTGTCTTCCGAACAAGCTGATGATTCGTCGGGCGTACAGCTCAGAGGAGAGCGGCACCGATGGCACAGCGTAAGCGTGAAAGCGGAGGGAGCGCTTCGGAGCTGACAAGGCTCTCACTGCTGACGGCGATGGCGCTTATCATATTCATAGTAGAGCAGCAGGTGCCGTTTCCTCTGCCGATACCCGGTGCAAAGCTCGGGCTGGCGAACATCATCACGGTGTACGCGGTCAACCGTTGCCGGAGCGGGGGAGTGCTTCTGCTGGTGCTTGCGAGGATATTTTTAGGCTCTCTTTTCGGGGGGGCGTTTTTAAGCCCAGCGATGATATTCAGTCTTGCGGGGGGACTTCTCTGCCTTGCGGGAATGTTGCCGCTCAGGAAAATACTTGACGAAAAGCATATATGGCTCGGGAGTATATTCGGCGCGGTTCTTCACAATACGGGGCAGATCATAGCTGCGGTGTTTGTTATGAAGACGGCGGCGGTCATTGGGTATTATCCGTTTTTGCTGGTCATCGGGTGCATAGCGGGAGCGTTCACCGGACTGACAGCGCAGATTATCATAAACAGGCTTAAATGAGCATATTTCAGCATACGAAAGGAAAAAACATGAGATTGATTTTTGTAAGACACGGCGAACCCGATTACACTAACGACTGCCTTACCGAAAACGGAATCAAACAGGCGAAATGTACCGCAGAAAGGCTCAAAGAGGAACCGATAACGGCAGTCTATTCCTCGCCAATGGGCAGAGCTTTTCAAACCGCGCATTTTACCGCCGAAAAGCACAGCTTGGCGGTGCAAAAGCTCGGCTTTATGCACGAGATCGACTGGGGCGACGCTTTCGAGGGCGCGGGGCTGCCGCACGAAGGTCATCCCTGGACTTTGGCTAATATGTTTTATGACGAATGTGACGGTTCAGCCGTCGGCGGGGACTGGCGGGAGCATCGTTATTTCAGAGATAACAGATGTCTTGGTTTTTACGACATGATCTCCCGGCGCTTTGACGAGTTCCTTGCCGGATTCGGGCTTATCCGCGAAAACGGCGTTTATCGCTGCGAACGTGAGTGCGGCGATACCGTAGCCCTTTTCGCGCACGGCGGTTCGGGGGCTGTGATGTTCTCCCATGTTTTGAGCCTGCCGCTGCCTTATGTGCTTGCCGCGATGCCTTACGGGGTCTGCTCGGTCTCGGTCGTGGAATTTTGCCCCGCCGCCGGGAAAACGGTTGTGCCGCGCATTGAGCTTTTCAACGATATGCGCCACCTCGACAGCGTAAGACCCGAGACCCTGCGCTTCGATAAGTGACGATTTTTTGCAGTTTTTTAAAAAATATCATTTGTTTTATTAAAAATCTGCACTTGCTTTTTATTATTATTGACAAAAAATTCATTTTGTGATATAATAAATATGTTTAATATCCGCTATCGAATTTGGCGCGGCGGCTGAGGGGTGTGTCATTATGAATACTTTTCTTATGAAAAACGATAAGGTCGGGCATGGTGAGGACGCGGCTTTTGTCTGCGACGGCTTTGCTGTGGTCTGCGACGGGCTGGGCGGCTCCGGCGAGGATAAGATAATGTACGGCGACGAGGAGAGTACAGAGGCTAAAACTGCCTCTTCGCTCTGTGTGCTTGCCGTGCGCGATTTCTTTGACGACGCGGTGCTTGACGACTGGAAGTCCTTTATGACCGAAAATCTTTCTCCCGACGACAGAAAGGAATATCTCGAGGAAATGACGTACACTCTGCGGCATCATATCATCGACTTTATGCGCAGGGAGCTTACCGCGCACGGCGTTGATCTCGAAACGGTTAATGCCATACCGACCACTCTGGCGCTTGCCGTCTTTGCCGAGATCGACGACTGCACAGAAGTCACCGCGATATGGGCGGGCGATTCGAGGGTCTATACGCTTTCTCCGGCGGGTTTGCAGCAGCTTTCCCTTGACGATACCATTGCAGAGGATTTCGACGCAAACGAGCAGATCGGCTTCAGCACTATGACAGGCTGCGTTACGCTGACAAGCCCTTTTCGGCTGAATTTCCTGCATCATCGGCTCGAAAAGGCTCCCGACAGGCTTGTTTTCTGCTGCTCCGACGGCTGTTTTGACGGTCTTAAAAGTATTATGATGCTCGAATTTATCCTGCTTGACAAACTCATGGAGCTGCACGACGACGAGGAGCCTGAAATGTTCATCGACGGCGTTAAGGCGGCTTATGTGCTGGGCGAGGTATACGGTATCGGGCTTATCGACGATACCTCGCTTGCGGGGCGGTTCTTCGGCAGGACTGATTCCCGTCAGCTTAAAAAGGAATATCTCTCCAGGTATGCCAATCTTAAAGAAGTGCGCGAGATAGTAAACGAGTGGCTCACGCAGCTGATGATAATTTACGACGCGGCTCCCTCGAATGAGACCGACGAGGATATTTTTGAGCGCTACGGCGATTTCGCGGTAAAGACGGCTATCACGGCGCTCGGCAACCGTCCCGAAAACTGGGAAGAGCAGATACTTTGTGTGGCGGTAGGCTCGCTGCCCGTGTTCGAAAGGTACTGCGAGCGCCGCGACGAGCTGGTAAGCCGCGCCGACCCCGAAGAGGTCATCGCCGACGAGAGCAAGGCGGAACTGCGTGAGGAATTTTGCGACGCTTATCTTAAACTGCTTTGTTTCAGCCGAGAGAACCGTGAATTTGCGCTGAGAAAGGCGGAGCGCGGTCTTGCGGCGCAGCTGGGATTCGAGCTTGACGGGCTTTCGCGGCAGATAGAGCTTATAAACAACTTTAACGAAATGCGCGACGACATGATGGAAACGCTTTTTGATATAAAGTGTTTCTACGATGTATTCGAGGACGACGGCTCGGAAGATTTCGTGCAGGCAACGCGGCGGGATTTTCTTGAGGCGCTTTCGGATACGTTAAGTCAGATCACCCATGCTTCGGAGCTTTCTTACCGTATACTCAATTCCGAGCATTGCATGAGCGAGGACGAGTATGAAGCGTCGCGCAATGCAATTATCAAAAAGCTATACGATAACGGCATAATCGGCGAGGGCTTTGCTATCTGGCATGATATGGGACTGCCGCCTTTCGGTGATACCTGCAATCATGACCGTCTGGAGCAGCTTGCCGGACAGGTCGAGCTTGATCTTACCATTGACCGTGCGGTCAAGAAGGAGCTTACGAAAATGCTGAAAGAACTGGTGAACAAGCAGCGCGATAAGATCGCGGAGCAGTTCCTTAAAAGTACCGGGATCATTTTCAGTTCGTGTCTTGATTGTGTGGACGGTATTGCCGAGCTGCGTGATTGGCTGGGGCTTCATATGCGTGCGGATAAGCAGGCAAAGGAGTCTTATGAACAGGTTGGTAAGATTTGGCGTTTTCATTATAAATCTATGTACGAGCAGTATAAAAAGGCGCAGACGGGCGGAAGGGCATAAATAAAAAGCTGACAAAAAATGCAAAGTGAGGTCAGACACGGGCGCTGGATCCCGTTTATGTCCTCACTTTGCGGCTTTTTATAATTGTGCTAATAAATGGAATTATTTGACCCTGCGCTTGACAATCGGTCAAAATGATAGTATAATATATTTGTACATCTGCCGGGAGGTGACAAAAATTGAAAGCAGAAGAACTGATCTCTCTCATACTTGACAATGACAAAATAAAAAACGGCAAACTTTTCGGCGGAAAGGTCTACCGCGACGAGCCTATCCTGCGGACAGCCGCCGATCTCAAAGCCAATCTTAAAAATGTAAAGCCCAAAAATGAACCAGCTCCCGACAGGATCACGCAGATGAAACAGCTTGCCTACGCTGCCGACATCGGCTGGCAGTCTGATACTCTCACTTTCATTAAGCAGGCTAAAATGATGGCTGATTACGAGGAACAATATCCCCTGAACGAAAACTCGATAGTGACGATCTATGCGCCGACTTACCGCATTCTTACGACTATGCAGCTTAAAATGTATTTCGGCTGGCGGGCTGATGTCCGCGCAGGCAGGGAAGTTCCGGCGGTGGATACCTTTATTCGCCTTTATGCGTTTGAGCTGATAAATCTGATCGGCGCAGATTCCCCCGAAAACGCCTTCGATAAGCTGTTTGATCTTTGGCAGCGCTTTCACGACAGCCGCTGCGGAAATGATCTTTCCGAATGGCTGCGCGATATGGCGGCTTTTTATCGGCTTTCCGATGAGTACCGCGAAAAAATACCGTGCGTCGAATACGATAAAGCGGTGAGCGCTATGCTGAACTGCATGACAGTTAATGACGACGAATTGTTTGCGGCGGCGGCAAAGCTCGGAGATTACAAGCTCGCCGAATCCACAGGCTTGAAAAAAGCTCCCGACGATTTCAAAGGCGCTGTCTGTGCGGTGATAAGGGAGTTTTCGGAGTGCTGCGGAGCAAATCAGTTTGTAAACGATTATTTCGGATATATGCTTTCATATTCGGCGGAACCGTTCCGCTCGGCGGTGTTTTATCACAAACCGCTCAAAGAGAGCTTTGAATATCGTATCAGCGATGTGAGGATATATATTTGTGAAAGCGGTTACTGGCAGATAAAATATTATAGCCTGACAAAAAGTACGAGATTCGGGGCGTTAATGCGCACCGCCGACAGCCTTATGCGCGAAAGGCTCGGCATTAAAAGAAATATTAAAAAGGGTGATATAAAACCCGACGAGGAAGAAATTATCGTTCGGGCGCTTGATAATTATTTCGAGGAAAAGCGCCGCGCCGCTCTGCCGAAAATAGAGATCGACCTCTCAAAGCTCGGCGAGATAAGGCGAATTGCCGATATTACCCGCGACAGGCTTATTGTTGATGAAGAGCTGCCCGATGAAGAATCTCCTGCCGAAACGCCGCCTGCGGTTCAGACCGCGCAAACTTCATCTGACGGCGATCGCTGATTGCCGACAGCGTGAACGAAAAGCTGTTTGATATGTTTGGCGATACGGTGATTGAATTTATCGGCGACGACCCGTCGATTATTGAGGATTACGCGCAGGAACTGAAAGGAAAGATTTTGTAAATGAAGATACCAAAGCGGATCGCTGCGGCGGTCATCAATTCGCTTAAGGGAGGAGTAGTGCCGAGAACGGGTCTGCCGTACATAACGGTAGGGCGCGAGGCTGAGATAGGCGCATTGCTGCATGATGTGGAGATCATCGCCGACGGCGGTGCTTCTTTCCGTTTCATCGTCGGCAAGTACGGCAGCGGAAAGAGCTTTCTGCTCCAGACGATACGCAGCCATGTCATGGACAGAAATTTTGTTGTGGCTGACGCTGACCTTTCCCCCGAACGTCGTTTGCAGGGTACAAAGGGTCAGGGGCTTGCCACTTACAAGGAGCTTATCAGCAATATGTCAACAAAGACCCGTCCTGACGGCGGTCGCCCACACAAGGGGGGTCAAGCGTCCGCACACGTTCGGACGCAGTATCCCGGACGACGCGGTGCGAAAGAGTCTCTCCGTCTTTACGATAAATCTGACGTGCGCTCTCGTCTCGGCGCTCGTCATCTGCGGGATCCAGAACACCGCAGTCGTCGACACGCTGTTCGAAACGTTTTCTGCAATCGGAA
>CACYSH010000021.1 GCA_902776945.1 uncultured Ruminococcus sp.
CAGCGCAAGCGTGCCGGGCCCCGAGTGCGCCCCGATGATAGGCCCCGTGTAGGAGATGATGACCTCCGTGTCCTGCCCGAAGATCTCCTTCATCATATTTGCGGCGGCTTCTGCGTCCTCGATGCAGTCGCCGTGGCTCATGGTGACGAACTTGTTTTCGTAATTTCCCTTGCGTTCGCGTATCATCTCGCCCAGCTTTTTGATAGACTGCTTTCTGCCGCGCACCTTTGCCTGCGGGATAAGATGTCCCTCGCTGTCAACAGTCAGCACGGGCTTGATACCGAGCATAGTTCCCGCTATCGCGGCGGCGCGGGAAACTCTTCCGCCCCTGAACAGATATTTAAGATCGTCCACCGTGAAAACATGACAGAAAGTCTCGCGGTTATTGAGCAGCCAATGTTCAAGCTCGTCCATGCTGTAACCCTCGCGCTTTTTCTGTTCGGCGTAGAGAAGCATAAGCCCTTCGCCCGACGAAGCCGCAAGCGAATCGACAATAATTATCTTTCGTTCGGGATATTTTTCGAGCAGCGTATCGCGAACAAGCAGCGAGGTATTGTAACTGCCGCTGAGACCCGAAGAAAACGCGAGATAGAAAACGTCGTTGCCTGCGGCGAGTTCCTTTTCAAACGCTTCGATGTAGGTACCTATCGCGATCTGCGAGGTCTTTGTCACCGCGTCCGCCCTCATGCGTTCGTAAAATTCCTTCATTGAAATATTGTCGGTAGAGTAGGACTTACCGTCTATCTCGAAAGTAAGCGGGATAAGTTTGCAGTCCATTTGTGCAACGCGCTCTGGGGGAAGGTCGCAGGTATTGTCGCAGAATAATGTGTACGGTCTGTTATCCATTGCCATATTCATCACCTCATTGTGAACAGATTTCAATTTTATTATATCACATTTTTGTATCACCTGCAATACTGCGGCGGCATTAATTTTTTAGACAATTAAGCGAATTTGGCAAAAGCGTGTCGGTTTGGGCGGTTTATTAATTTACGAATGAGATTTTTTGTTAAAATCACAAAACCAAAGACCATACAAAACGCGGGCATACCAAAAGTTGAGGGCAAAACCAAAAGTCTTAGGAAGGGTTGCCCTCACTTTGCGTTTTTTGTTTGGTTGTTCACTTTACGGCTCTCTGCCAAGAAACCAATCCAGCTCCTCCGCCTCGATAGTCTTCTCTTCAAGCAGCCGCACAACAGCACCCTCTATGGAGGCTTGATACTGCATAAGCACCCTCTGCGCTTCGTCAAACGCCTCGCCTACAAGACGGTTTATCTCTGTGCGCGTCTCCTCCTCCGAATACTGACAGGCGACATTCTGACCCGGCTTTCCGAAAATACGCACCGTTTCGGCGGCAAGCTGACAGGCGGTCTTCATGTCATTTCCGCCGCCGTCGGCAAATTCCCGCAGGAACAGCTTTTCCGCCGCAAGCCCCGCCACGCAGACCTGTATATTTTTCTGATACGTCCCCCGCGTGTTGGAAAGCCCGAAATTGTCGCTGTGCATAACGTAGCCGAGACTGCCGCTGCCTTCGGGATAAATCGTTATCCTTGAAATGTGGCTCTCGGGGAAAAGTACGCGCTGCATTACGGCATGACCCAGCTCGTGATATGCGGTGCGCTTCATTTCCTCGAAACGTACCAGCGAGGGGTCAATGAAGCTGCTGCTCGCGGGCATGAATGCGTATACCTCGGGTATGTCAGGGATATATTCCAGCCTGATAAGCCCCATGTCGGCGGCGTTGTTCCGGCTGTATTCCTCGCCCAGCCTGTCAAGCACCATTCTTATGAACGTATCAACGAACCTGCCGTTGCCGAAGTTCTTTACGCTGCTGAAATACTGCATTACCTCATAAACCTTGTAAGCTGCGTCGTCGTTTATCCTGTAACCGCCGCTTTCGAGCTTACGGTGGAATATCTCGGTGAGCGCGTCCGCGTCGTAGTCGGGAAAACGCATGGTGTAGCCGATGCGCGACGCTATGCCGGGATTTGTCCCGATGAACCTTGTCATTTCGGTTTCGTAGCCCGCGAAGATAACAACCCAGTTCTCCTTGTGTTCCTCCATAGCGGTGAGCAGCGTTTCGATCACCTCGCCGCCGAAGTCGTTTTCCGAACGTGGGATAAGCGAGTACGCTTCGTCGATGAACAGCACGCCGCCCAGCGAACGCTCGATGACCTCGCTTGTTTTCTGCGCCGTCTGCCCTACATAGCCCGAGACAAGATCGCGCCTTCCCGCCACCACGCAGGAATCGCGCTGGATCACGCCGATGTCGTAAAGCCTTTCGGCGATAAGACGGGCGGTCATGGTCTTTCCCGTACCCGCGCCGCCCATGAATATCATGTGCTGATTGGCAGCGGGCGGTTTAAGCCCTTGTCTTTTTGCGTCGTGAAGGTACTTCATGCGCTTTTCCATTGTCCTTATCTGCTCCTTGACAGGCTCCAGTCCGACAAGGCTTTCAAGAGAGTTCTCGCGGGAATGGGAGCTTTGCTCGGTAAGCTCGGAAATGTCGGGAATATCCCATTCGTTTATCATGTTCCACTCCGTTTCCCAGTCGCAGTTTGAGCCTGCGTCGGTAAGGTTCTTTGAATGGCGTATCATGGTTTTCATGACGAGCGATTCAACAAATCTGCCGTTGCCGAAGTTGCGCTGGTGCGAGAAATATTCGCAGACTGTTCCGGCTTTTGCGGCAGCCGCTTCGGAGATCATCATGCGGTTCGTTTCAAGCCTGCGGCAGAACATCTCTGTCAGCTCGGCGGGGGAGTAATCGTTGAAATGGAAGAAAAAGCCTATCCGCGAGCGCAGACCGGGATTCGATTCAAGGAACCTGTGCATTTCAAGGTCGTAACCCGCGAATATCACCACAAGCTCGTTTTTGTGGTTCTCCATAGCGGTGAGCAGGGCGGTTATCGCTTCCTTGCCGAAGTCGTTTTTCGATTCCGTCACAAGGGAATAAGCCTCGTCGATGAACAGTACGCCGCCCAGCGCCTTTTCGACTGTCTCGGCAGTTTTCGGGGCGGTCTGACCGATGTATTCGCTTACTAAGTCCTTGCGCTCGGCTACCACAAGGCTGTCTCTCGGGATAATGCCTATGCGGTAAAGAAGCCCGCTGATTATCTTCGCCGTCATGGTCTTTCCCGTGCCGGAACTGCCCGTGAACACCATGTGCATATTACCGAGCGTGTTCGATATGCCGCCGTCGCGGCTGCGGGCGAAGCTCAGGAAATTGACGTAGCTTTGCAGTTCGAGTATCTTGTTCTTGATGTGATCCATGCCGATCATCTTGCCGAACTGCCTGTCGATATAATCTTCTATACCGAACACATCGCGCTCGGGAAGCATTATGGTATTGTTTGTGTTCAGGTGATCTGCAAGCTGTCTGCCGAGATCATAGATCGGATTGCGGGTAGTATCGAACCAGCGGTGCAGATAGCGGCGCAGCTCGTCCTGCCACAGAACGGGGTTTCCCCCCGAAGAAATGCGGTACCTGTCCTGCTCCACGATCTGCCTGCGCAGGTGCGGCGCAAGCTCGCGGAAAAGGTCGCTGAATATCATATCGCAGCGGTCGGGAAGATGAATCTCTCCGCGCTGTCCTGCTAAACCTGCAAGGTACCCGCCTATATTGTCGGTCTGCTTGCTTAAATAGGGGTACATTTCCGTAAGGTAATCGTACAGCCTGCGGCGGAAAGCCTCCGTATTTTTAAGCCGCCGCGCACCGCCGATCGTCTCGCAGAAGGTCTTGTGTATATCGTAGAATCCTGCTTTCCATATCGGGAGAGCGAGCTTTTCGAACCTTGCACCGAGAGCGCTCTGTTCCTCGCTGAAAAGCCTTTGCTCCTCCGGTGTGCAGACGATAAGGAACGCATACGGCTCGTTATGGGAATTGAGGGCGTTCCAGAGGCTTTTCCTGCGGTCGAAGGCGAACCCTTTCAGCTCGGTGAGGACGTACAGCCTGTGCTTTGCTATTTTGGCGCGTTTTTCGAACTCTGCCGGAGTGCCAAGCTCGAAGTAAATATCGTCGGTAAGTCCTGCGAGACAGAGGTTTTTCGCAAGTGTTTCCGTCCAGATGTATTCGGGCGTATTCTTCCCGCGTTTTAATGCGTCGGGTTCGAAGGTGACGAACATTGCAAAGAACCCGCCGTACTCTTCGGGGCGGTAAATGGCGCGGGCGAGCTGTATCGTCATATCGAGTTTGGGGTCTATGCTGCGGAAACGATCGACTTCGGCGCTGCTCCATCTGTAAAATTCTTCATCGGTCATTTCGCCGGACGTTTCCCTGTTATTGTTACTGTCCTGCGGAATGCTCACGCTTTCGGGCTGTTCAGGCTCCGCTATTTCCTCAGATGTTTCCTCGCCGCCGTCATTCTCCTGAATATACCCGCTTTCGGTCTGTTCGGTCTCCCCGACTTCCTCAGACATTTCCGCAGACGTTTCCTCGCCGTCCTCTTCCTGAATGAACTCGCTTTCGGTCTGTTCAGGCTCTTCCGTTACCTCCGACGTTTCCTCAGTGATGTTCTCCTGAACGCTCACGCTTTCGGGCTGTTCGGGCGTTTCTTCCGAAAATACATTCGTGTCGTATTCCTCGGGAATTTCACTCGGTTCGTATACCTGCGACAGCTCGTACCATATATCTGCCTGCGGATTGGCGTACCAGCCGAGACTGCTCGAACGTCCGAAGGTTCCGCCGCCGTCAAGATAGCCTGCAAGTATCACGGGATAGAACTCGCGGTTTTCCTCCGTGATACGATCCATTTCATCGTTCACGGGGATATAGATGTCCCCCGTATTTCCGCGCTCCACCTGTACGGAACGGTCTTTCAGCGCCCTTAAAGCGTCCTTTTCGTATATTATCCTGCATTCCGTTCCGCTGCCCGTATCGTTGAACATCGTGTCGATACCGACATATCCGTTGTTCAGGAGCCATGTTGCGGCTTCTCTGATATTCGCGGGAGCGCAGCCGAACAGACCGCCCGGCAGCTCATCGTCAACGGCAGCGTCGTTGGGGTAAGCGTCCGTGCAGCCGTATTCGAAAAATTCATCATTGCTGTCGGCATTGTCATTGTATCCGTATAATTCCATTCTGTATTTCGAATAGGAATCGAAATACAGATAATAAGCGGCGGCGGCTAATATGCGGTCGGCGCTGTCCGAGCTGCCGCCCGAAAACAATTCCTTCGAGCAGGCTCTGTCCTGATGCGGGAAAAACCTCATCTGCTCGGTCAGCTTTATCTTATTTTCGTTGCGTTCATCGTCGTCAGCTATTTTTTCGGCAAGACCGTCTATCTCCCTGAATGCGGCGCAGCGCGTTTCCTTCAGCGAGAGCTTACGCAGCCTGTCTATCTCCCTGCGCGGTATCGAGCGCACCGAAACGCAGTTATCCTCTGTCAGTTCGCAGTCGAGCTTTACAAGTCCCTTTTTGATAAGGTAATGTGCAAATATAAATTCCGCCCTGTCGTAGATATTTTTCGCCGCACGGTTTTCATAGCTCTTGTCATATAAAAACGATTCGGAATCGGGAACGGAAAAATTAGTAAGCTCCCATGAGAAATTATATTTTCCCATCGGTGTGTGTAAAAATCTGTCACGCTCCGCAAGCGACGCTTCGAACGTTCCGTCCGCTATTTTCATGAAAACATAATCGAGAAAATGCGTATCGGCAAATTCGGAAATTTTCCCGCGTGGAAAAGGGTCGTAGCCCCGCTTTTCGGGGAATGCGACCTTTTCGTTTCCGCACCTGAACCCCGAAAGAAAATCGGAAAGGAACTCGTCATACGTCTTGTCCGTCAGCTCCATGCACAGCTGCTTGTTTACTCTCCATATCTCGCTGCCGTCGTAATCTTTTTCACCGGGCACGACCTCTTCTTCATACGAGGTGTAAATGCCAAAACGCACCAGAAGCGCCGCCGTTAAAAGCTCGCGGTCGGAAAACAAAAATCCAAGCTCCATGAAGAGATCGCCGCTTTTGAAAGGCTCCTCCAGACAGCGTGGGTCTCTGAAAGTCCTCAATACGGGAGCGGTGCGGAAGGTCTCGGGAGCGGCGCGGTAGGCGGCGAGCTTGTACTCGTCCGTGAGTGCCGCCTTCGCAAGGTCGAGAGCCTGTTCAAGCATTTGCAGACCGCACACTTCAAGATCGGGGTATATTTTCAGGCGCACTCCGTGAAGCCCGCCCTCTATTTCAAGGCAGGTCTCAAATTCGTCGGGTATCTTTTCCGAAGGGCGCTCGCCGATAAAACAGCCCGGTCGGTCGTGGACTGTTCTCAATCGTATGTTCTGCTTTCGCATTGCCCTGCGGAAACTGTCAAAGCGTTCAAATATGTTCACCTGTTCATACCTCCCGTATAATTCCAACATTTTTCAAAAGCCCGTCGAGGGAACAGCCCTTTTGATAACCCGTTATTCCCGAAACAGTCATTCTCGACTGCGTTTTATTCATTATGTAATAATATTTTCCGTCGGTATCGCCTTCGTTATTCGTGAAATATTTCTCAACTCCCGAAAACGCCGACGCGAAATCGCTCACTTGGATAATTATAATATCGAACACATCAGACTTGCTTTTCCACACTATCCTGATGACTTCATCATCTTCCTTTTTTACGGAAAGAGTAAGATTGCCCTTCTCGTGCGCTTCGAGAATAGCCTTGTTATCGCCCGCGCCAAAAAGGCTCCATTCGCCCGGCAGATCGAGACCCTCGCCCGCAAACCTGTCGTGCAGATTGCTCAGACTGCGTATCACGCGGGAGGTCTCAAGACCTGTTTCGCTCTCCGCCGAGATAGTTCTGAACTGCCTTACCGCGTCTATGAATTTTTGGATACCGTTCTTCTGCGAGTTGTGCGGATCCGGAGCCGTGACATTGTAGAACAGCTTTGCCAGCTCGCGGAGATACGCCGATACCGCCGGGTCGTTCAGCTTGTTGCAGCTGAAAAGGCGGTGCAGATCGTCGCAGAAGCCGCAATAATCTCCGTTTTCTATATTCTTGACGTGATCGTCGATTATCAGGAGCAGCTGCCGGAAGCCCTCACGCGATTCCAGCTGCAAAAGCCGGACGGCGTACTGTTTCAGTTGTTCGTCCTCCGTGAGGGCATCGGCAGCGCCGCTCATCATATGGGCGTGTATGCACTGGTCGAGCAGCAGCGCATTGAAGCTGCGCTTGATCGTTCTCGGGTTATGCTCCTTGAATATGCCGAGCAGCCTGACGTATTCGCTGACGTTCCCGCAGCCGTTGGGAAGGAACTGACTGACATAGCTCCGGAGATCGTAGGAATTTACCGGCATGGCGAAGGGTACCTGTATTATCTTGTCAAAGAATTTCCGTGCCTTTTCGCTGTCGAAGTCCTCGCCGTACTTGCTTTTCAGACCGCGTTCCACAACGTCCTGATCTACTGCGAGGATAAACACGCAGTCCTCGTAATCGGCAAATATTTTAAGCCCTTCCATAAGCTCGACGGCAACGCGGGGGTCGAGACGGTCGAGGTCGTCGATGAACACATACACCCTGCCGCCTGTATTTGCGGCGAGTCCTTTTATGACAGCCTCCATGTTTTCTTTAAGCACATCGACTATTTCCACGCTCGATACGGAAGGCTTTTCCCCTTCGGGCAGTAACATCTCGCCTGCGGTAAAAACCAGCTTGCCCGCTATGGAGTCCCCCGCGATGCGCTTGCCCGCGTTCAGGGAATATTTCAGAAAGGTCTTGAAAACTTTCTTGAAATCCTCGCACCTGCTCACGGTCTCGGTGCTGCCGATACTATTTGCCGCCGCTTCCAGCTTGCTGTGCATAACGCTCATAAGGTCGATTATCAGGTTTTCATCTTTTCCGAGCGCCGAAAACTGCCATGTATTGAAGTTGATGATACAAGCCTTTCTGTTCGTGGAGCTGCCGCCGCCGTTTTCAAGATAATTGCCGATCAGCTTTAGCGCCGTAGACTTGCCCGAGCCCCAGTCGCCCTGTATGGCGATCGTCATGGGCGTTCTGCATTCCTTCACGAAATCCGCGATACCCCTGCAACGCGGTTCCATACCGAGGTGATCTTCCCCGACGGGACTGTCGGAAATGCCGATAAAATTATTTCCCATTTTTATACCACTCCGTTCGTTGATAATATGTAAAAGAGTTGTTTCATGTTTTATTTTAGGATATACCGCACAAAGATGCACAAAGATTGCGTGCAAGATGCGCAGTCAGATTTTTCGTCAGATCGCCTGTATTCGACGCGGGCTTGCTGGCGCAAGTCAAGGAGAATTTGGGTAATATGACAGAAAATATGCAGGCAGATCGTGCGCAAAGCCGTCAGGCGGTCTTTGCGCGGTGTATCCTTTAGTATCGTTTCAATTATTATATCATAAATTGTCGGGAAAATCAATGTTTTGGCAGCATAAATGGGAGTGTATGCGAATAATATATACCGCAAAGCGAAAAGCCCGGCACTCCATTTGCGGAGAGTCGGGCTATTTTCAGATGTGTTGATCGGATAAGGGCTTCAGGATCACCCCCGTGCGTGCGGGGAAAAGAGTGCGCTGAGATCAGGCGATAGTGACCGTGAACGCCCTGCTGTTAACGTCGCCAAGTTCCCACTTGCCGCCAATCCTCGCAACGAGAACGAGCTTATATTCGCCCTTCTTCATCGCGGGGGAGGTGTACTCGGTTACGTCCGCGTCGAACTGCACCTTCGGGATCCACCTGCCCGACTGGTACACCGCGAGACCGTACTTCTCCGCGCCGCCAACGGCTGTCCACTTGATGCGGAACTTACTGCCCGATACCTGACTTTTTACTGCGGGATATTCGGCAGCGCCTTTGGGAGTGACCGTGACTGCGTTCGTGAAATCGGTGTTCCACTTGCCGCCGAACATGGCAGATACTGCTACCTTGTACTCGGTTCCGGCTTTGAGGTCGTTCAGCACATACGAGGTACCGTAGCCCTCAGCTAAGGTTTTCCAGCCGCCGCTGACGTAGCCGACTATCGCATATTTCTCCGCGCCTTCGACTGCGTTCCAGGTCAGCTTGACGGCGTTCTTGCCGCTTTCGGCTTTTACGGTCGGGTTGCTCTTTGCTTTGGGCGTTACAACGATAGCGTTTGACGGGTCGTTGTACCATTTGCCGTTCAGCTTTGTGGCTACGCAAACCTTGTATTCCTTGCCGGGCTGGAGGTCTTTCAGAACGTATGAATTGCTGTCGCCCTGACCGATAGCCTCCCATTTGCCGTTCTTGCAGCCGTAAACGGCGTACTTTTCAGCGCCTTCTACCTTTTCCCAGGTGAGCTTAACGGCTCCGTCGCCCTTTTCAAAGGTGATAGTCGGGGCGGTGTAGGCGCTGCCGAAAGGAGTTCCGGGATCGTCCTTGCCGTCGTAGCTGAAACCATATTCGGGGTCAATATCCGTCTTGCTGTCAACGCCCAATGCTTTCAGGTCGTCGGCGGTAAGCGTTAATCTGTCAACGACCGACTTATCTATCAGCCCTTTTTCTGCAAGCGCTTTAATATCGTTGAAGGACTTTCCGCCGAGAGAATTGTAATCGGGAGTCCAGTTGTTGTCGGTGCTGTTGTAGCAGAACCTTATCCGCTTAACGGTGTCCGTGACAGATACGTTTTCATAGATGTATTCGTATGAGCTTGTGGAATAGTTGTATCTGCTTATCTTGTCGAAGGTGACTTCGGGGTAATTGTAGTTAGGGAAGATAACGTTAGCGGTCGGGTAGTCCTCGAACTTCTTGCCCTTTACAAATTTCTCGAATACGTCGGTGTATCTGCCGTCAACCCATTCGCCCGAAGCAAACCGCAGACTTCCGCTCCAGTAGATGCTGTTTCCAACGCCCCATTCCTCGTCGTAGAACGACCTGTTATTGTTGGTGCGGTAGATGTAGGCATAGCCTGTCGCGGTCTTTACCCACGAGCCGTTGCCGACGGTATCGTATATCTTACCCCATGTAAGAGCGTCCTCACGCGGAATATCGTCATCGAGCTTTATCTTGTCGTACTCGTTTATCTTATCGCGCAGACCCTCAAAAGTGAAGCTGTCAGCCGCCGCAGGGAAGTTGTATATTGTGGTAACGTCGTTTTCGCCGATCTGATTATCGCCGCCGTTGCCCGCGCCGCCGTAGGATTTTGTTACGCCGTTATAGGTAACGTGAACGGTATAATGATTGTAGTCGTCCCATTCCGTTGTCGCGGTGCTGTCAAGGCGCTTTGCAACGCTTGACATTATGCTCGGAAATCCCAGCGAATCGTAGCGGTAGGGATAGAGCGACGATGTGAACAGATAACCCGTGTCCTTTCTGCCGTATGGGCTGAGGATATAGGGGTTCTGGTCGGCATGGGTATAGTTTGTCAGCCGCCATTTGGTGTTCTCGTTGCGGTAAAGCTCTCCGCGGATAGTGGACCCGCCGTAATAGCATATCGAGGAAAAGCCCGACTGCACGGCGTTCATGTTCTCGAAAAAGTCCGATTTCGTGGCGTAGGTGTCGATAAGATAATCAACCTCGTCAACAAGCACGGGGAGGTTCAGCGTTACATCGGAATCAGTCCATGTGCCGGAGGAGCCTTTTGTTTGCAGGACTATCTCGCCGCCGTCCGTCGAGCCGCCCGAGAAAATATATCCTCCGCCGACGCGCTTTGTTTTCTCGTCCTCATACACTATATCCTTGAAAGTCGTGCTGTAATAATTCTCGTAAGCGGTAAGCACGGCGCTCTCGCTGTATTTTGACGATTTATCGGCGAAGCGGAAGGATTTCGGGTCGGGGTTATCGGTCTTGACATAGAAAAAGTCATTGAAGGGAACGAGCAGGGGAGTGATCTCATAGGTATACTGCTTTGGATCGTCCGCAGATACGCGGAGCGCAAAAAGCTCTCCGACGGAAGAAGCCGTTACCGAAAGTAAAGCCGCTGCCGCGCAGGCGATAGTTCGTTTAGCAAACATATAGTAATTCCACCTTTCGTGATAAAACAGATTTTGGCATAAGCCGTAATTATATTATAGCAAAGTTTTTTACAGATGTCAAGCCTGTATGTTGAAAATTTCTGTATGATTTTTCACTTGTGACAGCCGTGTCCCCGATTTGATGAAAAACGGGTCATATCACGCTGCAAAGCAAAAATCTTAGCTGTGAATGAGCAACGCAGTCAATTTTGGACTATCACAAGGCTTGCAGGGCGGCTGCGGCATCAACTTGTTGATGCAAACTTGTTGGCATTAACTTTGTTAATGCAGACATTGCCACCGCCTTCCTCGTCGCAAGGTTTTGTCTGTCAATGATTATTTGTGCAATTTGACAAAAGGCGCTCGTTTATAGTTAGGAAGGGTTCCGCCCCGGAAAGTGTGCAGTCAAAGCATCATAACGGATAAAGAAAACAGAGCTGTCTGAACAAGTTCAGACAGGCGGTTTTCGCGAAGAAGCTGCACAAGCCGGCATATTCCTGATGTCTGAAAATAAATGTCGTTTACTATAACTATACACTAATTATGTTTTCATCTTTATCAGAAAATACCAATGATAATTTTAAATCTGCGAGATATACTATTACTGCAAGCCCGGAACGACCGAAAGCGGGCGCGGCAAAGCAGCCGCCATGCTTTACGGTGTATGAAAGAAAGGAAGATAAAAATGAAAGGTATCACAACTCCCGAAGGCAGACAGACTCTTGAAAGATTCAAGATGGAGGCGGCAAACGAGGTCGGCGTAAATCTTAAGGACGGCTACAACGGCGATCTTACCTCCCGCGAGGCAGGCTCGGTCGGCGGTCAGATGGTCAAGAAGATGATCGATTCCTACAAGAACAGCACCAGGCAGTAAGCGCATCCGCTGAAAAGCTCTGCCGGTCATAAACAGCCCGGCGATGTGAGCGGAACTAAGGTGCAGGACGGTTTATACTGTTCTGCACCTTATACATAATCGGCAATTCGGCGAAGATTATCAGGAAATATTTGTGCATCTGTACAAATTAAAATTTTTTCTTCAAAATCTCTTGACACAAGTGATTTTTTATGATATAATCTAACAGTCGTCGGGCGGTAGATAAGAAGCCGGACACCGGGAACGCTGGTGTAGCTCAGTTGGTAGAGCAGCTGATTTGTAATCAGCAGGTCGGGGGTTCGAGTCCGTCCACCAGCTTTTGAATTTAATATGGGGGAATTCCCGAGCGGCCAAAGGGGGCAGACTGTAAATCTGTTGTCACTGACTTCGATGGTTCGAATCCATCTTCCCCCACCATATTACGGTATTGCGCTTGAAAAGGCGCGATACCGTCTTTTTATTTTGGAAGTATAGTAAACGACATAAATAATTGTTCGTTGATTGTGTAGGGTCGCTGCACGAACGTAGTTTGTGCCATTGCCCTGACCTGTGTGTGACCCACCGACCAATGTATGACAGGTGGGGCAAGCCCCATACGCACTAACCTGATGCAAAACCATTGAAAATACGGTGTTTTAGGGGTCACACGGGTGAACAAAACCGCGATTTTACAGCATTTTTAATTAAATTAGTGCGTATGGGACAGAGCCTTTTTGACCCCATTTTTGCCCTTGTTTTGCGTTTTTGTGTGGTTTTTGCATTAAAAAAGCGCCCTGCCTCGCGGCAAAACGCTGTAAAAAAGTTATTCATACGCCCGCACGGCACGAACTGCGGTTCGTGCAGCGAGCCGGCGGCAAGCCCTTTTTCGCCAAATACCGCCGTTTCCTTTTGAGATGACCTTCTTCATTACTGTCAGTATACCACATTCGCCCGTGCTTGTAAACAGCTGTAAGAAAATGTTCATAAAAAAGTCCGTTCAGAACAATTTCCTCGCTCGCTGTAAATACTTTTTGTGAATATCAACAATAATCATTTGCTTGATTTGTATATAATAACATCAGGCAAACGGGGAAATGTTAAATTTCTGTAAAACTGCAAAATGCCTATTGACAAACGTGAAAAAACATGGTAAAATATTATACTACCCGAAAGGCAGGTGAGAAATGTGGCTGAACAGAAAAAAACAGGTACCAAAACTATCGCCGATAACCGTCAGGCGCGGCATGAGTATTTTATTCTGGAAAAATTTGAGTGCGGGATAGAGCTTTGCGGCACCGAAGTCAAGGGCATTCGCACAGGGAGCGTCAACCTGAAGGACGCATGGTGTTCTATCGAGGACGGCGAGTGCTGGGTCAAGGGTATGCACATTTCTCCCTACGAGAAGGGCAATATCTTCAATCGCGACCCGCGCCGCGAACGCCGCCTGCTGCTGCACAAACGCGAGATCAACACCCTTTACGGCAAGGTCAAGCAGGAGGGTCTGACTCTTGTGCCGCTGTCGCTGTATTTCAAGGGCAGCCGCGTTAAGCTCTGCATGGGGCTTTGCAAGGGTAAGAAGCTCTACGACAAGCGCGATGATATGGCGAAAAAGTCGGCTATGCGCGACATCGACAGGGCGATGAAGAACGACAGAAGATAGTTTATGAAAACGCGGCTGAAAAAGGCTTCATGGACGTTGGCTGTAACTCTCGGCGGACTTGCGGGCGTTACGGCGGTCATGGTCATAATTTCGGTAGTGTTCGGCAGATTCGGCGGGTGCATCAGGCTTTACCGCGAGATCGGCGCTACGCCGTGGCACCGCCCCGAAACGGTCATTACAGCAGATCATTCCGAGCATTTCACCGATGAAGAGATAAACGCCGCGATACAGACTGTCATGGGCTTATACGAAAACGAGTGGTACTCCTATAACGAGGTGTATCTGCTGGAGCTGACCTACGACGACGGGTTTAGCGAATCACTTCGCGAAGACAACAAGGACGGCAATGACCGTATCTATCTGCGGTCGGTGATTAAAACGGGGTACAGTTACGACATGGAAGGCACTTGGGGCAAAGGCAGAGTTTACGAATACGGCTACTGGACGCTCGATCGTTTGTCCGACGGCTCATGGGAATGCCGCGGCTGGGGAATGGCTTGAACAGAAAATCGTGCCGCTGAGAACGGCTCGAAATTATCCGCGCTGACGGGGTGAGAACATGACGGAAGAAAAACAAACTCCCCGGAAGAACGGCAAAAAACAGATGTCTGCCATAATCAGAGGGATAATACTTTTTGTGTGGCTGATATTTATTGCGATACTGGCACACGACAAGCTGGGCGGCTGCTTTAGGCTGCATAATGAGATCGGCGCAACGCCGTGGAAACGCCCTGAAACGGTCATGACGGCAGAGCCTTCCGACCGCTGGAGTTCGGGTGAGATAAAGTCTGCAATGCTTGCGGTAATGGCGCTCTACGAAAGCGATTACTATTCATATAACGGCGTGTATCTTATGCAGCTTGTCTACACGGATATTTTCAGTCTCGAAAAGGAAACCGACGGACAGGGCAATTTGATCTATATCAATTCCGAAATAAAAACGGGTTACAGCTACGAGATAGGCAAAGCGGGCAAAAACGAAATTCCCGCAGGAAAAGGCATGACCTACGACGACGGCTACTGGACGGTGGAGCATCTGCCGGACGGCTCATGGAAAGCGCTGGGCTGGACAAAAAACAGTGAATAGTTAAGAGTGAATAGTGAATAATTAAGGTGTTCACTTCGTTCACGATTAAAAAATTGCGCCGAAGGCGCACATAACTATTAACTATTCACTATTCATTATTAACTTTTAAGAACGGGGGCGTAAAGGTTTCGACGGGGATCTTGAAGCATGATAAGCGAGTCGGGAAGCGCAAAGCCCGTTAAAAGGCGCAACGTTTAAAATTAAACGACAACGATTATACTGAACTGGCTGCTGCTTAAGTCAGCGCCCGCCGCTTCTGTGACTACCACGACACAGTTGTTTTGACTTGATTCATTAAGGCGTCGATCAGTGGTGAACGTCGGCAGGCGACGGCTGTGACCTGTCCGATGTATTACAGCCTACCGAACCCCGGCGCGTGCTTGTTTGCGCGGGGGCAAGGGAAGGGGCTTAGTTTGGAGACTGTGCCGGAATAACAAGCTACACTCGTAGAAATTTGTGTGAATGGGTTTTCGGACAGGGGTTCGACTCCCCTCGCCTCCACCATTTGTAAAACCGCGCAGGTACTGAAAAACGGTATCTGCGCGGTTTTTGTTTGTGTTGTCTTATAAAAAGCAAAGCCCCGCACGCCTTTTGTGCAGGGCTGTATTTTATATGATTTTTGTTACACTTTAGCTCGGTACTATCTCATTATGGGGCGCTGCCCCCTAAGCCCCCTGCTTTGCGGGGTTCGCAGGCTTTTTCAGCTTAGATCTCCGGCTTCAATATGGTATATAAACACCTCTGCGGTATTTCCGGTCATCTTTTCAAACGCCGTTTTATACGCTGCAAGCTGACCCTCATATTTATCGTCGAGCTGATTCATCTCCTGCGTGGTCTTATAATCGACAATGCGCCATTTGCCGTCCTTTTTGTAGATAAGGTCAATAACGCCGTTCTCGATAGTATCATCGCCCTTATCATAGCAGAAAGGCACCTCGCAGTATTTTTCTTCGGCGGCTTTCAGCTCCGCAAGAATATCCGCAGGCATTCCGTTGGTCTGTCCGTAACCGCCGCTTGTCAGCTTTTCGTACACGCCCGTGAGCATATTCCTGTACCCGGCAGACGCGCCGTAGCTTTCAAGAATCTCATCGGCAAGCGCGGCAGGAGCGTAAGCGTTCCCTGACGAAACGACGCACTCCATAAGCCTGTGGATAAGCGTTCCGATAAGCGCGGCATTTCTGCGCTTTTTGCGTTCTTCGGCGCTCTCCGTTTCGGCGGCTTCGGTTTCTTCGGATATTGTATCGTTTTCCGATACCGTCGATTTCAACTTGACTTTGCTGGGCAGAGAGATCTTATAGCTCGGCGCGTCCGATTTCGAGCCTTCAAGCACGCATTCCGCGTTTTCGTACAGCGTTTCCGCGCTTACTGTTTCAATGCCTGTTTCGGTCTTGGCGGGCGATTCGGGATATTTCTCGAAAATATCTCCGTCTGCGGCTTTGGCTATGTCGTTCCAATATCCCGCTCCCGAAACGATCAGCGCGGATTTTGCTCTTGTCGCGGCAACATACAGAAGCCGCGTATATTCCGCCTGCGCGGACAGCTTTTCGCGCTCCGACTGCACCGCAAATTTCTTCGTGCCGAATATCGGCAGGAAGCTCTTATCCTTGCAGGTGAAAACGTAGCTCTTTCCGCCGTCGCTGCCGTACTCGGTGCGTATCTCGGGCGGCAGTAAGGTCTTTGAGGAATCCGCAAGAATCACCACCGTCGCTTCAAGCCCCTTGACCTTGTGGAGATTGGCAATATGTACCTTTTGTAACTCGCGCTTAAAGCTCAGACTGCGCTCCTGGTCGCTGCTCGTTATCAGCTTTGTCAGGTAGTCGGCACCCTCGCAGACGTTTGTGATATTGCCCTTCGTTTCCTCCGAGCGTATCAGCTCCAGCGCGAAATACAGACATTCCAGCTCGTCAGCGTCGGCATTTCCGGGCAGCTTCAGCTTGTTTATCGTATATCCGAAAAGCGCGGAAAAAGGCATTTTTGCAGACTTTGAGTGTAACAGCTTTACCGTTTCGAAGGTCTTGCGAATGTTTTCGTTTGCCGAAAATGCCGCTTTATTATCATCGAACAGATCGAATTTCAGCTTTGCGGAGGTAAGCTCGCTGTCGCTTATCGGGAAAATACCGTTTTTCAGCGCGGCATAGATCGCCAGCCCGTCCTGCGGATATGCCGCCGCTTTCAGCATTGATTCCGCCGCGATGAGCGAGGGGCATTTGTCGAAAAGCGTTGTGCCTTCAACGTAGCACGGTATATTCCGCCTGTTCATTTCAGACATAATATCCGAGATCGGCTTTTTTGTCCGCGTTATCACCATAAAATCGCCGTAATCGAGCTGACGTTTGCCGTCCTCACTGTCGGGGGCGGGAACGCTGAAACGAGGGTCTTTCATCATATGCTCTATGATGTTGCAGATGTTTTCGGGGTCGGAATCCTTGTCGGTCTCGTAGGTGTAGATGCCGCTGAAATCAACGTCGTATCCGCCGTCGGTCGGTATCTCATGGAATTTGCTCTGCTCGTCGGTGTCTTCGGGCAGAAGCTCGGTGAAAATATCGTTGAACTTATTTTTCAGCGCGTTCGCCGAACGGAAATTCCTTGTCAGTTTAAGCACGCCGCCGTTGTTGAAGCCTTCGAATATCTTTCTGACGTTGGTGTAGGAGCCTACATCGGCGTTTCTGAAACGGTAGATAGACTGCTTCGGGTCGCCCACGATGAACAGCGCACCGTCCTTCGGGACGCATTTGTTCCATTCGGGAAAAGGCTCCTTTGCCGCGAGACAGAAGAAAATTTCCGCCTGCATGGGGTCGGTGTCCTGAAATTCGTCAAGCAGGAAATATCTGTGACGGTCGGCGATGTGCCTTATCAGCCTGCCGCCGTTCTGCGCGTCCTTTTTCAGCATATTCCGCAGAGCCAGCTTGCTTTCAAAGAAGGTCAGCTCGCCGCGTTCGAGCAGCTTTTGGCTTATCTTTTCCGAAGCCGATACGATCAAGTCCATAGCCGCGGAATAGCGCAGCTCGCCGATCATTTCACGCACGCCGAAGTCGGTCAGAGAGATTGCAAATACGTTACCCTTTGCGTTCGGCGTGAAAAGATCGGCGCGGCGTATGCCCAGTTCGCGGGGTTCCTTCGCTATCTTTACGGTTTTCTTTTCCTTGAAGAATTTGTAAACCGCTGTGACCATTCGGCTCCATTTGCCTTTCAGCTTTTCGTAGTCCTGCCGCATTTCGTCGAGGGTATCAAGGAACTTGTTCGGGTTTTTGCCGCCCTGTATGTACACGGCGTTACGGTTTGCGTATATCTGCCCGAACAGCTGCAAAAAGTCCTCCTTGACATTGGCAAAAATGCCGTCAATGTCGTCGGTGACAGGCTTTTCATAGACGAACTCGGTGTTCCTGCGTTCGTTTATCATCGCAAGTCCCGCAAGGAATTTCTCGGCGGGATAGTCGAACAGTTCATCGAAAAGAGCTGCCTTTTTCCGCATTTCCTCGCCGTAGCCGCCTTTCAGCAGAGCGGCGTATTCGCGGCGGTAAACGCTGTTCATCTCGTTTGAAGCGCACACCGAAAAATCGGAGGGTATGCCTGCTTCGAGCGGGTGTTCGCGGAGTATCAGCTCGGAAAATGCGTCTATCGTACCCATAAAGCAAAGGTCGATATTCCGCAGGGCTTCGGCGCATTTTTCACGCTCGGCGCTGTCCGCCGTTTCGCTTATTACTTTGGAAAGGCGTTTCTGAAAACGTCCGTAAAACTCGCGGGCGGCGGCTTTTGTGAAGGTTATCGCGCAGATATGCCTGATGTCGATACCATGCTTGACCATTGATACCATGCGTTCGACAAGCTGGGTCGTCTTGCCCGAGCCTGCTCCCGCTTCAACGAAAAAAGAACTGCCGATGTCGGAGGTCATTCTTTCACGCGACTGCCTGTCAATATCTATCGTACTCATTTTTTCAGACCTCCTCACTTGTCACAGATGCCCTTGTAGCGGCAATAGTCGCATTTTTCGGCGTATTTGTAGGTATTTGTTTTAATGGATTCGGCAATTTCGCCGAGCAGCTTATCTGCCTTTTCAAGCATTTCGCCGTTGATCCCGCAGGAGACATTGAGCCATTCCTTAACGAATCTGTACTCGCCGCGTGAAACGTCTATGCCCTTTTGTTTAAGCATATACGCATACAAAATTACCTGAACGCAGGAATCAAAATCATCGTTGCTGTAATCCCTTGACTTGCCCGTTTTGAAATCCGCGATGATATTTGCGCCTGTGGGCGTAGTCTCCAGCCTGTCGAGCTTGCCGCTTACGGTAATGCCCGACGGGTGAGTGTATTCGAGCTTTTCTTCCGCCATTTTCACCGTATTGTCCTTGTCGGAGAAATGCCCGTATTCAGCCATTTCGATAAACTCAGTCCTGCCCTTTGCGGCTTCGTCGGCATTGAACGGCGCAAGCCCGCCGATCATCTTGTCCCACATTATGCCCGCCTTTTCCCTGATCTCGTCCTCTGTCATGCGGCAGTCGGCGTTCATTTTCATAAGGTCATGGAAAACTATGCCTTTTTCGCTGTGTTCCACGAGCAGGAACGGGTCGTATTCCTCGGGTTCGGGAATGCCCAGCACCGCATTGAACCAGAACATTTTCTGACATTTCAGATATTTTTCTATGTCCGTTACGGAGAATTTTCTGCCCGAAATGTCTATATTTTCCCCGCTGTCCGCGCTTTTCATTTCGCGCCTGAATCTGCCGGGCTTCTTTTCGTCCGCGTATGCTTTCGCGGCGTTGTCCGAAGGGCAGAACACCGACGAGAAATACTCAACATGGCGCAGAGACTTTTCAAAGCTGTCCATATCGGCGTTTTCGCCGTTCTGCGCCTTGTATATCTCGAAAAGCGCGGAGGAAGCGTTTACTTCTTTCAGTTCTGCGGTATCAAATCCGATGTATGAAATATGTATCCTGCTGCCGAGAGAAGAAGCGGTTCCGGTCAGCCTGCGGAGGGTATCGCGCTTTTGCGCTATAACGCTTTCCGATGTGGGAGCGTCCCCGCCGAAACGGAGCATATCGCTGTCGGTAAGCAGGTAGTTTTCGGCGGGTATTCCCGGGAACTGCGCAGCGCTCATGCCCGCGATGAATAAGTTCTCGCCGACGGTATTTATGGCGCTTTCAATGCCCGTGATATGCAGACAGCCGGGCCTGCGGTTTTCCGCTGCGGTATTCATCGCAAGCACGGCGGGGATAATCTCGCTTACCGAGCCTTTCATGACCGCCGAAAAGCTGTCAAGCTCGGTGCATATCTTTTTCACGGCGGCGCGGTCGAGCGTGCGCGTGTGGGCGGAATCCTTCCTGATGTACGAATAATTCCTTATCAGGTAAGAGCAGCCTTTTTCAAGCTCCTGTGCCAATGCCTTTGCAAGATTTAACTCTTCGCCGTTGCCGCCGTAATTATCGAACGCCGCGAGCTTGCGCCGATTTTCCTCCGCGTTGTCGGAGAGCTTCATTCTGCCCGCGAACCTGACGGCGTTATGAAGTCCGTGCAGGTCGGTTCCGAGAGTCTCGCAGAGCTTGTCGGTATCGAATGCGTCGGAAAAAATCATTGCTTCGAGAGCTGTTTTTCCGTTGAAGCCCGATGTATTCCAGTTATGATAGCTTTTGAGCAGTCTGCCGGGACTGCTTTCGGTGACGGGAAGTCCGCAGCCGAACGTCACGGGCAGCTCAAATTCGCGGGCGACCTCATAGAACAGCCTTGAATATACCGCCGTGTCGGTGCAGGCGACAACGCACTTGTCAGCGGGAATGTCGTTACCGAAAATACGCGCAATAATATCCCTGACCTCGTTTGAGGCTCCGTAGGCTTCGGTGATGTCAGCCACGGCGGGAGCGCTTTTTTCCGCGCCGATGAATCCGAGCAGCGAAGTCACGGTATATTTGCCGCCCGAAATACGTTCAAGCAAATGCTTTTCGAGCGGCGAGAGCGGAAAATCCTCAAACGCATACAGAGCGGCGTTTATCGCCTTGTCATTTTCCGCAGCGAGCCTTATAAGCCCCACGCTGTCGATAAGCCCTTCGCGGTCGAGCTTATCCGCGTACTTTTCATACGCTTCAAGCACTGCCGCGCCGTTTTCGGAAAACTCTGTATCGGCGAGCTTTTCGCGCATTACGGAGCGTTCGTTTTCGGGGATCATCATGCGGACGGTATTCAGTGTAGAATACAGCTCACGCGCCGTGCTGAACGATACGGCTTTAAAGCGCTTTATTTCTCCGATTATTCCGTAAAGCAGAGCCGCGCCCTCGCCGCTGCCGATGAAGCGTTTTCCGTGTGTTATCCCACGTTTCATCAGTACGGATTCGGCGAGTTCTGCCGCGTTCAGCGCTCTTACGCCGAATGTATTGCGACCGTGTTTTGTCATTGTGCGCAGAAGTTCGGTCGCGTTGGCGTTTGGTGCGAGTATTATTGTTTCGAGCATATTCGATCTCCCTTCGTGATTTAAATAGTATTTTCGTTAAATAACAAAGTATAGTAAACGACATTAAAATTTGTGATTTGATTATGTAGGGGCGGGGCTTGCCCCGACTTATCACACGGTTGGAATAATCATTTGGCAGGACAGGTGGGGGCAATGGCACGAACTACGTTCGTGCCACCCCCTTACTAAGACTTTTGGTTTTGCTCTCACTTTGCGTTTCTCTTTTCTTTTATCTATAAATGAGCGCTTTTCATCAAATCGCATAAATGCTCATTTATAGCTTTTATCTTTTATTATTCGGTGCAATTCTCGTCGTTATTGGGTGTATTGCGGCGCGGTATCGGCTTTTTCTCTACCACCGCATGATCGGCACTCTTGATAAGCACCAAATCACGGTCATAATTGAACCCCTCGCCAAAATCCGCCTCCGCCATTGCGTCCTGAACAAGCTGCTTTATACGGTTGATCGGCTGACGTATACCGATAGAACCGTAAGACAGGCTGACTATCTCATCTATCGCACGGCTGTTGATCTTTATGGTGCAGCTGTACTCCTCGCCGATCTTCTTGATCTTATCGCGCACAAGCGCCGCCATGTCGCTCTCCGAAAGCTGACCGAAGTTGACTATGCGGACGATCCTTCCCGCGATCTCTTCAAGCATTCCGTAGTCGATCATGTCCTGAATGTCAATGTCGCCGTAGAACTCGCTGCCCGCAGAGGTGGTGAAGTCGTGCTTTTCGAGCTTTGAACCGAAGCCCAAGCCCTTTGACACCGCCTTTTTCATGCGCTGGTCGCGTACCTCCTGAAACGCCCCCATGAAAACGAACATCGTGCGCGAGGTGTCGAAATTCACGGTATCGTCATCGACCTCGACAGACTGCTCGATGCCCTCGATCATCGTCAGCAGGTTCGACTGCACCGCCGCGTTGACGTTGTTGCCCGCGCTGGAGATCGAGGGGCGGAACTTCTTGTCCGCCTCGTCAAGGAAGCAGACCGCATAGCCGCCGAGAGTCTTGTTCATCGAGGCGAGCTTCTTGATTATGGTGTCGCAGTTATTGCCCTTGTAGCCCGATTCGGTTATCTGACTTAAATCTATCTGCGCAACAGGGATATTTATGCCGTATTCGCGGAACATATCCTTGACGGCGCGGAAGAACTCGGTCTTGCCTGCGCCGCTGGGAGCGGTCAGCATCCAGTTGTCGGCGATGAAGTCCTTGCCGAGCGAAATGGAGCGCAGATAGCGGTACACAAGGTAGACGGCGCTTTTGAGGGCGCTGCCCTGACCGATTATCCGTGCGCTTATGTACTCCAGCATTTTCTTCGGCGTGAGCGTTTTAAGAATGCGTTCGAGCTTTTTGCAGTAGAAGTTTTCCTCGTATTCCTTGTCAACTACGGATTTACGGAGGAACATGGGGGCTCTCACCGGGAGCCTTACGCCTTCGTTAAAAGCGCGGCTGCCGCTTCTGCCTTTGTGCAGGCAGGCTATGCCTGCGACCTCGCCGGGGGACTGGAAAATGCTTGTGCCGACTACGATAAGGTAGAGATCGTCCTCACCGATGATAGCGGCGAGAGCGTCAATGTACTCCATATTATTGGGAGAGTTCGGCAGCTCATTGTAATCCATTGTTCCGACATTGCCGAACCAGAGCGCCGAAGAGCCGCACGTTTTTTTCAGCATAACCGTACCGCGTGCCATGCTTCTGCGCTGGGCTTTTGTTTCGATAGCGCGGGTGAAGAAAAGTTCGCGGGTCTCGTGAGCGAGCCTTATTTCGTAGCAGCCGTCGGGGAGGGAATCTGCCTCCTTCTTGCAGGCGAGGAGACGGGCGCGGCGGTTCACGAAGATATATTCGCCGCTGTTCTGCGGGTCGCCGCCGTCGGCAGCCTGTTCGGAGCAGCAGGCGCAGAGCGTTTTCCCGGTAAGGGTGTTATGGGTAAGGTGATCGGCTTGTTCAAAGGGCTTGCCGCAGCTGTCACAGCAAAGGGTCGCAGGTATGAAACTGATTTTTTTCATTAACGATCTCTCCTCTCGTTATGCGATGCTTGTCCATTTTAACGTATTTCAATTATAGCACATCGCGGAGGAAAAATCATTCAAAATTTTCTGCGGACTTTTGCAGGGGGAGTTTTTACCGCGTGGAGGGTATTTTTTTCATTTTTATAGCTGTAAATGAGCAATATGGTCAATTGGCAAAAATTCAGAATATCACAAGATTTGCAAGCCCCCATGCAAACTATATCACATCACCTTATAATTTATGTTATGTTCCTTTGCATATTCCTCCGCACACGAACCCGCCTTGCAGGTTATAACGAGGTCGTCGCAGTTATAGAACACTCCGTCTCCTATGCTCTTCACGCTTTCGGGGATAGTAACGCTCGTCAGAGATCTGCACCCCCTGAACGCGCAGTCGCCGATGTCCGTCACGCTGTCGGGGATATTGAGCGCGGTCAGAGATGTGCAGTCCCAAAACGCATAGCTGCCGACGCTCGTTACGCTTTCGGGGATAGAAACGTTTGTCAGAGACGAGCAGTCTTCAAACGTAGCGTCTTCGATCTTCGTCACGCCGTCGGGGATAGCAAGCTCTGTCAGAAAATTGCAGTTTTTGAACGCACGGTCGCAGATGCGCGTTACTCCGTTGGGGATAGTAACGCTTTTCAGCGATATGCTGGCGCTGAATGCAGAGGTGCCGATGATCGTAACGCTGTCCGGGATTATCGCGTCGGGGCTGTCGCCGTTGTAATCCATAAGAACATTTTCCCCGAACCGCTGTTCAATAATAAATTCGTCGTCAGTGACGGAAGGCTCTTCGGGGGCTGCCGTCTGAGGAGCGGGGGTATCTGCGGCGGTCGTTTCGGCGGCACTTGTTTCTGCGGGCGTTTGAGAAGTCTCCGCCGCTGCCGTCTGAGATTGAGAAGCCGCAGCCGCATTGCCTGCCGATTGAGCAACCGTATCCTCCGCGCAGCCGGCACCGCAGCATAACGCCGCGCAGATCATCGCTGCAATCTTCGCTTTGGTTATCATGGTCTTGTATTTCTGTGTGAGCGCTTGCGGCTCTTCACGCGAGGAAATGCTGAGGGTATAGTTCTTTCTTTTCATTTTTATCACCTTGCCTTTTTTTGTCTGCATTTTTATATTCGGTCTCGTACTGAATTTTGCACGAATTTTATTGTAAACGATATTTATTCTATAAATGAGCGTCTTTGGTTAAATTGCATAGATAACTATTGTTAGATAAAGCCTTTTAATGAGGACGGCGAGGGCAAGCCCCCGCCCTACAAGCCTTGTGATATTCCAAGTTTGTGCAAATTGACGACGTTGCTCATTTATAGTAACATAGTTAATGCAGCCCCCTTTTGATTTGCCCTTGTTTTGCGGGGGTGTTTAATATGAGTATCCTCATGAGAAAAAATCCCCGAAGCGCCTTTTCTCGGGGATAATTTGCATTATGGATTCTCCTGCACAACCGCCTGAGATGTCTCTTTCTTCGCAGCATTCATAATGCAGATCGGAAAGACCACAACTCCCAGCATGATCATTATGAGCGAGGAGATGAAACTGCCCCAGTTCGCGCCGAACCATATCTTAAAGGTGATCGCGGCAAGGTATCTTTCCCAAATGAAAACGCACGCCGTTCCCACACAGACCATTACAGGCAGCGATGACGAGCCTTTCGGTATCTCGTACTTTACATAGTGCCTTTCGATGTAGCTGCCGACCATAAGCCCGATAAATCCGCCCGCGCCCGAAAAGGTGTCCTTCATCATCTTCTGCGGGTCAACGAGCAGCTCGCCGTCAACGTAGTCCATTGGGTAGGACTTGACGAGTATGTAAACGATTACGCCTACCGAAAAAATAACTCCGCAGATAGTGAGCTTGTCCGCGAGACCGCCATTGCCTTCGACCTTTTTCTGAATGAAGCCCGCGATAATGATTATTATTGACGTTTCGAGGAAGCCCACAATAACGTCCTGCGGGGTGTGTACGCCGAGAAAGTTCCTCGAAAAGCCAGTCAGGGCGATAAGTACGCAGCAGCCCGCCGCGAGCAGTTTTCTCTTTTTGCGCTGCCAGACGAATGTTGAGCCGTAGTTAGCGGTAGCGCACATTGTGTGTCCGCTTGGGAAGGAATAGCCCGTTGCGGCGACCTTTGAATCGCCTGCGGGTACTATCCGCGGATCCCTTATCCAGGGGCGGTAGGCGCAGACCGTCAGTTTTACCGTGCCGTTTATCAGCTCGCCGCCCCATTGCGTTCCCAAAAAGCGGTAGCCCCAGCTTTTGTCGATAGCCCAGTATACAAGAAACGGCAGTATCGGCATTATATCGACGGCGATTTTCGAGATCATGTTGAAGAACTCGTCAAAAATGCCGTTCGTCGCTTCTCGCAAGCCTTGCAGAAAAAACAGATATTCCATATCCATACTTCAAAAAACTCCTTTCGCCGGAAATATTGTTTGTATCACAATTATAGTAAACGACAATGATTTTTGTGATTTGTTTATAGATTTTGATAAAGTTTCTTTGTCATTGCTCTGCGCTTTCTTATTTTTTTGCAAGACTGAAAAACGCCACCGCCGAAGCCGCCGCCACATTTAGCGAATCCACGCCGTGATACATCGGTATCTTTATCGTGTAGTCGCAGGCGGAGATCGTTTCCCCGCGCAAGCCCTCGCCTTCGGTGCCTAAGATAACGGCAAGGCGTTCCTCATTTGCAAGTCTGGGGTCGTCCACCGAGACCGTATCGTTACGCAGCGCCATTGCCGCCGTTGCAAAGCCCTTTTCACGCAGAAAATCAACATAATCGGGCGGGGAGCATTCAAGATACGCCCACGGGATCTGAAAGACCGTCCCCATGCTGACCCGCACCGACCGCCGGTAAAGCGGGTCGCTGCAAGCGGGGGTCAGCAGCACCGCGTCGAAGCCCAGCGCCGCCGCCGAGCGGAAAATAGCTCCGACGTTCGTTTGGTTCATGATGTCCTCAAGCACCGCGACCCTTGACGCGCCTTGCAGGACTTCTTCGGGCTTTGCGCACGGTCGCCGCCGCATGGCGCACATCGCGCCTAATGTCAGCTTGAAGCCTGTCAGTTCGCTGAGGACTGCCGCCGACGCTGTGTATACGGGTATATCGGGGCAGCGTTCTATTATGTCGCTTGCCTGACCTGTCACGAATTTTTTGTCGATGAGGAAAGATTCGGGCTGATAGCCTGCGTCGAGCGCACGGCGAATCACCTTTGGGCTTTCGGCGATGAAAAGACCTTGTTCGGGTTCGTAATAGCGGAGCAGCTGCACTTCCGAGGTCGTGCGGTAGGGGACGAGTTCGGGCAGATCGAGGTCTGTTATTTCTATCGGCTGATTCTGATTCGGCAAATGGCACATCTCCTTTAAAAAGATAAAAGATAAAAGATAAAAGATAAAACTATAAATGAGCAATGCCGTCAATTTGCACAAAACTTGACTATCACAAGGCTTGTAGGGCGGGGGCTTGCCCCCGCCGCCCTCATTAAAAGGCTTTATCTAACAATAGTTATCTATGCAATTTAACCAAAGACGCT
>CACYSH010000022.1 GCA_902776945.1 uncultured Ruminococcus sp.
TTTGACAAAGAAAGGACGTGCTTTAATATGCTAATAGAGAAAACAGTAGGAAATATCAGCTTTTCGGCGGACGAGGACGGCGCGGAGCTTCATTCGCTCAGGGTGGACGGTGAGGAATTTCTGTGGCAGTGCGGCAGCGCCTGGAGAAGATACGCGCCCGTGCTTTTCCCGTTCATTTGTTCGCCAGCAAGCGGCAAATACCGCGCAGGCGGCAGGGAATACGCCATGCCCGGCAATCACGGCTTCGCCCGCGACCGCAAATTTACCCTTGTCGGCGAGACGGACACTTCGCTGGCGTTTGAACTTAACTCCGACGACGAAACGCGGCAATGGTACCCGTATGACTTCCGGCTGACCGTGATCTACGAGGTGCGCGACGGCGTTCTGCGCGTGATAAACGTTGTTCAGAACACGGGCGGCGAGACGCTTTACTTCTATCTCGGCGGACACCCCGCGTTCATCGCGGACATCGAGGGCGGCAGGGATATTGTCGAGTACGAAAAGCCCGAAACGATAATTCAGGACAAGGACGGCGAGCGCGTAATTTTAGACAATGAGAACGTGCTGCGGCTGAACCGTGCGCTTTTCGACCACGACGTTATCATGAAGGACGCGCCAGAATCGGGGTTTGTGACTTTAAAGCGTGCCAACGGCAGATTTGTCAGGCTGAGTTACCCCGATTCAAAGTGCATCGCGGTGTGGACGGCGGAGAAGAACGCGCAAGCGCAGTTCATTTGCTTGGAGCCGTGGACGAGCGTGCCTGTCTATGCGGACGACGCGCACGAGGACATTGAGCGCAAGCCCCACGCTATTCCGCTTGATCCGGGGCAGGAGTACAATTATATGTACACTATTGAAGCGGGGTGTATGGCATGAAGGCGGTCATACAGCGCGTGACGGGCGCGGCGGTAGAGGTCGGCGGCGAGACGGTCGGGAGTATCGGCGGGGGACTGCTGGTGCTTTTGGGCGCGGAGCGCGGCGATACGGAGGCGGACTGCGCGAAATTAGCCGATAAGATCGTGAAATTACGCATTTTTGCCGACAGCGAGGGGAAGACGAATCTTTCGCTCGGGGACGTTGGCGGGGACATTTTGGCGGTGTCGCAGTTCACGCTTTGCGGGGATTGTTCGCACGGGAACCGACCGTATTTTGGCGATTTAGCGGAGGAGCCGGCGAGGGCGGAGGAGCTTTATGAGCTTTTCAAGCGCGAGTGTGCGGCGAGGATAAGCGGGAAGGTCGCGGCGGGGGTATTCGGCGCGGAGATGAAAGTAAGTCTGACGAATGACGGACCGTTCACGATAGTATTAAGGTGCAGAGACGGCAAAATAGAATAAAAAGCGAGGGCATACCAAAAGTCTTAGGAAGGGGTTGGCACGAGCAAGCTCGTGCAGGGATAACCCTTCTTCAGAAGGGTTTCCCCCACAAAAGCCGGCGGCGGTCGGAAGCTAACGGTAAAGAGAAGCCGTTAAGTCCAAAATAAAATCGGCAATTTCATAAGAAAGTCGGGAAAAAGCACAAGCGTTAAAATCATCAAGACGTGACGGAAACAGATAAATTGCCGATTTTATTTTGCGAGAAGAGCGGTCTGAACAAGTTCAGACAGGCGATTTTCGCAAACGAAAACGCGGGGCAGGCACATTCTGACCGTCGGGGAAAAATCGTGCCGAACAAGCGGCGGGAGCAAGCCCCCGCCCTACATCGGGTCTTGCATTGGTATATATTGTATGGGCGAGCATGACCCACGATTTTGCGGCATTTTTGCACGGCGGAGAAATTCACCAATTAAAGAAAATTTATATATAAAAGGAAAAAACTATGAACATAAAAGAAGCAAAAGAACAAATCAAAAACACCGTGACCGCGTACCTCACGAAAAACGAGAGCGGGCGGTATATGATCCCGCCGCAGAAGCAGCGCCCCGTTTTCCTTATGGGGCCTCCCGGTATCGGAAAAACGGCTATTATGGAACAGATCGCCTCCGAGCTTGGCATAGGTCTTCTTAGCTACTCCATGACCCACCACACGCGGCAGTCGGCGCTGGGTCTGCCTGTCATCAAGCAGGTCGAATTTGACGGCGTGGAGTACGACATCTCCGAATACACCATGAGCGAGATAATCGCTTCGGTACACAAGATGATCGCCCGCTCGGGCATTCGGCACGGCATACTTTTTTTGGACGAGATAAACTGCGTTTCCGAAACGCTCACGCCGATAATGCTGCAATTTCTGCAATACAAGGTCTTCGGTATGCACTCGGTGCCGGAGGGCTGGATAGTCGTTACGGCGGGAAATCCGCCCGAATACAACCGATCGGTGCGCGAGTTCGACATTGCGACATGGGACAGATTGAAGCGCATTGACGTTGAGCCTGACATTGACGCATGGAAGGAATTTGCATATCTTTCGGGAATCCACCCGTCTGTAATGACATATCTTGAACTTAAACCCAATAATTTCTACAAGGTCGAGACCACCGTTGACGGCAAGAGCTTCATCACCGCACGCGGCTGGGACGACCTCAGCCAGATGATAAAGCTCTATGAACTGCATAATATTACCATTGACAGCAGGCTTACCGCGCAGTATATCCAAAACAAGCAGATCGCGCAGGATTTTGCGACCTATTACGACCTTTATGTGAAGTACCGCAGCACCTATCAGATCGGCGACATTCTTGACGGCACAGCTGACAGGATACTGAAAAACCGCGCTTCCGCCGCGAAATTCGACGAGCGCTACGCGATGCTCGGTATGCTGCTTGACGCGGTAATGTCGGAGATGAAGCAGGCGATGTTCGCGGACGACCTGCTCGTCAAGCTGCTCGGGCTGCTGAAAGAGTTCAAAAAGGCAAGCATGGAGCCGGGCGACCAGGTGCAGAAACTGGCGGTGATAAGGCGCGGCGCGGAAAAGGAGTTCGACAGCCGCGTGCAGTCGCGTTCGCTCTCGGAGGACGACCGCGAGCTTTACACCAGGCTGCTTGATATACTATATAAAGATATTCTTATCGCGAAGGCGGCTCCCGGGCTGGAATTTGCGGTGGTAAAGGCGGATTTTGACAAGCGCGTGAAGGAATATGACGATTTTGTACGCCGCACGAGCGAAAGGACGGGGAATATGTTCCGGTTCGTCAAGGAGGTTTTCAAGGAGGGGCAGGAGCTTATAATCCTTGTTACGGAGCTGACTGCGAACCCTGTGAGCGCAAGGTATCTCGGGCGTTATAAGATAGAAGAGTACCTGACGACCGCCGATGAACTGGTGTTCCATAAGCGGAATGTCGAGATATTGCAGGAGATCACCGAGCTTAGGCTTGATGAGTGACCCCCCTGCGCGGCAATGTCATTAAGTTAAGCATTTGTAATAGACTTCCTCGGACGGCGTAAAAAACTCTGCTGATATAAGTAAAATAATTGTTAAAATGCTTGACATAGGTAGGTTGTTGTGATATGATATAAATTAGGATTGTACCGCAATATTTGACAACTTGCCGCGCAAAAAACGGTAGGAGTTTTGACATGGAGGAGAAAGAAATGACTAAGAAAATCGGCGTACTTACAAGCGGCGGCGACGCTCCCGGTATGAATGCGGCAGTTCGTGCCGTTACCAGAGCCGCTCTCGCAAAGGGAATAGGTGTCCTTGGCATCAAAAGAGGATATGTCGGACTTCTTAATAAAGAATATGTGGAAATGACCGCAAGGAGCGTTTCGGGCATAATTCAGCGCGGAGGCACCTGCCTTTATACCGCAAGATGCAAGGAATTTACCACTATGGAGGGCGTGCTGAAGGGCAAGGCTGCCTGTGAGGAGCTTGGTATTGAGGGTCTTGTTGTTATCGGCGGCGACGGCTCGTTCAGAGGCGCAGGAGACCTTTCAAGCGTGGGTATCCCCTGCGTAGGTATCCCCGGAACTATCGACAACGACATTCAGTGTACAGAATATACCATTGGTTACGATACCGCTATGAATACCTGCGTTGAGATGATCGACAAGCTGCGCGATACCATGCAGTCGCACAATCGCTGCTCGGTAGTCGAGGTAATGGGCAGACGCGCAGGCTATATGGCTGTCAACGTGGCTCTCGCGGTCGGCGCGGAGGCTTGCCTTACTCTCGAAAGAGAATACGACCTTGAAGCTATCGCCGCGAAGATGTCCGCTACCGCTCAGTCAAAGGGCGGCAAGCATCATTTCATCATCGTAGTTGCTGAGGGCGTTGGTCAGACCGAAGCTATCGCAAGACAGATCCAGGAAATGACGGGTATCGAATCGAGAGCTACTATTCTCGGTCACGTTCAGAGAGGTGGTTCGCCGACCCTGCGCGACAGAGTTCTCGCGACCGAAATGGGTTATCACGCCGTTGAACTGCTCGAAAAGGGCATCGGCAACAGGATCGTCGGTCTCAAGGACGGTCAGGTTTACGACATCGACCTCAAGGAAGGTCTTGCCATGAAGAAGCCTTTCCTTGACAGAAGATACGATATTTTCTACGATACCGCTTATTGATTTTTGGTATTTATTAGCATTAACAGAGTAGGATAGTGCGCGTTAAGTGCCCGTCGGACGGGGAGTTGCCGTCGGGACGAAAAGGGTAAGGCTTGTTATTTATAAGCCCCAGCCCTTGCGGTGCGTTGTCCGCATCCCGCTGAATGTGTAATTTAAAGCTCTTTACAAAAATGCCTTGAATTATGCACGAAGCAATCGGCTCGTAACGCATAAAAGGAGGTAATTTTTATGAAGAGCTTTTTTTCTATGTTCGGAAAGTCGGCTAAGGAGCTGACAAATCCTGTCAATCTTGTCAAGGTGGGCATACTGATCGGCATTTCAATGGTGCTGGAGATGTTCTCGATAAACCTTGTGGTCGTGAAGATCAATTTCGCGTTCCTTGCCGTCGCGGTGATAGGTATGCTGTTCGGTCCGACGGTGGGCTTTGCGGCGGGGCTTATCTGCGATGTCGTGGGATTTATCGCAAGCCCCGGCGGCGCGACGTTCATTCCCATTTACACGCTTGTCGCGGGCTTGCAGGGGCTTGTTTACGGCATCGTTCTCTATTCGAAGAATGACGGTCAGTGGGCGGCTTCCGACGACGCGGACGAGCGCAGGACGGTCAAGGGGTTTGATGTTTCGCTGTTTATACGGGCGGTCATTGCGAGACTTATCGACGTGGTTGTTATTAATCTTGTTATAAATACAACTCTCAATCTGCATTTCGGGTATATCCATGCGGATTCTTTGAGTGCGGCGCTTGTGGCGAGAGTGGCGAAGAATGTCATCGAGCTTGCGGCGGATATTCCGTTGTTGTTTGCGCTGTTGCCTGCGGCGCTGATAGCGCATAAGAAGACGGGCGGGCTGAAAAAGAAGTCTGCCGCGTAAGAAAAGACACGGGCAAAAACCAAAAGTCTTAGGAAGGGGTTGGCACGAGCAAGCTCGTGCAGGGGATAACCCTTCTTCTTGCACGAACTTGTTTGCATCAACTTGTTGATGCCCGCAAAGGGTCTTCCCCCAGAAACTGGGCGGTTAAAGCATTGTATCGGAGAAAGAAAGCCGTAAAGTTCAAATATAAAATCGGCAATTTCAAGAAATACTAACAAAAACTCACAATTGAATAGCTCTTCAAAACGTGACGGAAACAAGTAAATTGCCGATTTTATTGCACGAAAGAGCGCAGCGATTTTCGTGCAAAAGCGTTCCTCGCAAGTGACCAAAAATAGCAGTACAGTCCATAAAAACAAAGTTCAGCTGACCGCCGAAAGTCTTTCTGCCGAGGGGGTGTCCCGAGTATGTCGGAAAAGTCCCGAAAAAACACTAAAAAGAGGAAGATAAGCCTGAAAGCGCTTTTTGCCGATTCCGCAAGGGAACTCCTGTCGGTGAAAACGTTTGTTATGCTTGTGCTGATGACCGCGGGCGCTGTCGTGCTGGGCAGTAATTACAAAATGGTGGTAAACGACGACCTGCGCGTGAGCTTTTCGTTCATCTGCATAATGGCGGTCGCGGTGCTTTACGGTCCCGTGCCGTGTATGCTTATGAATGCTGTGACCGACATTGTGACATATTTGCTCGATAAAAACGAGATCCGCGATTACAGCCCGGCGATTCTCTCGGTAAAGCTGATAGTCTCCTGCTTTTATGGGGTAATGTTATATAAAAGGTATTATGGCAATTTCGGCTATCTCAAACGCATGGAGGAGTTTTTCCCCGAGTGCGTCGCGGAAAACCTCGACATCGCTGTGCGAAGCGTTTTTGCGAGGACGGGCGCGGTGCTTGTCGGGAATATCGTCCTTAATTCGGCGGTGCTTTACCGACTTTACCGCAACAGCAAATTTCCGATAATGTCGGGCGGGGAGTGGCGGAACTTTTTCAGGTGGTTCAAGCCGCGTTTCGAGACCAACATGAAAATGCTGCCGTTCGAACTGCTGATCGTGTTCATGTTTATACCTATAATCAATATTATTTATATGCTTGTCTGCCGCGGATTTCGTCAGCTTTGCGGCGGAAAAACAAAAAATTAACCTGAAATTTATTGATTTTTTATTCTCACCTGTGCTATAATGGTATAGGTGAGATTTTTTATAGAAACAGTCAGGCGAATGTTGTCCTTTGCGGGCGGCGCTCGCCGTTTAGTGCTTGCAATTTTTAAGGAGTATGAAAAATGTCGATTTGGGACGCTTTTGACAGGATAAGCCGCGGCAGTCAGCCGCAGGGCAAGATAGAATTTATAATCGCGGGGCTGGGAAATCCCGGTATCCAGTACGAAAACAGCCGTCATAACGCGGGTTTTATGGGCGTGGCGGCTTTGGAAGAGAAGTTCGGCTTCAAGGCGAACCGCCACAAATTTCACGCGCTTGTCGGCGAGGCGGACATCGGCGGAAAGCGTGTGCTTGTCATCAAGCCCGAGACCTACATGAACAGATCCGGCGAGGCGATAGCGGAGGCGATGAGCTTTTACAAGGTCGGCATAGAAAATACACTTGTTATTTTTGATGATATTTCGCTGGAGCCGGGGCGTATCCGCATTCGCAGGAAGGGGAGCGCGGGCGGTCATAACGGGTTGAAGAGTATTATCGCGCTGTGCGGCGGGGAGGATTTTCCGCGGATAAAGCTCGGCGTGGGGGCGAAGCCGCACCCCGATTATGACCTTGCCGATTGGGTTTTGGGGAAGTTCAACGAGGAGCAGCAGAAGGCGTTTGACAGCCGTTTGGCGGACGTTTGTTCGGCGGCGGAGATGATAATTAAGGGCGATATTGCGGGCGCGATGAATCTGTATAATAAATGATACTATTCCTCGACCAAATTCGCAACAATCTTCACCGCCCTGAACACGATGGTACGAACAAGTTCGTACCGTCGTCTTCCTCCTCGACTAACGCCAGTTGGCGGCGAATCTTGTCACGAATTTGATCGAGGAATAGTATAAAGCGGCAGAAACGCAGAGTGGCATTTTTATAGGTGTTATTATGAATATTTTTGATCGAATTTTGAATAAAACCGGATTTTTCGGCGACTTATACAATACTTTGTCGGGCGGCTACACCCCGCTCGCCGTGTCGGGCGTGGCGGCTGTCCACAAGGCACATATCGCCGCCGCCCTCTCCGCCGATACCCCAGTGCTGCTCGTCTGCGCCGACGAAGCTGCCGCCGTCAAGGCAGCCGCCGACATCAACACGCTCTGCGGCAAAGTCACCGCCTGCGTTTTCCCCGAAAAGGAGTACGTCCTCGCTTCAATGGAGGGCGCGTCGCAGGAGTACGTCCACCGCCGCATCGAGGCGCTTTCGCTCGTGCTTTCGGGTGCCTGTCGCGTGCTTTGCACAGGTACGCAGGCGGCGGCGCAGGCGACCGTCCCGCCCGATGTGCTGGATAAATATTCCTTTAAGCTGAACGTCGGCGAAGAGATCGACCTCAAAGAACTCACCGACCGCCTTATCGCGGGCGGCTACGAGCGCTGCGAAATGGTCGAGGGTCAGGCGCAGTTCTCCGTGCGCGGCTCGGTCGTGGATATTTTTCCCGTTAGCGAGCGCGAGCCTGTGCGTATCGAGCTTTGGGGCGACGAGATCGACAGCGCCGCGCACTTCGACACCGAGACCCAGCGCCGCACCGACCCGCTTGATTCCGTCTGCGTTTACCCCGCGCTTGAAGTCATTTTCCCCTCGAAGGAGGAATTTTGCGCCCGAATCGACAAGCTGTCGAAGGGTCTGCGCAGCAAAAACGCCGACGTTATCCGCGCTCACCTCATGCGCGACCGCGAATACGCCGAAGGCGGGCTGACGCTATCAAATCTTGACAAGTATTATACTTTAGCTTATGAAAAGCCCGCGTTCGTTTTCGATTACTTCGAAAGGGGAGTCTGTCTGCTTTCGGAATTTACGTCGGGCAGCGAAAACCTGCGCGGCGCTTCCGATATTTTCCGCGAAGACCTTAAACTGCTGTACGAAAGCGGCGTGATGTTCAAAAAGCTCGAAGGCTTCCGGCTCGACGAGGGCGATATGCTTATGCGGGCGCTCGGGCTGCCGTGCGTGTTCCTCGACACGTTCATGCGGCAGAATTTCGACGTAAAATTCAAAAAGCTCATCAACACCGACTGCAAGCAGACCGCAGGCTGGGGCGGCAGCATGAGCGCTCTCCGCGAGGAGCTTGACGAGCTTGTGGAGAACAATTATACCGTCGTGCTGCTGGCAGGTTCTGACAAAACGCTGCCGATAATCGTTGACGACCTGAAAGAATACGGCTTTGATGCGGCGATCTTGTCGAAGGACGAAAGCGCCTCGCCTATCGAGCCGAAGCGCGTTTACGTCACGACCGGCTCGCTTTCGGCGGGCTTCGACTACCCCGACGCGGGCTGCGCGGTCATCACGCAGATGAAAGCGCTCAACATCACCGCGAAAAAGAAAAAATCCCGCCACAAGCCCGGCGAGGAGATCCATTCGCTGAACGACCTCAAATTCGGCGACCTCGTTGTTCACTCGCTGCACGGCATCGGGCGTTTCGAGGGGATACGCAACATCGAGAGCGGCGGCGTTCGCAAGGACTACATCACGATAAAATACGCGGGAACAGATGTTCTTTATGTGCCTGTAACGCAGCTCGACCTCGTTTCGCGGTACGTCAGCGGCGCTTCGGACGACAAGCAGGTGAAGCTGCACAAGTTAGGCTCGGCGGAGTGGCAGCGAACGCGCACCCGCGTAAAAACCGCCGTCCGCGACATGGCGGAGGAGCTGACAAAGCTCTATGCCGAGCGGCAGTTAGCGGCGGGTTACGCATTTTCGCCCGACAACGACTGGCAGGCGGATTTCGAGGAGCGCTTTGATTACGCCGAGACCGACGACCAGCTGCGGTGCATTCAGGAGATCAAGACCGATATGCAGAAGCCCGTGCCGATGGACAGACTTCTCTGCGGTGATGTGGGCTTCGGCAAAACGGAAGTGGCGCTGCGGGCGGCGTTCAAGTGCGTGCTGGATTCAAAGCAGGCGGCGATACTGGTGCCGACAACGGTGCTGGCATGGCAGCATTATCAGACGGCGATAAAGCGGTTCGAGCATTTCCCGATGAAGGTGGAGCTGCTTTCGCGCTTTCGCACGCCGTCGCAGCAGCAGGCGATAATCCGCGAGCTGAAACGCGGCACGATAGATATAATCATCGGCACGCACAGGCTCGTTTCGAAGGACGTTGGCTTCAAAGACCTCGGACTGGTAATTATTGACGAAGAACAGCGGTTCGGCGTGGCGGCGAAGGAAAAGCTCAAGGAGCTGTTCAAGGGCGTGGACGTTCTGACCCTTTCGGCAACGCCCATTCCGCGCACGCTGAACATGGCGCTTTCGGGGATTCGCGATATGTCGGTCATCGAGGAGCCGCCGCAGGACAGGCGACCGATCCAGACCTACGTTGTCGAGCAGGACATGGGCGTTATCGGGCAGGCGATCTCGAAGGAGCTGCGGCGCGGCGGGCAGGTTTACTACATTCACAACCGCATCGACACGATCTACCGCACGGCGGAGCAGCTTTCGCGGCTGATTCCGGGCGTGCGGGTCGGCGTGGCGCACGGCAGGCTGAACGAAAACGAACTCAGCGAGATATGGCGGCAGCTCATCGAGGGCGAGATAGATGTGCTTGTCTGCACGACGCTTATTGAAACGGGCGTGGACGTGCCGAACGTGAACACGCTCATCATCGAGGACGCGGACTATCTCGGGCTTTCGCAGATGCACCAGCTGCGTGGGCGCGTCGGGCGGTCGAGCCGCAGGGCGTATGCGTACCTGATGTTCAGGCGCGGGAAGATACTTAGCGAGATAGCGACAAAGCGGCTTGAAGCGATCAAGGAGTACACGCGGTTCGGGTCGGGCTTTCACATCGCCATGCGCGACCTGGAGATCCGCGGCGCGGGCAGCATTCTGAGCGGGCGGCAGCACGGACATATGGAGGCAGTCGGGTACGATCTTTACCTGCAAATGCTGAACGAAGCAATTGCCGAGCAGAAGGGCGAAGCGCCGCCGCCGTCGCCCGAGGACTGCCTTATCGACATCATGATAGATGCGTTCATACCTTCGACATATATTGAGAGCGACACGCTGCGCATCGACGCTTACAGGCGAATCGCGTCTATCGTGACGGAGGAGGACAGCCGCGACGTTCTTGACGAGCTTATCGACCGTTACGGCGACCCGCCGAAGCCGGTCATGGGCTTGATAAACGTGGCGCTCGTGCGGAACTCGGCAGCGTCTATGGGTATAAAAGAGATAACCCAGCGCGGCTCAAAGGCGGTGTTCCAATTACGCGAGCTAAAGCCGGCAATGGCACCCAAGCTGCTGAACGTCTACGGAAAGCGGCTGAAATTCATTCAGGGCGACGAACCGGGATTTTCGGTAGATGTCCGCCCGGGGCAGCCCATGTCGGAACTTATCGCGGAGGTAGCGTCAGCGCTGAAAGGGTAGGGTAGTGCTTTTCCAATTTTTGTAGTAAATGTATTTAACGCCCTGCGGGATATTTCGCGGGGCGCTTTTTTTATTTCAACTTTTCGTTTAATTGTTTTTGCTGATTCATTCGTGTATATATCACAGCAATAATATATACTGTTGCAGTTGGTTCGTCAATATAATAGTAAATATAGTAATTCTTTACCAGCAACTTTCGGACTCCGATTTCGCCCCACGGTTTTTCGCTGATAGTTTTGTTTCGTTCGGGAGAAAGCGACAGCGAGCTGATTTTTTCATTCAACAGATCGTTGAGTGAAAGTGCCGACTGCGGATTTCCGATGGTTTCAGCTATATATAACACAATTTTTCTTATATCCTGTGCCGCTTCGGGGGTAATTATTGTTTTATATGTCTTTGACATAACTGTCTATTATCTCCTCACGCAGCGAAGAGAAAAACTCCTCCGACGGAATGCCTTCTCCCGCCTTTGCCTGCGACAATCCGCGCTTTATTTTTTCAGAAAACTCTTCATCGGTCATGCTTTCCCGGGAAATCGGCGCGGGAATACACGGACGGAACGGCAGCCCGCCGCTCAAAATTATCTGTCGGTAAAACATATTTATCGCCCCCGAAGCAGAAATTCCGAGCTTTGAAAGAATATCTTCCGCCTGTTCCTTTATGTCAGGCTCGACACGCGCCATAACGTTTGAACTTTTTATTGCCATAGCAGACACCGCCTTTCTGATACTATTATACCACATTGTATATCAGATTGCAATACCTATTCATATAAAAACATAAAAAAAGCCGTGCAGCCCGAAGACCGCACAGCCTTATTTACAAGTTATAAACTACCTATTCAGGCAAAAATTACTCGTTGATCTTGGTAACAACGCCGGAACCAACAGTTCTGCCGCCCTCACGGATAGCGAAGCGGAGACCTTCCTCGATAGCGATAGGAGTGATAAGCTCAACGTCCATAGCTACGTTGTCGCCGGGCATACACATTTCCTTGTCAGCAGGAAGAGTGATAACGCCGGTAACGTCGGTGGTTCTGAAATAGAACTGAGGTCTGTAATTGTTGAAGAAAGGAGTATGACGACCGCCCTCTTCCTTCTTCAGAACGTAAACCTGACCGGAGAACTTGGTGTGGGGGTGAATGCTGCCGGGCTTGCAGAGAACCTGTCCTCTTTCAACCTGGTCACGGGTGATACCACGGAGAAGAGCGCCGACATTATCGCCAGCCTCGCAGAAGTCCAGAGTCTTTCTGAACATTTCAAGACCTGTAACAACGGTGGTCTGCTTCTCGTCGGAAAGACCAACGATCTCAACCTGCTCGTTGACGTTCAGACGACCTCTCTCAACTCTGCCGGTAACAACGGTACCACGACCGGAAATGGTCATAGTATCCTCGATAGGCATAAGGAAGGGCTTAGCATCGTCACGCTCAGGAGAAGGAATGAACTCGTCAACAGCGTCCATCAGCTCAAGGATCGGCTTGTAAGCCTCGTTGCTGAGATCGTCCGGAGCTTCAAGAGCAGCCAAAGCGGAACCGATGATGATAGGAGTATCATCGCCGGGGAAGTCGTAGGTGGAGAGAAGATCTCTGATGTCCATTTCTACGAGTTCGAGCAGCTCGGGGTCGTCAACCTGGTCAGCCTTGTTCATGAAAACAACGATAGCAGGAACGCCAACCTGACGGGCAAGAAGGATATGCTCTCTGGTCTGAGCCATAGGACCGTCGGAAGCAGCAACTACGAGGATAGCGCCGTCCATCTGAGCGGCACCGGTGATCATGTTCTTAACGTAGTCGGCGTGTCCGGGACAGTCAACGTGAGCGTAGTGACGCTTATCGGTCTCATACTCAACGTGAGCGGTATTAATGGTAATACCTCTCTCTCTCTCCTCAGGAGCCTTATCGATCATATCGTAAGCCTCGTACTTAGCCTGACCCTTCATAGCGAGAGTCTTGGTGATAGCTGCGGTAAGAGTGGTCTTGCCGTGGTCAACGTGACCGATAGTACCGATGTTTACGTGGGGCTTGGTTCTTTCAAATTTTGCCTTTCCCATGGGAAATTCCTCCTTTAAATAAATTTGTATTCGTGATACATACCTATAAGATATATTATAGCACAAAGTTCACAGTTTTGCAAGGGGTTTTGAAAAAATTTTCAAAAAAATTTCCGAAATTCCATAAATCCCTGCAAAACCGCGTTATTTGGTTATTTTTTGAAGCAGTCGGACTGCCCTGCGGGGGCTTAGTCCTCCTTCTTTCTCGAATTAACGATCTTCTCGGAGATGTTCTTCGGTACCTCGGTGTAGCTGTGAGGCTCCATAGTGTACTGACCGCGACCCTGAGTATTCGATCTCAGAGTGTTGGAGTAGCCGAACATCTCGGACAGCGGAACGAGTGCGTCGATCTGAACAGCGCCGGGGCGTGTTTCCTGACCGAGGATCTGTCCGCGTCTTGAAGACAGGTCGCCGATAACGGTACCGGTATAATCGTCCGGAACGATAACAGTTACCTTCATGATAGGCTCAAGGATAACGGGGTCAGCCTTGCGCATAGCCTCCTTGAACGCCATAGAGCCGGCGAGCTTGAATGCGAGTTCGGACGAGTCAACCTCGTGATAAGAACCGTCGTACAGCTCAACCTTAACGTCAACTACCTTGTAGCCTGCGAGAACGCCGCTTTCCATAGCGCCCTTGATACCTGCGTCAACAGCGGGGATATATTCCTTCGGGATAGAGCCGCCGACAACGCTGTTGATGAACTCGTAGCCCTTGCCGGACTCGTTCGGTTCAACGTTGATCTTAACGTGACCGTACTGACCGGAACCGCCGGACTGCTTCTTGTACTTGTAGTCAACGTTAGCCTTGGTGCGGATAGTCTCCTTATAGGATACCTGGGGAGCGCCGACGTTAGCCTCTACCTTGAACTCACGGAGAAGTCTGTCAACGATGATCTCAAGGTGCAGCTCGCCCATACCCGCGATAATGGTCTGACCGGTCTCTTCATCGGTAAATGTCCTGAAGGTCGGGTCTTCCTCGGCGAGCTTGGAGAGAGCGATGCCCATTTTCTCCTGACCTGCCTTGGTCTTAGGCTCGATAGCCAGCTGGATAACAGGCTCCGGGAACTCCATAGATTCGAGGATTACGGGAGCCTTGGGGTCGCAGAGAGTGTCGCCGGTGGTGGTGTTTTTAAGACCGATAGCCGCCGCGATGTCGCCTGCGTATACCTGCTTTATCTCCTTACGCTGGTTGGAGTGCATCTGAACGATACGTCCGATACGCTCGCTCTTGCCCTTGGTAGCGTTGAGAACTTCGCTGCCTGCCTCGATAACGCCCGAATAAACGCGGAAGAAGCAGAGCTTACCTACGAACGGGTCGGTAGCGATCTTGAACGCGAGAGCCGAGAAAGGCTCGCTGTCGCTGGAAGGACGCTCGCACTCTTCGCCGGTATCGGGGTTTACACCCTTGATGTGGTCGATGTCGGTAGGCGCGGGCATATAGTCAACGATAGCGTCGAGCAGCTTCTGAACGCCCTTGTTTCTGTAAGAGGTGCCGCAGGTAACGGGAACCATCGTGTTAGCAATGGTAGACTTTCTGATAACAGCCTTCATCTCGTCGATAGTGATCTCTTCGTCGGCGAAGTACTTCTCCGCGAGAGCGTCGTCAACCTCGGCGAGGTGCTCGATCAGGTTAGTTCTGTATTCCTCCGCCTTTTCCTGCATATCCTCGGGAATGTCGGTAACTTTAATATCCGTGCCGAGATCGTTCGTATAGATATACGCCTTCATCTCAAGCAGGTCGATAAGACCTACGAACTCTTCCTCAGCGCCGATAGGGAGCTGTATCGGAACGGCGTTCGTGTGCAGTCTTGTTTCGAGCATATGGAGTACGTTGTAGAAATCCGCACCCATTATGTCCATTTTGTTTACATAAACCATTCTCGGAACCTTGTAGTTGTCCGCCTGTCTCCAAACGGTCTCGGTCTGGGGCTCAACGCCGCCCTTGGCGCAGAGAACGGTAACGGAACCGTCGAGAACACGGAGAGATCTTTCAACCTCTACGGTGAAGTCAACGTGTCCGGGAGTGTCGATGATGTTCATTCTGTAACGCTTCTTAGCGTCGTGGTCGTAAGTAGGAGTCCAGTAAGCGGTGGTAGCCGCGGAGGTAATAGTAATACCTCTCTCTTTCTCCTGCTCCATCCAGTCCATAGTGGAAGCGCCGTCGTGAGTTTCACCGATCTTGTAGTTTACGCCCGTATAAAACAGGATACGCTCGGTAGTAGTGGTCTTACCGGCATCAATGTGAGCCATGATACCGATATTTCTGGTATCCTGCAAGGAACAATCTCTTGCCATAAAAGCCTCCTGTCAGATTTACCACCTGTAATGAGCAAATGCCTTGTTGGCTTCTGCCATTCTGTGAGTTTCGTCACGCTTCTTGCAGGAACCGCCCTCACCCTTGATCGCGGCGAGGATCTCGGCTGCCAGCTTTTCCTTCATTGTGTCCTCGTTTCTCTCGCGAGAATACTTGGTGATCCAACGAAGTCCGAGAGTCTGACGACGATCGGGACGAACCTCCATAGGAACCTGATAGGTAGCACCGCCGACGCGGCGAGCCTTAACCTCAAGCTCGGGCATAATGTTTTCCATAGCCTCTTCAAATACTTCGAGAGCGGGACGACCGGTCTGCTCGGCAACGATCTCAAAAGCACCGTAAACGATCTTCTGAGCCACGCCCTTCTTTCCGTCGAGCATGATGTTGTTTACCAGTCTGGTAACGAGCTTGGAATTGTATACCGGATCTTCCAGTACGTCTCTCTTTGTAACCTTACCTCTTCTGGGCACTGTAATTCCCTCCTTCACAATAAATGAATTCACAGGTACTCGCTCGCAGGGCTTACCCCTGCGCCCCGTTCAGTGTAAAGCGGCAAGGTGTTATATATATAACACACCGCATTCACTGTGGTCTTCGCAGTAAATTGCGACAATGAGTTTAAACCTAATTTAATGATGTGCGCGTCTTTCCGCGCTGTCTTTCACGGCTTGTCCTAAACAGAAATTATTTTCCGGAAATTGATTTCGCAGAAATTATTTTCCCGCCTTAGGTCTCTTAGCGCCGTACTTGGAACGAGCCTGCATTCTCTTGGCAACGCCCTGAGCGTCGAGGGTTCCTCTGATGATGTGGTAACGGGTACCGGGCAGATCCTTTACACGACCGCCTCTGATGAGGACAACGCTGTGCTCCTGGAGGTTGTGTCCGATACCGGGAATGTAAGCGGTAACTTCGGTACCGTTTGTGAGCTTAACTCTTGCGATCTTACGCATAGCGGAGTTCGGCTTCTTGGGAGTAGCGGTTCTTACTGCGGTGCAGACACCTCTCTTCTGGGGGCAGCTCTGGTCGATCACTCTCTTCTTCTTGGAGTTGTAACCCTTCTGAAGTGCGGGAGCGGTGGACTTAGTCTCGAAGCTGTCTCTTCCCTTTTTAACGAGCTGGTTAAAGGTAGGCATTGATCTCTCTCCTTTCATTATAAAATAACATAAAAATCGGTACGCCGTCCGCAGACTGCGTACCATAATATTATATAATACGAACTTTGATTTGTCAACAGTTACCGAAAAATTCTTTGTAAAAGTTTACAGAAATTTAATAATACCTGATTCACAATCATATTGACAAATAATTGTTTTATATTTATAATAGAACTATGAATGAGCTTGAATTTGAATGGGACGAAAATAAGAATACCATTAACAAAAAGAAACATAACGTTTCTTTGCTATCGTCATTCCGAATCGGTCATAAGAATAATCTCGGCGCGAAAAGCAACCCGGAACGAGTCACGGCAGTATTATGACAGGAGGTCAAGCCTATGAAAGAAGAATATGATTTTTCAAATGGCATTAAGAATCCTTATGCCGAAAAGTTGAAACAGCAGACGACCATAAACGTTGACAACAGCATAGTGGAATATTTCAAGTCAATGGCGAAAACGACCGGTATTCCGTATCAAATGCTGATAAACCTTTATTTGTCCGATTGCGTGAAAAACAAGCGCAGTCTTGATATTTCATGGAGATAATTTAAGCGGCACGGTAAATTTTTTATCGTGCCGCTCATTTTCTGTAAATACTGTTTATTCCAATTTTTCCCGCAGTGCCGCCAGCAGCTTTTTCTCCCGCCGCGAGACCTGCACCTGCGTCATGCCGAGCGCCGCCGCCGTCTCGGTCTGCGTTTTGTCGCGGAAATACCGCAGTGTTATCAGCAGGCGGTCGCGTTCGTCAAGCCCCGCAAGCGCCTTTGACAGCGCCAGTTCTTCAAGAATGCGCTCCTCCGACGACGGCACGGGTACGTCCGCTTCGTCGATGCCGTCCTCGGTCTGCACCGTCAGGCTTACGGGCGGTCGCCCCGCCGAGATCGCTTCAACGACCTGCTCGCAGCTCTCGCCGCAAAGCTCCGCAAGCTCGCTGACCGTCGGCTCACGCCCGTGCTCCGCCATGAAGCTGTCCTTTATCCGCGTAAGTTTCAGGTACAGTTCTTTCACGCCGCGGCTGACCTTTACCGCGCCGCCGTCGCGGAAAAGCCGCTTTATCTCTCCCAGTATCACAGGCACCGCGTAAGTGGAAAATTTTAGTCCGCGCCCCTCGTCAAAAGCCCTTGCCGCCTTCATCAGCCCGATACAGCCCGCGCCGCACAAGTCCTCATATTCGATTCCGCGCCCTCTGAACCGATTAGCGCAGAGGTGAACCAGTCCCAGATTTTCTTCCGCTCTTGTTTGAAACGCCGTCTTTAACGCTTTCATCGCCCGATCTCTCCCGTAAAGTCTTTTCCATGACAAGCGACGTACCGCGTCCCCGGCTGCTTTTCACGCGCAGGCTGTCGGTGAAGCTCTCCATGACGGAAAAGCCCAGTCCTGCGCGTTCTTCCTCGGGGGCGGTGGTGAAAAGCGGCTGCATTGCCTGCGTGATGTCGGCGATGCCGCAGCCCTTGTCGCGTATCCGTATGTAGACCCGCCGGTCGGAGCAGAGCCGCACCTGCATCGTTATTATGCCGTCGCGCCTGCCGCGGTAGCCGTGGACTATCGCGTTCGTCACGGCTTCGGAAACGGCTGTCTTTAGTTCGGCAAGTTCGCTGACGTAGGGGTCAAGCTGGGCTATGAACGCCGACACGCAGGCGCGGGCGAAGGCTTCGTTTTCGCCGCGGGCGGGGAAGGAAAGTTTCATTTCGTTGAGACAGCGTTTCAAAGTCTGACACCTCCCTCGCCTGTTATGGGGCAGAGCTTGTCGATCCCCGAGAGCTTCATCACCTTAACGATATAGGCGGGCGGGTCGCATACGGAGCATTTGCCGCCGAGTTCGCTCATAAGTTTGGAGCGACCCATGACGAGACCTATGCCTGAGCTGTCCATGAAATTTACGGCGGAGAAGTCGAGGATAAGTTCGCTGACGGGGTTCATTGTAATAGCGCGGTCGATCTCGGAGCGCATATCGGCGGCGGTGAAGTGGTCGATGTCGCCGGAAAGGCGGGCGGTAAGTACAGAGCCGTCGAGAGAGACAGTAACTGGCATAATATTCCTCCAATTAAAAGATTAAAGAAAAAGCAGAAAGCGGGGGCTTGTCCTCACTTTGCAGTTTAATTATACCTCTTGGCGGGCGCGTATTCTGTCGCTATTACAGTCATGCAAATTGTGTATATGACATTCCTAAATGAACATATCCGCATTTGTACGCTCCGACAGACTTTCACACTTCCTGCAATATGCTTGTACCCGGGATAATATTCTGATATAATTTGTATTGTCAGGTTTAAAATATTACAATATAATGTATTATTTTTACGTTCATTTTTTCAAATAGCACAAATAGTGATTTGCTGAATTGTATACATTGCCTAATTTGTATGCTGTATCATAAATCGGTCGGGTAAACGTTTTCTTGCGCTTGACAAAACGCCCGATTATTGATATAATTATAATCAGCGGATTACGCTCTTTTGACGTATTTGAACAGATTTATTTATATATAATGTTCAAATCGCTCAAAATCGGGGCTGTAATTTATTGCATGGTAACAAACCATGTAACAATAAAAAATGTACGGTCAACAAGCACTAACGTCTGCGCGGCTGTGCTTTTTCGGGGAAGTCTTATGAATGAAATAATACTGTCCGCGCAGCATATCAGCCGCAGCTTTAAAATAGGCGACGGCAGCGTTGTAACGGCGCTGAAGGACATTAATCTCAAGATCGAAAAGGGTAAGCTCACCGTGCTGAGAGGTCGCTCGGGCAGCGGTAAGACCACGCTTATCAATATCCTCGGGGCGCTCGACAAGCCCTCGGGCGGCGCTGTTATGTTCGGCGGACGCGATATTACCAAACTCAGCGAGCGAAAGCGCGATACCCTGCGCCGCAGCGAAATGGCGTTCGTGTTCCAGTCGGTGGCGCTGATGAGCGGTCTCACCGCTTTCGAAAACGTTGAATTTGGGCTGCGGCTCGCGGGGTACCCTTACAAAAGGAGAAACGCCCGCGCCGCGCAGGTCATGAAGGAGGTCGGGCTTGACAAGCGTATGCACCACCGCCCCGGCGAGATGTCGGGCGGCGAACAGCAGCGCACGGCGATCGCACGCGCTATCGCGCACGAGCCGCTTCTCGTCTTTGCCGACGAGCCGACCGCCGAGCTTGACACAGCCACCGCCCTGCACATCGTCAAGCTGTTCAGGGAGCTTGTCGCAAGGCAGAATATGACGATAGTTATGACTACCCACGACCCCAGCATGATGGACATAGCCGACAGGGTATACACGCTTGAGGACGGTGAGATCATTGACTGAGACTTACGGCAGCAATATTTATGACGAGATCGGCGCGGGGCTGGAGCAGTCGAACGCGGGCAGCATGATAAGCTGCGAAAACCTCGTCAAGATATACAAGACCAGCGAGATCGAGGTCGTGGCGCTGCAAGGGCTTGACCTGAATGTTGACAAGGGCGAGCTTATGGCGATAGTCGGGAACTCGGGGAGCGGGAAGTCCACGCTGCTCAATATGCTTGGCGGGCTTGACCGACCGAGCGCGGGGCAGCTGTACGTTGACGGAAAGAACCTGCTGAAATTCACCGACCGCGATTATGTCGAATACAAGCGGCGGACGGTCGGGTTCGTGTGGCAGAACAACGCCCGAAATCTTGTGCCGTACCTGACTGCCGTGCAGAATATCGAGCTGCCGATGATGCTTGTCGGCGGGAGAAAGCGCCGCAAACGCGCTCTGGAGCTGCTCGACAAAGTGGGGCTTATCAAGCGGAAAAATTCGCGGCTCGACCAGATGTCGGGCGGCGAACAGCAGCGCGTGGCTATCGCGATAGCGCTGGCGAACAACCCGAAGCTGCTGCTGGCGGACGAGCCTACGGGTTCTGTCGATACGAAGACCTCGAACGCGATACTTGATATTTTCAAGGAGCTTAACAAAAACGACGGCTTGACGATAGTTATTGTCACGCATGATGTCAAGCTCGCCAGACATATCGACCGCGTTGTGGCGATACGCGACGGGCGCACAAGCTCGGAGATCGTCAGAAAGCGTTCGTACCGCGAAGACCTTGAAGCAATGGGCGATGTTATGCTTTCGGGCGCGGACGGCGAAGAGGAGGATCTCACTCACGAGGAGCTTGCGGTGCTTGACCGTTCGGGGCGTTTGCAGCTGCCGAAGGATTATATGGACGCGCTCAGGCTAAAAGGCGGCGATAAGGTCAAGGTCGAGCTTGATGAAGGCGCGGACGGCGGCGATAAGCGCATTTTCATAAGGCGTTCGGGCTGAACGGAAAATATCATAGTTAGTTAAAAGTGAATAGTGTATAGTGAACAGTTAAGGTGTCCGCTTCGCGGACGTTATTATGCGGAGGCTTCGCCCCGCACTGACATTTTTCACATCAGCAGACGATCTTTTGCGGAGCTTGCTTCCGCATAATTATCGCCGAAGGCGATACATTAACTATTCACTATTAACTATTAACTATTCACTTTATATACCTTATTATAGAAAAGGGATATGATCGGGTGAGGTTCACTCGTATTATAGAACAGCAAATATACCGGAAAGGTGGATTTTACAGTGAATAACACTTACTTTAAGCGTGTTATCTCATCTGCGGTCGCTGTGCTTATGCTGGCGGCATCGTCGCTGACGGCTTTTGCCGAAAGCGACGTTGAAACGGCTGCGGATAACGGGACTTTTTCAGCCTCCGAAAGCGAAGCCCCGGTAAGCCCGCAGACGGGCAAGCCGACGGGTAAGCGCGTGGAGGAGTCCTACCGCGTGTTTTACGACAAGTACGCGGAGAAAAAAGGCGACGAAAGGGCGCAGACGCTTACCGCGAAACAGATCTGGGAGGACGCTGATTTCAAAAAGACCGACGACGCGAATATCCGGCTTATGGACATAGGCGGCGAACGCGACGTACTCAACTGGGCGAATCAGGAGGGCAGCTTTGATTTCGGCGTGACTGTCAAAAAGGCGGGCGTGTACAGCATAATGATGTCGTACTACTTCCCGCAGGAGTCGAACACCAACGACATTGAGTTTGAGGTGGACGTAAACGGCGAATGTCAATACCCCACCGCGGGACGTATCACTCTTTCGAAGGTGTGGGTCAACAAGGTCGGCAACAGCTCCACGGGCATCGAAATGGATTCCCGCGGGAACGATATTCGCCCCGGTCAGGAGCCTTATGCCATGTGGCAGACCTCGCCTTTAAAGGATATTGACGGTCTTTCGGCGAAGCCGCTGCTTTTCTACCTCGAAGAGGGCAAGAACATCATCACGATAAAGTCCGAAAAGGCACAGTTCGCCATTAAGGATATTACGTTTTACCAGTATAAGGCACCCGAGGCTTACGAGCTGCCCAGCACCACCGATATTGCAATGGTCAAGGGCAAGAGGATAACCCTTGAAGGCGAGCTTGCCGATTACAAGAGCGCCCGCACGCTTTTCCCGACCTCCGACCTGCACTCCTACATAACCTCGTGCGTAAACGGCGTAAGTCCTACCAAGACCCGTTACAACACGATAGGCAGAAACAGCTGGAACAAGTCCACGCAGTCCGCCACATGGCGTTTCAGCGTCGATCAGGACGGCTACTATAAGATAGGCATACGCGCAAAGCAGGACGTAATGCGCGGTATGTATTCGAACAGAAGACTTTACATCGACGGCGTTGTGCCGAATATACGCTCCGAACAGGTCAAGTTCTTCTACGATACCGAGTGGAGCGTGGTCGTTCCCTCGGAATCCGACGACGAAGGCGCTACCCCGCTTTTCTACCACCTTGAAGCGGGTACCCACGAGCTTACGCTTGAAGCTGTTCCCGGCGAAATAGGTCAGATAATGGGCGTGCTTGACGACCTTACCTACGACATAAACAGCTACTACCGCCGCATACGTCAGATAACGGGTCCGAACCCCGATATTTACAACAACTACGATTTCAAAAGCACTATGCCCTCGCTGATACCCGATTTCAAGTCCTTCTCGCAGCAGCTGCGCGACCTTAAGGCGGAGATCGAAACGCTTTCGAACCAGGGCGGCTCCGAAGCCGTTACTCTCGAAAAAATGGCGCTCGTGCTTGACGAATGCACCGAAAAGCCCGACCGCATACCCGAGATGATGACGCAGATCAAGGACAACGTTACCTCGCTTTCGGCATGGGTAAGCACCTACCGCGAGCAGCCCCTTGAGGTTGACATCATCGAGATATGCTCCCCCGATCAGGATTTCACCGACTGCGATTCGAAATTCTTCAAGTCCTTCAAGTTCGGTCTCGATTCGTTCATAGGCTCGTTCTTCGAGGATTACAACTCGCTTTCGGATCTGGGCGACGAGGGCGTTATGACCTGCTGGATACCTCTCGGCAGAGATAACGCGACGGTCGTTACAAATCTTGTCAATAACGAATATAACATAAACGCGAAAACAAAGGTCAAGATGAAGCTCGTTCAGGGCGGTATCATCGAAGCGACATTCGCGGGCAAGGGTCCCGACATCGCGCTCTTTATGGGCGGCGACTTCCCGATACAGCTTGCGTCGAGGGGCGTTCTTGTGGACGTTTCGCAGTTCCCCGACTTTGAGGAGGTCTCGCAGCGGTTCTCGGCGGACGCTACCACATTATATAAGTACAACGGCGGAATTTACGGTCTGCCCGTTTCGCAGGATTTCCCGATGCTCTTCTACCGCAGCGACGTTTTAAGCGAGCTGGGCGTTGACCCCGAGAACGATCTTGCGACATGGGACGGGCTGATGAACGTTCTGCCCGTGCTGCAAAGAAACTACATGGAGGTAGGTCTTATCCTGCCCGCAATGGGCGGCTCTTCGGGCGTAATTCAGGTATCTCCCGTAACCGAGCCGGGCAACACCTTCGCGATGCTGCTGCTCCAGCAGGGGCTTAACTACTACACCGACGACCTCTCGCAGACGAATTTCGGCAGGCAGGAGGCGGTAAACGCCTTCGAACGCTGGACGGAGTTCTACACGAAGTACAGCTTCAGCCTTGTTTACGACGCTCTTACCCGATTCAGACAGGGCGATATGCCTGTTGTTATCCAGAACTATACTTTCTATAATACGCTTTATGTTACCGCTCCCGAGATCAAGGGCTGCTGGAACTTCATGCACGTTCCCGGCACGCCCAATCCCAATGGTCAGGTAACGCTGCCGAACGGCGAAAAGATAAGCATTACCGCTAACTCGGGCGGCTCGTGTGCGCTTATCTTCAACACCTGCCCCGACAAGGAGGGCGCTTGGGACTTCATAAAGTGGTTCACCTCGAACGAGACTCAGCAGAGCTACGGTCATGACATCGAATCGGTTCTCGGACCTCTCGGACGCTACAACACCGCGAATCTTGACGCTCTCGAAAATCTTTCATGGACGCAGACTCAGGTGAGAAAGCTCGAAGAGCAGCTTAATTCGCAGGTGGAAGTACCCGTTATCCCCGCGTCCTACGGTGTGACGAGAAACATCAACAACGCCTTCCGCGAGACCGTAAACCAGTACAGAAACGCAAGAGATACCCTTTTCTGGTACGATAAGGATATTAACGAAGAGATCGAACGTAAGAACAAGGATCTTGCGCTCTATAACAAGAATTGAGAAAGGGGAGTGCGCAGAAAATGGCTAACGAACCACGAATTGTCGGCTTCGACGATGAACCGGATCCGGTGCCCGCCAACAGAATGGGCTACTGGAGCTATACCTGGCACATGGTAAAGGTGAACAGGGCGTGCTATGCGCTGCTTGCGCCGTTTATGCTGTTCTTTATCATCTGCACCGTTATTCCCGTTTGTATGTCGCTCCCTATGAGCTTTACGAACTTCAACATGATACAGACCCCGAAATGGGTGGGTCTTTCGAACTTCTACACGCTGTTCTTAAATGACAGAGTTTTCCTTATCGCGGTGAGAAACACCCTCGTTTTCGCGATATTCACAGGACCCTTCGCTTACTTCCTGAGCTTCTTTGTAGCGTGGCTGATAAACGAGATGAATCCGTTCTTAAAGACGTTCTTCACGTTTGTTTTCTACGCGCCGTCGCTGACCACCTCCGTTTATGTAACGTGGCAGCTGATACTCTCGGGCGACCAGTACGGCTATCTTAACGCTATATTGCTTGACTTGGGCTTTGTCAGCAAGCCCGTTCAGTGGCTCACCGACACCACCTATATCCTCGGCGTGTGCATTATCGTACAGCTCTGGATGTCTATGGGCGCGGGTTTCCTTGCGATACGCGCAGGCTTCCAGACCATTGACAAGACCATGTACGAGGCGGGCGCTATCGAGGGCATAAAGAACAGGTGGCAGGAGCTTTTCAAGATCACTATCCCCTCAATGGGTCCGCAGCTCCTTTTCGCCGCCGTAAACCAGATCGCAGGCTCCTTCACGGTAGGTACCGTAGGTCAGATGCTCGTGGGTCTTCCCTCGACCGACTACGCGGCGCACACCATAATGAACCACGCGACCGACTACGGTTCGGTAAGATACGAAATGGGCTATGCCTCGGCGATATGCTTTGTGCTGTTCCTTGCCATGCTGCTGGCGAACAAGGGCGTAAACTCGCTGCTCGGCAAGTTTATTGACTGAGGGGGTGCGGAAAGAAAATGGCAAAAAGAAGAAGAAAAAAGGTCTCTATCGAGAGGCTCAAGGTCAAGGACAAAAAGAACAAACACGTCAACGGCTCGGTCGGGGGCGACATCTGTATATTCCTTTTCCTGGCAATACTCGGTATCTTCATGGTTTTCCCGATCTACTACTCCTTTGTTCAGTCGATGAAGCCCGTTGAGGAGCTGTTCGTTTTCCCGCCGAAGCTCTATGTGCTGAACCCGACGACCAAGAACTTCACGGATATGTTCAAGGTCGCCGCCGAATACACCGTACCGCTTTCGAGGTATATGTTCAACAGCATTTTCACGACAATTGTTATCTGCGCGGCTAACGTGTTCGTTACCTGCATGGCGGCGTTCGTGCTTTCGAAGTGCCGTTTCCCCGGCGATAAGTTCCTTAACAAGGTCATCGTTGTGGCGCTGCTTTTCCAGTCGCAGGCGACGTGGATAATGCAGTTCCTTGTATACTCGAAGCTGCACATCATCGACACCTACTGGGTGCTGATACTTCCGTGTATCGCAACGCCGATGAACCTTTACCTTATGCGTCAGTCGATGTCCACGCTGCATGACGCAATGGTCGAGGCGGCGAAGGTTGACGGCGCTTCTCTGTTCCGCATTTGCTGGCAGATAATCGTGCCGAACTCGAAGCCGGCTATCATGACGATACTTATATTCTCGTTCCAGCAGGCCTGGAACCTTAACGGCGGCTCGGTAATTTATTCGGAAGAGTACAAGACGCTGCCTACGATAGTACAGCAGATCTCGCTTGCGGGTCTTGCGAGACAGGGCGTTACATTCGCCTCCGCTGTATTGCTCCTTATCCCTCCGCTGGTCGTATTCCTTGTTGCACAGGGCAACGTTATGGAAACGATGGCGAACTCCGGTATGAAAGACTAAGCGCTTTCTGCCGCAGATACGTTTATTAAAACTGAGTTTATAAAGGAAAAAGGTGATAATACAGTGAATGGATATAAAGCAACACCCCTGAGAAGGCTCATCGGTCTGGCGGCTGCGTTCTGCACCGCGTTCACCATGTCCGTCACTGCTTTCGCGGACGAGCCTTACGAATCGTACAACTACGACAACTGGGACGACGCTATTCCCTCGCAGACGGGCTACACCGTTGACAGAGTGGTTTCGGGTCTCGATATGGGTCTGAAAGAGCTTTCAAACCCCGACAGCCCTGTTTTCATCAGCGAAAAAGAGTCGTCTTCATTAAACGAAGCAAGAGACATCTATAATTACAACGATAAGGAATTATGGATAGCCGACACCACGAACAACCGCGTGCTTTGCCTTGACAGCAATTACCATATCAAGGGCTGCTACAAGGAAGCGGGCGGCAAGAGCTTAAAAGAGCCAATGGGGCTTTTCGTTACCGACAGCCCCACGACAGGCAAACAGACGGTCTACATCGCAGACTCCGCAAACGAGAGAGTTGTCCGTGCGACCGTCGAAAGCCCCACCGAGCTTAAGCTCGAAAAGGAATACACCCGCCCGACCGAAGCGCTCTACACCGCGACCACATACAACCCCTCGAAGGTAGTCGTTGACTACGCCGAGAACGTTTATGTCGTTGTAAAATCGGTCAACACCGGTTCGGTGCAGTTCAGGGCGGACGGAACCTTCATGGGCTTCTACGGCGCTAACCGCGTAAACGTTACGGCAAAGGTCATCGCGCAGAAGCTCTGGCGAAAGATAGCCTCGCAGGAGCAGATCGAGGGTATGCAGAGAAGCGTCCCCGTCGAGTACGCCAATTTCGATATGGATAACGAGGGCTTTATCTACACCGTTACAGAGATAATGACCGACACCGACGCGGTAAAGAAGATAAACCCCGCGGGCTATAATATCTGGGAGGCTATCTCCGACGAGCGGTTCACCTTCGGCGACCACACCGAAAACGTTTCAAACCTCGCGACCAAGACCACGATAGCCACCAAGCTCACCGACATTGCGGTGGACGACAACGGGCTTATCAACGTGCTTGATTTCGACACGGGGCGTGTGTTCCAGTACGACAAGTTCTGTAACCTTATCTGCATTTTCGGCGCAAGGAACTCCACGGGCGACCAGCGCGGCGCGTTCGCCACGCCAAACGCTATCGAGACATTCGGCGACAAGATAGTTATTCTTGAAGGCTCGAAAACCCGAAACGACTTTACCGTGTTCAAGTGTACGGCTTTCGGCAATCAGCTGCACAAGGCGTTCGAATATTATGATGACGGTCTTTACACCGAAGCCGTTCCATACTGGAATGAAGTGGTAAAGCGCGACGGCTGCTACACCTACGCGCATATCGGTCTCGGCAAGGCTGACCTTAAAAACCATGATTACAAATCGGCGATGAAGCGCTTCAAGATCGCCCGCTCGCGCAAGAACTACGATAAGGCTTTCGAATACTACCGCGACGAATGGCTCCAGCAGAACTTCACGACAATAGCGGTCGTTATAATCGTGCTTGTGGTATTCGTCTTTGTCAACAAGATACTCAAGAAATTCGGCATAAACATATTCGGCTTCATGAAAAAGAAAAAGAAGAAGGGGGAGAATTGACCATGTATGAATTTTCAACGCTCGGTTGGGTCAGACACGTTATTTTCCACCCGTCTGAGGGCTTTGAAGACCTGCGCTGGAAAAAGCAGGGTTCAGTAACGGTATCGCTTGTGATAATCGTGCTGCTGTTCATCGCAATGGTGGCGAACAACCGCATGGTGGGCTTTGCCTTCAACACGAACACCGTCAAGGTATTCAATGTTGTGCCGCTTATCGTGCAGTCGGTGGTGTACTTCATTACATGGTGCGTCGGCAACTGGTGTATCTGCACGCTGCTCGACGGCGAGGGTACCTTCCGCAAGATACTGATATATTCGGCTTACGCGCTGGTGCCTTACATTTTCTGCTCCTACATAGCGGTGTTCATCTCGAACTTTATTATCCTTGACGAGTCTATCTGGTTCACGTTCTTTACCTACCTGGGGCTTGGCTGGTCGGCGGTGCTGATGATCTCGGCTATGAAGGCGGTGCATCAGTATTCGCTTTCGAAAACGCTGCTTTCGATACTGCTTACGCTTATTGCAATGCTGCTGATACTTTTCTTAGCGATACTTCTGCTTTCGCTTTTCCAGCAGGTATATGTATTTGTCTACACCATTTACACCGAGATCGCTTACAGGATCCGCGGCTGACAGGGAAGGGAGTTGAATGAATTGCACAAGAAAAATTACAAGAAAGTAATGACCTTCGCGCTTATCCTTTCCATGCTGATGTCGGCAGGCTCCGCCGCCGCCTTTGCGGACGACGCTGCCGCCGAGGGCGAAGCACCCGCTGCGGAAGCTGCCGCCGAGGAGGCTCCCGCCGAGGAAGAATCGGGCGGAAAGTCCGCGAAGCTCGAAGACCCGATCACCGAAGCCGAGGCGCTTTCCGCCTGTGTGCTTGCGGCGGAAAATGATAAGTACAAGCTATATCTTGACAACAAAAAGCTGCGGCTGTGTCTGCAAGTGAAGTCGAGCGGCAAATGCTGGTGGACTTCTCCGATAAACGCGGGCGCGGATACCACCCCCGTTGACGAAAAAGGAACTCTCATGAAGAAAGCGCCGATAGATCAGGCAAAATCCTCTATCGCAATAAACGTCGGCGACCTGAGACAGGAAAAGCGCACCGAGCTGCCCGCTCCCGCTTATTCGTCGAAGGCTAAGACCACTATGGAGGTGGAAAACGGCGGCGCAAAGGCAGAGTATGATTACAGTTCCAACGGCGTGAAGCTCACCGTTCATTACGAACTTACCGAACGCGGACTTCATATGTACGTCAAGACAGATGAGATAATCGAGGAAAACCCCGAGGGCGATCAGGGCAAGGTGCTTACCAAGCTCATCATGGCTCCGTACATGGGAGCGGTCTCGGGCTTTGACGAGAACGGCAACCCCGCCGAGGGCTACATGATCGTTCCCGACGGCAGCGGCGCTGTGATCAGGTACAACAACGGCAAGGGAAATTATCCCAGCTATCAGCAGAAGGTCTACGGCATGGACTACACCGCCGTTCCGCTGAACGCCCCGAAGGTAACGGAGCAGGCATATCTGCCCGTTATGGCGACGGTTCAGGGAAACAACGGTCTTGTCATGGTAGCGACCGAAGGCAACGCGAACGTATATGTCAACGCGCAGGTCAGCGGTCAGAACAAGCAGGCTTTCAATAACTGCTATTTCATGTTCGAAACGAGAAGCACCGACGAATACTACATGAGCGGCAGCGACTCGACAAAGATCATGGTATTCGAAAAGTACGGCATAAAAACGCCGCAGTTCGGCGTGGAATTTATGCCCGTCGAAAACAGCGGCGGCGTTTCGCCCGCAGACTGCGCGGCGGTCTACCGCGACTACTTAGAGACCACGCAGGGGCTTACCGAAAAGACGCAGCCTGATTCGAGCGCTCTGTATATCGACACCTATGGTTCGGTGCTGAAAAAGGAGTCCATACTCGGCATACCTGTTGTTATCAAGAAGAAGCTCACGACCTTCAAGCAGGCAAGCAAGATCGCGGGAGAGCTTACCGAAGCGGGTGCTTCAAATATCGTAATGAACTGCAACGACTGGACGAAGGACACCGTAAGGCGCGTAGTCGCCGACAACGCCGATTCTCTGGGCAAGCTCGGCTCGACAAACGACCTTAAAAATCTCAGCAGCGGCAACATTACGGCTTACGGCTCGATAAACAACTTCACTATGGAGAAAAGCTCGTGGGGCTACGGAATGCTCACCGATACGGCTATCCGCGTTTCAAGCTCCTATTCGAGACAGTCGAGGTACAGCCCCGCGTTCGGCGTGGCGGTAAAGGGCGTTTCGCCCGCGCTTATCGCTCCCGGCACCTATCAGAAGATATTCGACAAGTCCTTAGCCAGCTTCACGGGCAAGGGCGTGAAGAATATGGGCTACGGCGACTGGTCGGTGAAGCTCGTAAGCGACTTCTCCAGGAAGAGCAAGACCTCGCGCAACGACACGATGAACATAATCACAAAGGGCTATTCCGACGCGGTAAGCAAGGGACAGAGCATCATCGCGGCGGGCGCAAATTCCTATATCCTGCCATACGTTGACGCTGTTACGGATATTCCTGTTTATTCCAGCGGCTATACCATAACCGACGAGGACATTCCGTTCTATCAAATGGTGATTCACGGCGTAGTCCCGTACTCCAGCAAGGCGATAAACGCAAGCTCAAATACCGACCTTACGTTCATGCGTGCGCTTGCCGCAGGCTCGGACATGAATTACGACATGATCTACGAAGCCGCCGACGAGCTTGCCGAGACCGAGGACGATATTTACTACTACACGCATTACTCGGGCTGGATAGACACAGCGGGTAATCAGGCAAGAATTGCCAAGGAGATACTCGCCCCCGTAAGCGATTACAAGATAACCGGTTACGAAGAGGACGGAGACACCATCAGGACGACTTACAGCAAGGACGGCGCGGCTGACGTTGTTATCGAGGTCGATCTTGCCGACTTTACCGTAAGGGCGAACGGACAGTTCTACGACCTTGCAAACGAGGGCGCAGTTGATAAAGGAGGTGTGGTCGGCTGATGAATATCAATAAGGACAACGCAAATGTTCAGGCGGCTCCCAAAAAGGAGAAGGTGTCGAAGATACCCTACGAAAAGCGCAAGGAGCTTTACGGGTACGGCTTTATTGCTCTGTGGGCGGTAGGCACGATCTACTTCTTCATCATGCCGCTGATACAGTCGCTTACATGGTCGTTCCACGACACCGATGTAGTTGTAGGCGGTATGCAGCTCAAAAATCTCGGTTTCCAGAATTACTACTACGCTTTCAGGCAGGATCAGAACTACGTTCCCGCCCTGACGAACATGATAAAGAACACGCTTTTGAATACCCCGCTCGTTATAGTGTTCTCGGTATTCGTCGCGGTAATACTCAATCAGAAGTTCAAGGGAAGAACTGCCGCGAGAGCTATATTCTTCCTGCCTGTTATCATCGCGACGGGTCCCGTTATCGACATCATCAACGGTAATATGTCCACGGGCGGTTATTCGGGCGGCAGCGAGCAGTTCAGCACGATGTTCGAGACGAACCTTGTTGACGACCTGCTGAACTTCTTAGGCATCTACAACATCAGCGACAGGCTTACGGGCATAATCACCGCGCTTACTTCGGACATAATGAACCTGATCTGGAAATGCGGTATACAGATAATCCTGTTCCTTTCGGCATTGCAGGGCATACCCTACTCCGCTAAGGAAGCCGCGTCTATGGAAGGCGCTACCGCGTGGGAATACTTCTGGAAGATCACCGTTCCCTACATCAGCCCGATGCTGGTAGCGGCGCTTGTTTACACGATAGTCGATTCGTTCGTAGACCCGCAGAACGACGTAATGAAGCTGGTTTTAAGCCAGTCCAAGCAGTGGATGTTCGGTAAATCGGCGGCATTCGCATGGGCATACTTCGTTATCGTGGGTATATTGCTTGGTGTGATAATCGCTATCGTCAATAAATTCGTTTATTACGAAGTAGAGTAAGGGGGGGATACGATTGGCGACCAACAGGGAAGAAAGAGAATTTGAAAAAGAGCGGAAACGTGCGATAAAGGCACGTTACGACCGCATGAAGGCTGAGGGTCTTGAAAAGTATTTCACCCCCGACCAGATACGCTACAACCGCAATCAGAGAATACTCGGCGCGGTATGGCCCGTGTTCAGAGGACTTATCATTTTCGGACTGGGCTTCGTAATCATGTATCCTCTGCTGTTCATGCTTTCGACGGCGTTCAGACCCAATACGCAGATGAGCGACCCTTCGATAGTATGGCTGCCCAAAACGCTCACAATGAGCAACATCAAGGAGACCGCCCATGTTATGAAATTCGACACATGGGACTGGAAAAAACCTCTTGACAACACGATACTCAACACAGTCGTTCTGAACGTCGTGGCTTCGGTATTGCAGGTAATTACCTGCTCGATAACGGGCTACGGCTTCGCGAGGTTCAAGTTCAAGGGCAGAAATCTGCTTTTTGCGGTAGTTCTGCTCATGATAATCGTTCCCCCGCAGATAACGACTATTCCGCTGTACATTCAGTACGCTTACTTCAAGATATTCGGCATTGTACCGCTTTACACGGGAAATGTTGACGCTGACGGCAACAGGGAAATGGTATCGCTCATCAACAGCGGTCTGACGATGTATCTGCCCGCGCTGTTTGCGAACGGCATAAAGGCGGGTCTGTTCATCTACATTTTCCGCCAGTTCTTCCGCGGGCTTCCGAAGGAGCTTGAGGACGCGGCGTATCTTGACGGCTGCGGGCCGTTCGAGACCTATGTTAAGATAATGATACCGAACGCGAAGACCTCGTTCCTTACGGTATTTCTGTTTTCGATAGTTTGGTACTGGAACGATTTCTATGTATCGTCGTCGTTCTTCACGCAGAACAATACTGTTGCGCTGATGCTGAAAAACCTGAATGCCACGCTGACGGCAACGCTGTTCAACAACCAGTCGATAAGCGTGCGGCAGATAATAGTATGGCTCGAATCGGGCTGTCTGCTGTCGATACTGCCGCTGTTAATAATGTACACGTTCCTGCAAAAGTACTTTGTAGAGGGCGTAGAGCGTTCGGGCTTGACGGGTATGTAGTCCTCGGGCGGACGGCTCGTTACGCGGGTGCGCTCGCAAGCTCGCTCACGTTTTGCGGGGCGGGGGATTCGTTCCGCGGATTAAGGGTTTATGTCGGCTGTTTCCCGACGGATATTTGGAATAATTAAAGAGCTGCCTTTCAAGGCAAGTGCCATAAAGAAGTAAAATCAATTCAAATTTCGGCTGCGCAGCCACACGCTACGCAGCCTTTTTCCTTTTGTCATAATCCCTGCGGTCAAGGACAATGCTTGTTCTTACTACCTTGAACCTGAACACGATCTCGACCTCCTGCTTCCTGTGACCGCTTGACTTGTCAGGGGCGTGGACAATGATAAACTCAACCAGCGTGTGCATAATGTCGGGCGTCAGCTTGTCAACGTGCTTTATCCTTTTGGCGAGCTCAATAAAAGCTGTTATGTCGGAAGCCTTTTGCTCCTTGTCCTCGATCAGCTTCGTCAGCTCAGCAACCTTGTCTTTAAGCTGTTTCTGCTCGGATTCATAGTTTCTGGACATCATCTCAAAACGTTCGTCGCTTATCTTTCCCGAAACGTTGTCCTCGTAAAGTCTTGTGAACAGCTTGTCCAGCTCCGCTATCCGCTTTTCGGATTTTGCAAGCATTTTCCTTGCGGACTTGACTTCCTTCAAGTGCTCAACGGCTTTGCTTTCCATGGTAGTCTGAACAAACTCGTCCTCGTCCTTGTTGATCTTGTCGAGGACTTTGTTCATTTCTTCAAGCACCACCGTTTTCAGTATGCAGGTTCTGATGAAGTGTGCTGTACATTCGGTCTGATCGCTTGCGTAGGTGCTGCATTTCAAATGCTCCTGTTCGGCTGAAAGCGTCCTTGCTCTGCAAAGATACATCGGTCTTCCGCAGTCCGCACAATAGACAACGCCCGAAAACGGATTGATCTCGTTTGAACGTTGATTCCTCCGCTTGTTCCTGCGAAGCTCCTGCACAAGATCAAAATCCTGTCTGCTGATGATAGGCTCGTGAGTGTTCTCAAAGATCACCCATTCCTCTTGATTTAACGTGCGTTTTAAAGTTTACCGTATGCCCGAGATATTCATACTTCTCCAGGATACCTACTACCGTTTTCTGTGCCCAGCGATAAGGCTTTGGGCAGGTTACTTTACCGGTTGTTTTCAGTTCGTTATAGGCTGTAGGCTTCAATATGTTCTCGGCAGTCAGCCTCTTTGCAATCTGCGTCGGACCGTAGCCCTCGATACAAAGCTGAAATATCTTTTTGACAATGGGGGCGGTCTCCTCGTCGGGTTCCCAGGCGTTTTTGTCATGCTCGCTCTTTTTGTAGCCATAAGGCGGATTGGTCGAAAGCGGCTTTCCCGACATACCTTTTGCCTTGAATACGGCTTTGATCTTTTTGCTGGTATCACGGGCGAACCAGTCATTAAAAATGTTTTTGAACGCCATGAACTCATTTTCGGATTTCAGCGTATCTACATTATCATTGACAGCGATATATCTGACGTCATAATCGGGGAATATGATCTCGATATACTCGCCTGTTTTCAGATAGTCGCGTCCGAGCCTTGAAAGGTCTTTGGTGATGATTATCCCGATCTTCCCGTTCTCCATATCTCTGACCATGCGCTGAAAATCGGGTCTGTCGAAATTCGTGCCGCTGTATCCGTCATCGACATAGAACTGAATATTGCGAAAGCCGTTATCCGTTGCAAACTTTGAAAGCATCGCTTTCTGATTGGTTATGCTGTTACTCTCGCCCTGCAAATCGTCGTCATTGCTAAGGCGGCAATAAAGTGCTGTAATCTTGTCTGTCATGTTTTCCTCTCTTTCCGACAAATACAGCGGATCATTTACAGTGTACCACAAATATGTGAACGCTTCATCGCTTTAAAGTCGATTTTCTGTAAATGACCCGCTTATTCATCGGAACAGGCAGTCCGCTTCAGGCGTCAAGCGGACAAAGCCTTTTCCACTTCTTTTGTTATCAGGCGCTGAACCACATCTTCAAGCGATTCCTCGCAGTCGAGGTCAAAGTACGTTTTGACAATGTATGTAGTCTTGCCAAACTTGTACTCGGTCACCGAATTAAGTTCGTAGCGCGCTTTCTTTAATTCATCTTTAGTAATTCTTTTCTTCAAACTCTTGCTCCCTATCTACTGTATTTGAAAGGGGTTGATTGGCATTTTTCTCACAGGCGAAATAATCTTTGAAAGGAAATGATTTTCATGCACGGTAGACGATGTAGCATAGAGTTTGATTAGCTGTCCCATTAATTTTGAGGGTAGCGAGTCCTCGCAATTTCAAGACAGCGGTTAATAAAGCATTGGTATCACCTTACCTTTTATTCACACTTATCTTTTACGCTGATTCGCTGTCCTCACCCGATAAGAGTTCATCTTTATAGGGCTCGGTTTCCTTGACCTCGCTTGTTTCCTCGAAAGTGTCAGTAGCTGCTTCGGCAGGCTCAGGCGAATTAGCTACCGCGGCTTTCCTGGCTCTTTCGGACATCACGAAGTCAATCACCTCATCAACAGTAAAGAAATAGTCTATTATCTCTTTATATTCCTCGACGGTGAAGCCGGGTCCGATCTTATCGGTAGCGTGCGCTCCCACTTCCTGCATATTCACAAGATACTCCCGATGTCTCTCATCAGCTATCTCCTCGTCGATCTTCTTTTTTGCGACCTTCATGTTTTCAAGGCGCTCCCGCAGCTTCTGCATATCCTCGGCATACTGCTTCGACCTCGTTTCTTTCTCACTTGTTGTCAGTTTCTTGTTGCTCAATGGCATTCTCCTTTCCTCGCGGCGCATTCGCGCCCGATGCATACGCATCTATTCGCATACGCGAAGGTTTTGGGTGGGATCGTGTGGTTCGTGCTTCTCCTATTCACTTGGCTTTGCCCACTACAACCCCGAAGGGCGCACTTATACAAACTCTCCGAGTTTGCTCGTGCGCCAGAGGGGGAAAACTCCCCCTCCGGACTCCCCCTTAAGCAAGCGTTTCCGCTTGGGGCCTATCGGCACGTT
>CACYSH010000023.1 GCA_902776945.1 uncultured Ruminococcus sp.
AAGAAGCATGAGCGCTGTCATTCTCCATGAGCCGCTTTCCTTTCGGAGCGCCGCCGTGCTTAGAAGTACAGGTGCGAGCATTGCAATAATCATCGAGAAAAAAAATCCGACTGCCGAACCGCCCAATACGAAAAAGCCGACCCAGATAGAACCGAAAGCAACAGCCGCTCCGAGAATGTCCAACCCAAATTGCAGAAGCGCGTATTTACCGGTGTTTATGTCAAAACGTTTTGCGAGCAGCACGTTCGCTATGGGTAAAACCGTCAGCGCAAAGAAGAACCGCAGACCCGAAACGCCCGCAAGCACAAACCCGATACAGCTGAGCACCGGCATAATATACCCGCGCCAACCAAAACCGATACTGCTTTCCGATGCGAGCCGTTCTTCAAATGACAGACGTTCTTCCATATCGCCATCGCCGCCCTCTTTTGCATAACCGTGCATATATCTTTTATCTATTATCTTTTATCTGTGCTTTAAGCGTTTCGACCTCTTTTTCAAGTGCTTTCAGCCGCTTTTTGTACATACAAAGCTCCTGCTCCACAGGGTCGGGAATGTGTATCTGATCGACCTCCTCCGCGGCGGGCTTTCTGCCGTGCATACGGACGACCTTCGCGGGAACGCCTACCGCAGTAGCCCCCGGCGGGACTTCGCTCAGGACTACCGCGTTTGCGGCAATTTTAGCGCCGTCGCCGACCTTGAAGGGTCCCAGCACTTTCGCGCCGCAGCCGACCATTACGCCGTTGCCGAGCGTGGGGTGGCGCTTGCCCGTGTCCTTGCCCGTGCCGCCCAATGTGCAGCCCTGATACAGCAGGCAGTAATCGCCTATCTCCGCCGTTTCGCCGATGACAACTCCGCTGCCGTGATCGATTAATAGCCCCTTGCCGATCTTCGCGCCCGGGTGTATCTCAATGCCTGTGAGCAGCCTGCCTATCTGCGAGACAATTCTTGCGCTGACAAGCATTTTGCGCTTATAAAGCGCGTGCGACAGCCGATATATCAGCACCGCGTGTACGCCCGAATATGTCAGTATTATTTCAAGGGCGTTCTTGGCGGCGGGGTCGCGGGCTTTTATCGAATCTATATCATGCTTAAAATCTTTGATGAATGACAAGACCTTTCCTCCTTCTCGGTTCACGATGAACTGTTTGCTTCTGTTAAGTTTTTACAGAATTTCAACATCGCTCCCGAAGCGTAAGATGTCCGTACTGCGGTATAAAGCTGAAGCGGCTCATTTGCGCGGGTCGATGTACGCCCAGTATTGCTTGACATACACCCCTCCTGAAATGATCGTCAGCACCGCCGAGATCCACACGAGCAGCTCCGACACATAGTAAAGCGTGTCGCTGTGTCCGAAAAATGCCTCGAAGGTCATAATGGCGATAACGGCGAACAGCGTGAAGGCGGTCTTTGCCTTGCCCCACATTCCCGCCGCAACGACAATGCCCTCGCCTGCCGTAACGAGCCGCAGACCCGATACCATAAATTCCCTTGCGAGTATGATTATCACCGCCACGGGGTCGCACCAGCCTACCGCCGTCATGCAGACAAGCGCCGACATGACGAGCATCTTATCCGCCAGCGGGTCTAAGAATTTGCCGAAATTGGTGACAAGCCCTCTCTCGCGGGCGAGCTTTCCGTCAAACCAGTCGGTGATAGCCGCCGCCGAGAAAAATGTGATAGCCACAAATATATGATACGGGAAATCAAGCAGCAGCGCCGCCACATAAAAGGGTATCAGCACGACCCTCAGCACGGTCAGCTTGTTTGGAAGATTCATTCCTTACTTTCCTTCTTTCTTTGCTCTTTCCTTCTTCCGGAAAAACAAACTCTGAAAAAATTATATTTATCAAACCTGTCCTGCCAAATGATTGTTCCAACCGTGTGACAGGCGGAGGCAAGCCCCCACCCTACGAATATAGTGGTTAGTGGACAGGTCTATTTTACTCAACGATCGAACCCAGAAGGTCGCAGTCGAGAACGTCCTCGATCTTTACCTTGAGATATTCTCCGACCGTGAGCTTCTTTTTCGTGTTAAAGAATATCTTGCCGTCTATCTCGGGAGCGTCGGCAGCCGAGCGCCCGAAGCAGCATTCGGCATAGCGGTCAAAGCCCTCAACGACTATCTCGACCGTCTGCCCGACCTTCTGCTGATCAAGCTCGTCGTTTATGAACATCTGCTGTTCCATGATAACGTCGGCGCGGCGCTCTTTTTCCTCATCGTCGATCTGGTCGGGGAAATCCGCCGCGGGAGTTCCTTCTTCCTGTGAGTAGGCAAAGCAGCCCAGCCTGTCGAATTTCATCTCATTTACAAACTCCGAAAGCTCGCCAAACTGCTCCTCCGTTTCGCCGGGGAAGCCCGTTATAAGCGTTGTGCGGAGCGTAACGCCCGGTATGCGCTCGCGCAGCTTCGTCATGAGCGCTCTGAGCGATTCGCGGTCGCCCTTGCGGTTCATGCGCTTTAACACATCGGCGTTACAATGCTGTATCGGAATATCGAGGTACTTTACGAGCTTTTCCTCGCGGGCGATAACGTCTATCAGCTTGTCGGTGATGCGCTCGGGGTACATATAGAGCGTTCTTATCCATTTAAAGCCGTCGATTCTGCACAGCTCGGTGAGCAGCTCCGCAATGCGGCTCTCGCCGTAGATGTCCTCGCCGTAGCGGGAGGTGTCCTGCGCCACCACGACAAGCTCGGTAATGCCCTTTTCCGCGAGGGCGCGGGCTTCGTCAAGAACGTCCTCCATTTTGCGGCTGCGGAATTTGCCCCTTATGGCGGGGATAGCGCAGTAGGTACAGCAGTTCGAGCAGCCCTCGGCTATTTTAAGATATGCGTAAAACGGCTGAGTTGACAGTATCCTGCCGCCTTCGAGCGGGAGATTATACTTATCGGCGGAATACACCCGGCACTCATCGCCCGCGATATTTTCGATTATTTCGGCAAGCTCGCCGTTTTTTCCGAGAGTCACCACCGCGTCAAGACCCGGCAGCTCCGACATGATTTCTTCCTTATAGCGTTCGGCAAGGCAGCCTGTGCAGACCACGCCCTTGATCCTGCCTTCCTTTTTAAGCTCCAAAAATTCAAGTATGGTTTCGATAGCCTCTTCCTTTGCGGACTGGATAAATCCGCAGGTATTTATAACGGCTATATCGGCGAGTGCCGCATCATGTATCAGCTTAAAGCCCCGTTCGCGCAAGGAGAACATCATTTTCTCCGCGTCGATCTGATTTTTGGGGCAGCCGAGCGAGACCATTCCGACCTTTACTGCCATTTTCACATCTTTCCTTTCCAAATACGCATAATTACCTATTATATTATTATCTCACTTTTCGCGGGTTTTGTCAAGTCTTTTTTTCATGGTTTGATACATTTGAATTGAAATGCCGCAAATTCCGACAAGCTCTTATATTTCAAACATTTTCGCCTTAACAGCCGAAAAGTATTGGTAAAGATCAATTAATAAATTATATATTTTTCACGGAAACCAATTTTCAAAAATCACATGATGAAATTTGTCAATTATGCAGGGGCGCACTATGCCGTTTGACCTCAAAAAATGGGCGCACACATAGGTGCGCCCCTACAAAGTTTCCAACAAATGGAGCAAAATTGATTTCCGTGTATATTTTTCATCAGCTATTGACAACTTGCCTTATAATATGATATAATTAAAACAGATCAATGGCAAATCTGTGTCAAAAAATAAAGGAACAAAAGAGGTATTCTTTATGAAAGGATTCAAAAAATTCGCGGCTCCCCTGCTCGCGGCTGCAATGATGCTGAACTGTGCGCCGCTGTCAACTTCGGCGGCTAAGGTCTGCTATCTTACTTACAACGGCGTGAGGATCGCCAAAGTGGGCAGCGACGGCGCTTACTATATGCTCGATATGGGTACCCCCGAAAACAACAGCCGTTACCTTAATATACTCATGAAGGGCACAACAGCGCGGACGGTCGTTCTCCCCGAAGGCACCTTCCGCATGAACGCGGGTATCCTTATGGGCAGCAACAAAACGCTCCGTGCCGGCGATACAAAGGTTATACTCACCGACCCGCAGAAACAGCTCATAAGGAACGACTGCACCGCCACCAATTACAATTCGATAAAAAATGTAACCATTGACGGCGGCTTGTGGTACATCGTGAACAACAAGGATATGCTCCGCGACACCTCGACGATACGCTTTAATCACGGACAGAATATCACGATAAAGAACGCCACCGTCTACACCAACTTCCGCAGTCACGGCATTGAGATAATCGCCTGCAAGGACGTTACTATCAAGGACTGCACCGTTAAATGTCAGGGTACGCCCATTGAGGACAGGCGCGAGGAAGCCGTGCAGATCGACGTTGCAACCACCAAGACCGCGCCCACCTGCGCCGCCTACGGCAGCCAGTACGTCGCGGGTCAGACCTGCCGCGACATCACGATAGACGGCTGCACTATCACAGGTTCGAGGGCGCTCGTCTGCAACAGGACGGATTCCGAAAACAACCGTTTTGCGGCTTGCATACACCACAATATCACGGTAAAGAACTGTACGCTTTACGGCGTTACCGCCGAAGGGCTTGTGCTGAACAACGTTCAGGGCTTCGACGTTATCAATAACCGTATGCTCTCGAACAATACCAATCTCTCCACGAATTTCTCCTGCGGTCTGAGCGCTATGCTTTTCGGCGTTGATCCCGACATAACCGTTTACCGCAACCACATCAGGGACAACCTTATCAAGGGCGGCAAATCGGCGATAATCTTCTCGAATTACAAATGCTCCAGCGCCAAGTACGGTCCCACCTCGATAAAGAACAACCGTCTTTATGCAAGAGCGGGCGCAAACAAAACGCTGAACATCTCCAACACCTGCATAACCAAGCTGGAGACCCCCGATAACAGAAACTTCAAGTGGTAAAACCAAAACACATCTTCCGTTCTATTTCGCACGGAAGATGTGTTTTTTGACCCTTTATGGGGGAAGCCCCCCTGCCGTCATTTAAAGGGTGAATGATTATTCAACTATGAAATCCTTGATCTTGTCGAAGAAATCGCCTACGTCCTCAGTGTGAGCAACGAGCTGAATGGGATTGCCGAGGTCGAGGCTGAAGATACCCATAATGGACTTAGCGTCTACGGCGTATCTGCCGGAAACGAGGTCAACGTCAAAATCGTAAAGCATTACAATGCCGACAAATTCCTTAACAGCCGTGATCGAGTTAAGATTGATCTTTACCTTTTTCATATCATTACCTCCTGCATAGCATGGAACCGGACGCTCTATTCCTCTTTAACATATCATGAACTTAGCGCTTTCTTTCGGTATACCGTTGTTTTTCTGCGTCCTTACACTCTTAATTATAATCATTTTTTTTGATTTGTCAAGAGGTAATTGCTTTTTTTCTGAAAATATAGTATAATAATCAATAGCGGCAGACAAGCGGCGCGGGTTTTAGTACATATTAACAATATGTAATTGCATTTTTTGTGCATATACGACATACGAATAATTAAATGATAATAAAAAATACTCAATTAAAAATATATTAACGGCATAGGATACGGCGTATTCTATGCGGAAAGGAGTCGGTATACCGCCGATGAAGATCTTTTTTATGCCGTTCGGCTGCAAGGTCAGCGGCTACGAAATGCAGAATCTGGAGGAACGCTTCACCGCCGACGGTCACGCCCGCACGGAAAGTCTCGCCGAAGCCGATGTCTGCATAATAAACTCCTGCACCGTGACCGCGCAGGCTGACACAAAGCTAAGGCACTTCATAAAACGCGCCGCAAGGGCGAACCCGCGCTGTCTTATCGTGCTGGCGGGGTGCTTTCCGCAGGCTTTCCCCGACAAGGCTAAGGACTTTACAGAGTGCGGCATAATCGTCGGCACAAAGGACAAAACGCGCATACCCGAGCTTGTCTACGCACGGCTCGCGGAGGAAAGCCCGCCGCAGACGGTCAGCATTTCCCCGACAGGTGTGCGTTCGCTGTTCGAACCGATGATAAACACCCGCGCCGCAGGAAAGACCCGCGCCTACATCAAAATACAGGACGGCTGCGACATTTTCTGCTCCTACTGCGTGATACCCTATGCGAGGGGGCATATCTGCTCGAAGCCGCTCGACGACATACGGCGTGAAGCGGCTGCGCTGGCGGCATCGGGACACCGCGAGCTTGTCATCACGGGGATAAACATTTGCTGCTACGGGCGCGACCTTGCGGACGGCAGCAGGCTTGTCCACGCGGTCGAGGCTTGCTGCGAGCCGGAGGGCGTTGACCGCGTAAGGCTTGGCTCTATCGAGCCTGAAATGCTCTCCGACGAGGACATAGCGCGGCTGGCGGCGCTGCCGAAGCTCTGCCCGCATTTCCACCTGTCGCTGCAAAGCGGCTGCGCGAAAACGCTCAAAGCCATGAACCGCCGCTACACCCCCGACGAATACGCTCTGCTATGCGAAAAGCTGCGGGCGGCGTTCCCGGGCTGTGCCATAACAACCGATATAATGGCGGGTTTTCCGGGCGAAACGGAGGACGATCACCGCGAATCGCTTGATTTTGTCAAAAGAATCGGCTTTGCGGCGGCGCATATTTTCCCATACTCGCGCAGGAGCGGCACTCCCGCCGACCGTATGCCCGACCAGCTTGACAACGCGGTAAAAAACCGCCGCGCCGCCGAGCTTGCCGAAGTCTGCGACAAAACGCGGGCGGAATATCTGCGCGGATTTGTCGGCAAAACGGTCATGGTGCTTTTCGAGCGCGAAAAAAGCGACCTGTTCTGCGAGGGTCACACGCCCGAGTATGTCATGGTCAAAGTCCCGCGGCATAACGGTGAGAGCCTTTGGAAACAGCTTCTTCCGGTTAGGATAACCGACATAAAGAACGGCTTTCTTTTTGGAAAGATAAACCGAAACACAATTAACGGAGATGATACAAATGATTTGTAAAAAAGTCAAAAAAAGCCTTGCGGCGGTACTCGCGGCGGCGGCGCTGCTTGTGACAGGAGGCTGCGGTCAGCTTGTCGGGACGGGCGGAACAAACGCGCAGACCGACGGTTCATCTGCCGCGCAGGAGGCGGCTGTCACTATCGAAAACGCGCCAGCCACGGCGGCAGTCGAGGACGTTCCCGCTCCCGATGAAAGCCCCGAGACAGCCGGAGAACAATCGCTCGAAAACGCCGACGAGCAGGAAAATCAGGGAGAAAAAGAGAAAAAGGGCGATAAATCCCCCGACGGGCTTGACGACATACCGCCCAAGCCCAAACGCTCGGGAACGGCTACGGTGCATCTGCTGTGCGCGGGCGACAACCTTATCCACGACAATATCTACACCGAAGCATGGAACAAGGGCGGCGACCACTACGATTTTTCGGGAATGTACGACGAGCTTATCCCCTACCTTGACCGTGCGGACATCGCTATACTCAATCAGGAAACGCTCGTAAACGACGCTTTCCCCGCCTCGACCTACCCCGTTTTCTCGACCCCTACCGAAGACGGCGACGCGGTTGTGGACGCGGGCTTCAACGTTATCTCGATGTGCAATAACCATGTGCTTGACAAAGGCTCGGCGGGGCTTATCAGCTCGCTCGATTACTGGGACAGCAAGCCCGTTGTGCATTACGGAGCTTACCGCGATGAGGCGGATTCCGAGAATATCCGCACTATGGAGGTAAACGGCGTTATTTTCGCGTTTCTGGGCTATATGGAGCATACCAACGGCATTTTCTTAGGCGACGACGAACCCGGCAAGGTGGTCTATCTGAGCGACACCGACACCATAAAAAGGCAGCTCGCAAAGGCGCGGAAAATGGCTGATGTAGTGGTGGTATCCTGCCACTTCGGAACGGAAGTCGCCCACCCGATCAATGAACAGCAGGCGACCTTAGCGCCGAAGCTCTGCGAATGGGGTGCGGACATCATAATCGGCACGCAAGCGCACTGCGTGAGCGAATGCGACTACGTTGAGGCGGATAACGGGCGCACGGCGTTCTGCTACTACGGGCTTGGCAATCTGTTCCACACGATGTACGACATACACTCGGCGGTGGGCATTTTAGGCGATCTTGATGTTGAGGTAGATTTCGACAACGACACCGTAACACTAAGCAACATCAAGGCGATACCGACTATCTCGCACTTTGAAGCCGATTATTATGACAGTATGTGGTATAACTGCAAGGTATATCCGCTGGCGACATACACCGACGAGCAGTTCGCAAGAAATTTCAACGAAGGCGTTACACGCGGCTCGGTAATGGAGTGCCTGAGCTGCATTTCCGACAAATATCTTAGCATCGAATAAGGGGGCTGATTTTTATGAAGAAAAAAACCTGCATTTCAAAACACTTGTGTCTTTTAATGACGCTCATTATCCCGCTTATGTTCATACTGACGGGGTGCAATATTTTCGAATCGAAGGAAAGACCGCAGCAGACAACAACGGCAGTCTCGACGACGAAGACTGAGGAAACGAAGCCCGAGGAAACAAAGCCCGAGGAAACGACCGCCGCCGAAACCTCCGCCGACAATACGGAAGACGGTCTCGCCGCCGAAGAAGTCGAGGAAACCGACGACGAAGATATTACCGAAGACATCGAGGAGATCGGCGACGACGAAATTTCGTCGGAGACCGACGACAGCGAGGAAAACACCGAAATAGAGGTAGGCTCCGTGAGCTACCATTTCCGCAGCAAAAAGCTGCTGAATCAGCATTACGAAAAGCACGGTAAGGAAATGGGCTTTGCCAGCGCGGCAGAATACGAAAAAGCCGCCAGCGACGTTATAAACTCGCTTGACGCGCTGTTCAAGCTCGAAGCGGAGGACGGCGACGGCGTTTACTACATCGAGGAAACGAACGAATTTGCGATACTTTCGACCGACGGCTATATCCGCACCTACTTCAAGCCGAGCGGCGGCAAGAAATATTTCGACAAGCAATAAAGAGGTGAACCGACATGATAACGCTGCGGCAATGCAAGCAATGCGGAAAGCCGTTCGAGATAAGCGAGTCGGAGGAACAATTTTACATAAACAAGGGGCTTGAGCTGCCGAAGCGCTGCGCCGACTGCCGCGCCGAAAACAACGGCTCCGCCAAAAAGACAAAAAAGGCTAAAAAATCCCGCAAGCCCAAAAAAGCTGCAAGGCAAGCCCGCTCACGGCGCAAATCAGGATCTCTGCCGGGATTAATGCTTGTGCTGGTGCTGTTCGCCGCCGCTTACTACGTCTTAGGGCTAAAGCCGGTGCCGTATAACCTATTCGGCGGGAATAAAAGCCCTGCTTCCACAACGCAGGCGGTTCAGACGACGCAGACAGCGCAGAATGACAAACCGAAAACAGAAGAAACGACCGCACCGGGCTATCACTTCCGCAACAGCAGTCTTCTTAATCAGCATTACGAAAAACACGGCAGGGAAATGGGCTTTGCCAGCGCGGCAGACTACGAAAAAGCCGCCTCCAACGTGATAAATTCCCCGAAAGCGCTTTACAAGACCGAAGCGGAGGACGGCGACGGCGTTTACTACATCGAGGAAACGAACGAGTTTGTCGTGCTATCGACAGACGGCTATATACGAACATACTTCAAGCCAGACGGCGGCAAGAGATACTTCGACAGGCAATAACAAAAAGCGGCTGACCAAAAATCAGCCGCTTTTATTCTGCGCAAAAAACCGCGCCTGCCGAAAGACAAGCGCGGTATATTGTTATTTTATAGTGATGAACCGACCGTTAAAAAACGATCAATCCTTTCTCTTGGATACTACCATTGCGGAAAGAGCAATAGCAGCAACAGCAAGACCTACGCCCGCAGCAGCACCGGAATGTGCGTTTTCGGTAGCGTCGGAAGCATCATCAGCCTCAGAGGGAGTGTCGGGACCGCCGCCCGGCTCTTCTTCGGTAGCGGTTGTCTTAACGCTGTCAGAGAGAGACTCGGAGCCTGCGTCAGCAGTAGTTTCCTCGGTAGTTTCGGTGGTCTCGGTAGTCTCAGTCGTTTCGGTAGTCTCGGTGGTTTCAGTGGTCTCGGTAGTCTCTGTGGACTCGGTAGTCTCTGTGGACTCAGTAGTTTCGGCAGACTCCGTGGACTCAGTAGTTTCGGTAGTCTCCTCGGTCTTGGTCTCCTCGGTCTTGGTTTCCTCGGTCTTGGTCTCCTCGGAAGCGCTCTCGGTAGTCTCGGTAGCAGCATCAGCCGCCGACGCATCATCAGCGAAAGCCATAGTAGTGGAGAATGCACCAAAGCCAAACATCAGAGCAGAGCAAGCAAGTGCAGTAACGCCCGCCATAATCTTAGAACTCTTCATAAAAATTTTCCTCCAAAATTATATTTGGACTTTTCGTCCTTTTAATACACTTACTATTTTATCAGAAATTGAAGTCAAAATCAAGTGTTTTTCAGAATTTTTAATAATATTACGCCCTAAAACCTTGCCAAACTTTTCGTGAAAAATTTGTGTAAGATAAACAAAAAAAGCGCAAAAATCGTGTGAAGTCCAAAAAACATACCTTAAACCGCTATATCCGAGAAGGTCACGCCCACCTGCTTGCCCTCGTAAACGCAGGTATATTTGTAGTAAAGACGGCTTACCACAAAACTCCTGATGCCCTGTTCAAGCTCGGAGATAACGCTTCGGGTTATGTAAATTTTTTTCAGCGCACCGGGATAATTCGAGTCGTAAACGGTAAGAATGAACTTGCGGTGATCGGACGAATCCTGTATAAGCCCGATAGCGTTCACCGTGTGCGAGCCGTCTATCGTGGTCAGCACAGGCTCGCCGACGGCAAGCAGCTTTTTGAGCCTTACAAATCCGTCGTCGCCTTTATAGAGGTCGAACTCCGCCTCCTTGTCGTCCCACTGAACGGCGTTAAGCAAATAAAGAGCGCTGAAAAGCTGGTATTCGTCGTTCTTGCCCACGACGTTTATCTTGTCGGGAGCGCCCACAAGGTCGAGCGAGAGAAGTTCCACCTTATTCCATGCGAGGTTCTTTGCGTCAAGGCGGTAGCTGCCTATCTTCCAGCCCTGCTGAATAGCGCTGTTTCTGAGACTGCTCTTTACTTTGAGCGTCGAGCCGAACGAGCTGTAATCAAGGTACTGCTTTACATCGGCGAACTGACCCCTAAGCATTTTGGGTCTTATTTCCGAAAGCGGGCGGTTGTCTTCGAACAGCTCCTGAACGTTCGTGCCGTTAAAATCGTAGCCGGGCGCGTCATACTTCTGAGAGCTGCGGTCTTTCGGCTCAATGCCATAGTGGCTCATGCCGAACCTGCCGACGTACCAGTCACGCGCCATGAGCGCCATGCCGAAATCAAGGCTCGGCGTATCGGAGGTGCGGAAATTCTTGAACGAAAAGCCGTTCTTCTTGGGGTCAAAGCCCGTGTTGTAGAGCGAGTAGCCCATTGCTTTCTCGCCCTCATCGGAGTAGTCGATAATATCGTAATTGAGCGTGGTGACTATCTGATTATACACGTTTTCGAGAGCGCCCGCGTCGGAGGCGGAGTAATACTTTCCTCCCGTATCGGACGAAATTCCTTGCAGCCAGCGGCGGTCGGCTTCCCTGCCGAGACCGACTGTCATTATCCTGATCTTGTGCCTTTCAGCTATTTCCGCCAGCTCTTCGGGGGTCTTGGCGTTCTGCTCATCGGACGCGCCGTCTGAAAGCAGCACGATTATATTGCGCGTATTGGTGGAATTGCCGTCCTCAAAGGAACGCATACACATTTCAAGCGCCGACTCGATATGCGAGCCATCGAATATCTCGTCATTGGTGCGTATCTTCTTCAAAGCCGCATTGAGCTTGTTGGTATCGCCCGTAAAGCTCTGCAAAAGGGTATACCGCCCTGTGAACTTCGCTATGCTGTACTGGTAATCGCCTTCGCCTTCGATCTTTTCGATAAGCGCCTGCGTGAAGTCAAGCCGCTGGAAAAGCACATCGTTCTCGGCGGGGTAATGCGACTGCTCGTAGGGGTACATCGAGCCTGAGTTGTCGAGCAGGAAGGCTATCCTCGTCAGCGGCTTGGCGTTTGCCATTTTTTCGGAACCGATAACATACGTTCCGTACTGGGTGATATTCGCCGAAAACGACCCCGCGAATTTATTTATCTTGGTCTTGAATTTCTCGTATTTCTGCGTTTCCTTATCAAAGCGCAGAACCGCAAGCTCGTCTATGTCGATCGCGTCCTTTTCGAGCTTGCTGAAATCGAGCCTGAATGTAAGCGCAGCCGAATCGAACTTATAGCTTGAAGCAATATCGTAAGCCCTTGACACGATACCCGCATTTGAGCTTATACCGAAAATATTCATTTCTGTTATCGAAACGTCGGCTACATTGGCGTTTCCGGTGACGTTAAGCTCCAGCTGTCCTTCGATCTTTTTATAATCTATCTTTACCGCCTCGTCGTCGTCGGTACCGTTCGACTTATCCTTGCGGGGGTCAAGATTCATTATCATCTCAAAGCCGTCAAGCAGAGTATCGCCATCGGTGTCGGGGTTATTGGGATTGGAGCCTATCCATATCTCGTACTTATCGGAAAGACCGTCGTTATCCGAATCCATATCGAGAGGATTCGTCCCTGCGCGGGTCTCTTCGGAATTGATAACGCCGTCGCCGTCGTTATCCTCCGAGGGTTCAAGCTCGGGCGAGCGGTAGGTGGTGTTTATCTCGAACTGCGAGATAAGGTTCTGCGCTAAGAGTATCTTGTTGTCGCGGCGCACTTTATCGGCAATAAGGACGATACCGATAACGACAAGGGCAACAGACACAGCGATGATAATGCCCTTTTTCTTTCTGAAAGCCTCCCGGCGTAATATCAGTTCTGACATTGCCTCCGCAGCGGAGAGCTTTTTTGCCATAACATCAGCCTCCATTGACAATAAATATATAAAACTATACAACTATTTTAGCACATTTTACAGAATATTTCAAGGTACTATATAATAACAAAATTCAAATATTTATATCTTTTATATGAATAACTCTTTACACAACAAGCAGAATAAAACGGACTGCGCCTTTTACGGAGCAGTCCGTTTTATTGAAAAGCATAAAAAGCATGAAAAGCATAGAAGAGCGGAAAGTCAAAACCCGCGAAGCGGAACCAGGGTCAAGGGGCTTCGTCCCCATTTAAATCAAGCCGCGCATAGTCAAACCTACCGCCTTGCAGAACTGTTCGCGCCGCGGTCTGTGCGGTCAGTAAATGTAGGGCGGGGGCTTGCTCCCGCCCGTCTGCCCGCAAATCCCGCCTTACCGTAAAGAATTTGCCTGCCCCGCGCCGGATCCGGTATCCGTCCTTACTTAGCGTTTACCAGCGCGAGAGTATCTCTTGCTATCAGCAGCTCCTCATTGGTGGGAACTACCCATACCTGTACTTTACTGTCATCGGTGCTGATCTTCGCATTCTTACCGCGGACATTGTTCTTCTCCGCGTCGATCTTAATGCCTAAGAACTCCAGACCCTCGCAGGAATTGGCGCGTGTAGCAGCGTCATTCTCGCCGATACCGCCCGTAAACAGAACAGCGTCAAGTCCGCCCATAGCGGCAGCATACGAACCGATATACTTCTTGATCTCATAGGTGAACATCTCATTCACGATAGCGGCTCTCTCGTTGCCGTTGGCAGCAGCGGCGGAAACGTCTCTGTTATCGGAGGAAACGCCCGAAATACCGAGGAATCCGCTCTTCTTGTTCATGTAAGCGGTCATCTCGTCGGGAGTAAATCCGCGCTTCTTGGCGACATACTCAACAGCGGAGGGGTCAACAGCGCCGCAGCGGGTACCCATTGTCAGACCGTCAAGGGGAGTAAAGCCCATAGAGGTATCAACGCTCTTGCCGCCGTCAACGGCAGTAATGGACGAGCCGTTTCCGAGATGACAGGAAACAATTTTAAGCTCCTCGGGCTTCTTGCCCATGAGTCTTGCCAGCTCTGCCGAAACGAATCTGTGCGAGGTGCCGTGGAAGCCGTACTTTCTTACATGAAGCTCCTCATAATCCTCATAAGGCAGACCGTAGAGGAAAGCCTTTTTCGGCATGGTGGAATGGAAAGCGGTATCAAAAACAACTACCTGCGGAACGCCCTCGGGAAGAACAGCCTTGCAGGCACGAAGCGCCAGCGCATGGGGGTGATTGTGAACGGGAGCCAGTTCGGCAAGGTCGTCTATCTTGTCGATGACCTCATCGGTAACAAGGCAGGTCTCCTTGAACTCCTCGCCGCCGTGAACAACTCTGTGACCGACAGCCGCGATCTCGCTCATGCTGTCGATGACCTTGCCCTCGCCGGAGGTAAGCACCTCAACGAGCTTTGCGAAAGCCTCGGTATGGGTGGGGAAATCGCAGTCAGCCTCGATAGCCCTTCCGTCGCCCGTCTTGTGGGAAATATGTCCGCCGATACCTATTCTGTCGGCGTTGCCCTTTGCAATAACAGACTCGTCAGTCATGTCGAGCAGCTGATACTTAAGAGAGGAGGAACCCGCGTTTACAACCAATATCTTCAATGTGATCTACTTCCTTTCAAAAAATAATATTAACCGCTTGACAAAACGGCAGAAATCACATATAATTATTATATCAATTCGGCGGCGGTTTTTCAAGTAAATTCAAGGAATTTTTACAAGGCTCCGCAATTTTGCCGTTTTAAACAAAATTGCAGGACGCGAATGGTGTGGTTTGTAAAAAAGTGTCAGAAACTCCCGAACGGTATCAAAGTTCGTTGCGTTCGTGCAGTAATGAGGGCAAACCAAAAGTCTTAGGAAAGGGGTCGGCACGAGCAAGCTCGTGCAGGGGATAACCCTTCTTCAGAAGGGTTTCCCCCAGAGACTGAGCGGTTCAGGCAATCTATCGGAGAAAGAAATTTGAACGGCGCAAAGTCGGAAATATCATCACGGAGAGGAATATCACGGACGCGCAATGCGCACCCCTACAATATTCGCATTGCGAAACCACGCGGATTTGCGGTGCAAGCGGCGGGGGCAAGCACCCGCCCTACAAGCCTTTTGATATTCTGAATTTGTGCAAGTGCGTCCGCGAATCGGCATATTGTACCACAAAATCAGCAACATTTTCCCGCAAACGGGCGCACACACAGGTGCGCCCCTACGCATCTCATTTTTTATTCAATGACATTTGCTCACGCAGGAGGTAATTGTAATTATTATTAATGAAAGACAGCACAAAGGCGCAGAAAACGAAAGAGATCGCGACATGACCGCCCGCCGTGCTATGTATACTGCGGGGATAGTCGCGGAGTTCGACCCGTTCCACAAGGGGCATGAATATCTGCTCAGGCAGGCAAGGGAGCGCGGAGCTACGCACATCGCCGTCGTCATGAGCGGTGCCGCCGTACAGCGCGGTGAGATAGCCGTCTGCTCAAAGCACGAACGCGCCGAAGCGGCTTTGTGGTGCGGTGCTGACCTCGTTGCCGAGCTGCCCGCGCCTTACTCCTGCTCTATGGCGGAATATTTCGCCGAAGCCGCCGTGCGTATACTGGGACAACTCAGCATTAACGCGCTCTGTTTCGGCAGTGAAATTGATAATGCTGATAATATAATCAACGCCGCCCGCGCTATGGACGAACTTTCGGACAGCAGCGCCGTGAGGTCTCTGCTCGCGCAGGGAATGAGCTACCCCGCCGCCGTTCACGCGGCAGCTGCGGAAAAATTCGGCGGCGAAACAGCGGCGGCGCTCGGCACGCCGAACAGCACGCTCGGCGTGGAGTATGTGCGGGCGCTCATGAAAAACAACATTGCGGCTGACATTCTGCCGGTAAAGCGTATCGGCGCGGGGCATGACAAGCGCGGCGGCGATTATCCCAGCGGCAGCGAGCTTCGCGAACGGCTCCTGCTCGGCGGGGACATCTCGGACGGAGTACCCGTCAGCTGTACGCCGCGTGTGGTCTACGACCCCGCCCGCGCAGGCGAGCTGCTGCTTTTCCCGCTGCTGACCGCCGCAAGGGAAGAGCTTGTCACCCTGCCCGAGATAAACGAAGCTATCGCCGACCGTATTATTAAGGTGCGCCGCGACCCGCCCGATTCCTTTGCCGAATTTCTGACCGCCGTAAAGACCGCAAACATCACCCATGCGCGGCTGCGGCGGAGCGCCCTGCATTTGCTGCTCGGCGTGAAAAAGTCCGACCTTTCCGCGCCGCCCTTCGTGCGCGTACTCGCATTCAACAGGCGGGGCGCGGAGATACTCCGCCGCGCAAAAGCCGACGTCCCGGTCTCGGCATCGCTCAAAGAGCTTGAAAATTCGTCCATGCAGGCGGCGCACATCATCGGCATAGAGAACAAAGCCGTGCGCTTGCAGCAGCTTTGCCGCGTCACCGACGGCAGCAAAAGGTTCGAAAACGAGTACACGAGAAAAATTGTTATCAAAAAATGAAATTACTGTGAAAGTGCTTGCAATATGCAAAAAAATAGTGTATAATAAATTTTATATTCGGTGTCCCCCCTACGCGCCCCCTACGCGGGGGGGCGGTTACGCGGGTGCGCTCGTTTCACTCGCTCACGTTGTGCGGGGCGGTAGGATCCGTTCCGCAGTCGCGGGGTTTGTGTTTTTTACTAAGGCTACCGAAATTTTGCAGCTGTCGTATAGTGGTTATTATTTCAGTTTCCCAAACTGAGGATGCGGGTTCGATTCCCGTCAGCTGCTGTTACATTGTTTTTGCCGGAAAAATAGCAAGCGACTTGTGACTTGTTATGTAGGGGCGGGCATTGCTCCCCGTGCAGAGATGATCTTAAAATAGCGATTTTCAACAAATTGCATAAATAATCATCGTTAGACTAAGCTACCCCATGAGGACGGCGGGGAAAGCCCCCGCCCTGCAAGTCTTGCGATATTCCGAATTTGTGCAAATTGGCGGCAATGCTCATTATATTTGTAAAAAGAAACAATGATCCGAATCATGCAGCTGTCGTATAATGGTCATTATTTCAGTTTCCCAAACTGATGACGCGGGTTCGATTCCCGTCAGCTGCTTTAAAATTTAATGTATCAGATGATATAGATATAGACATGAAAGCATGAAAGTATGGAAAAGAAAAAGGGGGCATTGTCTGAATGTTGATGTGTTCAAAGTGCGGGAAACGTCCCGCAGTTGTATTTATTTCCCAGATGAACGGCGTTCAGCAGAAAGATAACGGCGGCATGGGAAAGGGCTACTGCATTGTCTGCGCCAAAGAGGCGGGTATCCCTCAGATCGACGACTACATGAAGAGAATGGGGTTAAGCGAGGACGACATCGAGGAAATGGCGGAGCTTTCGTCGGAAATGTTCGACGACGGCGATTCCTTCGAGCAGGGCGGCAGCAGCACGCTCCCCGAATTTTTGGGAAATATCACTAACAGCTTAGAAAAAATGTTCGGCGGCGGACAGTCTTCCTCGTCCTCAAAGGACGGCGACAAGCCCTCCGATGATACCAAGCATATGCGGCGCTCGGGCTTCGGCGATAAAAAAGCCCAGCAGGAGGGCAAAAAGCTCCAGCCGCCCAAGCTCAAATACTTAGGCACCTACTGCACGAATCTCTCCGAAAAGGCGGAAAACGGCGAGCTTGACCCCTGCATCGGCAGAGAGCGCGAAATGGACAGAGTTATCCAGATACTCTCCCGCCGTCAGAAGAACAATCCCTGTCTGATAGGCGAGCCGGGCGTGGGTAAATCTGCCATAGCGGAGGGTATCGCCCAGCGCATAGCCGCAGGCGACGTTCCCTACGACCTCAGAAAGCGCAGGATCTTCCTGCTCGATATGGCGGCGCTCGTTGCGGGTACGCAGTTCAGAGGACAGTTCGAAAGCCGTATGAAGGGGCTTATCGACGAGGTAAAGAAGCTCGGCAACGTTATCCTCTTTATTGACGAGGTTCACTCGATCGTCGGCGCGGGCGATTCCGAAGGCTCCATGAACGCCTCGAATATCTTGAAGCCGGCGCTTTCACGCGGCGAGGTTCAGGTCATCGGCGCTACCACCTTCAAGGAATACCGCAAATACATTGAGAAGGACGCGGCACTCGAAAGGCGTTTCCAGCCCGTTACCGTCAAGGAGCCGAACATTCCCGATACCGTGCTTATGCTCGACGGTATCAAGAAATATTACGAAAAGCACCATAGCATAAGCGTTCCCGACCAGATCGTGCGGGAGTGCGCTATTCTGTCCGAAAGATATATAACCGACCGCTATCTTCCCGATAAAGCGATAGACCTGCTCGACGAAGCCTGCGCCTATGCGTCTATCAGGAACACGGCTATCGAAAATTCAAAGCGGCTCACAGAGGAATACGACACCGAAAGCAACTCCCTGAAGGAGCTTGAAAACGAAAGCGATTATCCCAATTATGAGAAGATCGGCGAGCAGAAAATGAAGTGCTTAAACCTCAAAAAGCAGCTTGACGCGGCTAACGAGGAAGCCGAAAAGGCGGAAGTCACCGAAAAAGATCTGGCTCACGTTATAGAGGTGTGGACGGGCATTCCCGCCAACAAGATCGAGGAGACCGAATATGCAAAGATTCGCCAGCTACCCGAAGCGCTCTCGAAGCGCGTTATCGGTCAGCAGGAGGCAGTCGATGCCGTCTGCGCGGCGGTAAGGCGCAGCAGAGTTCACCTGAGCAAGCGCATTCGTCCCGCGTCGTTCATCTTTGTGGGCCCCACAGGTGTCGGCAAGACCGAGCTTGTCAAGGTGCTTGGCGAAACGCTTTTTGACGACACCGAACCGCTTATCCGAGTTGATATGTCGGAATACATGGAGCGCCATTCGGTCAGCAAGCTGATAGGCTCCCCTCCGGGATATGTCGGCTTTGACGAAGCGGGTCAGCTCACCGAGAAGATTCGCCGCAGACCGTACTCCGTTGTGCTGTTCGATGAGATCGAAAAGGCTCACCCCGACGTTATGAATATCCTGCTCCAGATACTGGACGAAGGCGAGATTCACGACGCGCAGGGCAGGCTCATCTCGTTTAAGAATACCGTTATCGTTATGACATCTAACGCGGGTTCGACCTCCACCGACACGGGCATGGGTTTCAACAAGACCGACAGCGACATCTCCAAAGAGAGGGCTATGAAGGCGCTGCGCGATTTCCTGCGCCCCGAATTTCTCGGGCGTATCGACGAGGTTGTTGTATTCAGCAGCCTTTCGAAAGAGGATTACGCGAAGATCGCGGGGCTTATGCTGAACGAAATGAAGGAAGCGCTGGAAGAAAGTGCTATAAAGCTCGACTGGACTGACGACGCGCTTAATGCTATTGCGGAAAAGTCGCACGGGCATAAGCTCGGCGGACGAGATATAAGGCGTGTTATCCGTGAGGAGATCGAGGATAAGTTAAGTGAGATGATCGTTGAGCGCGGCGAGGGTGTGGTTTCGTCCTGTACTATCGGCGCGAAGGACGGTGCGCTTGAAATCAACGTTGTATAATAAATATAATAAAAGGACTGTTCCGAATGGGGCAGTCCTTTTTTATGAAAAGCTGTCGGCGAGACAGACACGGGATCCAACGCCCGTGCGCTGGCGGGGTATGAGGCAGCGCTCCCATACGGAATCAAGCCGCGCATAGAATATCCTTTCGCCTTAGAAAGCTGTTCGCGCGGCTTGCCTTCCTTTGCGCGAAGTGAGCGGAGCGAACGAGCGATCCGTGCGCCCTTAACTTTCTTTACGGTGAGGCAAAGCGCGGTCAGCACTTTCCGAACGATAGGACGACTTACTCCCGCCCGTCTGTCCGCAAATCCTGCCATTATCGGGACGAATTTGCCTGCCCCGCGTTTTGCGTGTTTTTGCAGCCATCAGCTAAACGAATATTGCTGCAAAAATGCGTTTGCCGCTGCGGCAACATTCTTCTGTCCGAAATAATACAAGTCAAATTGCTCAAAAAAACAATTCACCATGTCAAGGTCTTCCATTTTAGCAGGCATAAGCTCCAGCTTATCGGCATACTGGGTTATCATCTGCGAAGCCTGATACGGCACCCCGCGCAGCAGATTCTTCGCTTCAAGCGTTTCAAGCGCCGATTTTGAAAGCGGTACGCCCTTTTCGGTGCCTTGCAGCTCGGTCATTCGTGCGTCGTTCATCAGGAAATTCAGAAAGCTCGCGGCGGCGGCGGGGTCTTCCGAATACTTGCTTATCGCGTAAAGGCTCGTCGGCTTGACGTACCAGCCGAAGCGCTGCGGCTCGTCAATGACGAGATATGTCCCGATGACCGCCGTGCCGCCCTTCTCGGTGATAGGCGAGATGTTGTACTGCGCGTCCGAGACCCAGATCATAGCGCCCGCCGTTCTGCCGTCAAGAAAATCGCTGCGGTCAAATTCCTTCCGCGAGATGACCTTGCGGTCGATAAGCTCCTTGTAAAATTCCAGCATCGAGATCACGTTCTGTATGCCGAAGCCGTCCTCGCCGAACGCCGCCTTGCCCGTCAGCTGCTCCTCGTGGGCGATAAGCATTTTCCAGTAATGCCGCTCCGAAGATTCGATAGTGTAAATATCGTGCTGCGAAAGCTCCTCCGCGCAGGTGAAAAGATCGTCCCATGTTTTCGGCACGGCAAGCCCGTAGCCGTTTAAAAGATAGCGGTTGTAATAGAAAGTTATCGCGTTGAGCGACACAGGCAGCGCGTTCAGCTTGCCGTTCACGGTGCCGTATGAAAGCTCGGTCTCGGTGAAGTTAGACAGGTCTATCTTGTCGGCGTAATCGTAAAGATTGCAGAAACCCTCGCCGTCGGGGGAGTATTCGGGCAGCCATGCGGAATTTATCACCATTATGTCAGGCTCCTTGCGGCTGGCGATAAGCGAATCAAGGTTCTCCTTGTAGCCTGTGAAATCGCTCGCGACAGGGCGAATGTCCACACCCGGCTCGCGCTGCTCGTACTCGTTTATGCCGCGAATGGTGTAGTCGCTGCGTATCTCGTTCCCCCACCATGAATAATACAGCACTATGGGGCGGCTGATAGCAGTATGACTTTCCTCGATTATATTTGCGCCGACAGCCTGCGAAAGCTCGCGGCAGGAGGTCGCCGTAAGGCACATGACTGCCGCCAGCACGGCGGAAAACGCCTGTTTCTTACGCAGTCTCATTTTTTACCCGTCTCCTTTCCTCCGGAACTGCCCTTTTCCTTTTCCTTCTCCCAGGGAGCTTTATAGATCACCACGCTGCTGCCGGGACGGCTCTCCGCCTCCGCGAAAGCCTCCTCCGCCTTTATGAACAGCGAATCATAGTCCTCCGCATGGTCGGGATAGATGCACACGCCGATATTCACGCCGAGCTTCAGGGAGCTTTCGCTGTCAGCGGTAAAATCCGTAAATTCCCTGCTCAGGGCGGTGCATTCCTTTTTGAGCTTGTCCTGCGATTTGAACAGATCGAACTCGCTGAAATCAACGAACATCACCAGCTTGTCTCCGCTTATCCTGCCGATGATGAAACGCCTTTCGGCAAAAAAGCTCTCCGAAACGGCGACGAGCTTTTCAACAAGGCTGCGCCTGAACGAAAGCGAGACCGTCTGCCGTATGGTGTTGTAGTCCTTAATGCCGATGATTATGAAGGCGTAGGTGCTGCCGATGAGCGAAGTCTCTATGCGGTCGCTTATCTTCTCGTCAAGACCGTATTCGTTGAGCCTGCCGCTTATCGGGTCGGTAAATTCGTTCTCGGGGCGCTCTATCTCCGCACGCGAGATGCTCGCGGTCGCCGCAAAGCCCACCAGTATGCAGAAGGCGATGACCGCGACCAGCATTACCGATACGCCCCCCAATATCGCCGAATGCTCGCTTACGCTGATAACATCGCGTGAAACGACTATTATTTTCCAGCCGCAGCGGACAGCAACGGAAGTGCCGATAAAGTCCGAAGCCGTCACGGTCTCGTCGGACGATTCAAAGCGCTCCGAATAGTCCTTCGAGATCATTATGCCTGTTTTTTCCGTAGACATATCGGTAAGTATAACAATGCCGTTCGCGTCGGTGAGCGCAACGTTTATCTCCTTGTTTTCGTTCATCTTATTCGGCAGCACAAGAGGTTCAAGCTCGTCTATGTAGCAGGACAGCACGAACACCGAATGATCGTTTATCCGGCGGAGGTAGTATATCTTGCGCGAGGTGCCGCTCGGCGAAAACAGCCATATATCGTGGGAATCGCCCATAAGCGCCCTGAATTTTTCGAGAGTTCCCTTGCCGATAAAGTCATCGGCGGAGGCTGACACCTTCCCGATGGTCTGATTATTCTCGGGGTCTGAGGGGTCGCTGAAAAAAAGAAAATAATCGTTATAGCTCTTGCCCGCCGCCAGTTCGAGCAGCTTGTCGCGTATCTCGTTTTTTAGCCGTGCGCTTTCGTACTCGGGGTAATTGTTCATAACGGGGTCAAAGTCCATTATATCGGGGTGCTTGAATACCTGCGTGCAGTCGGTCTCGGTGTTGTCGCAGAAAGCGTCCACCGCCTCCGCGAGCCTCATAGCCAGCGCTTCGTTGTGAACGGCGATCTTCTGCGTACCCAGCCGCCGGAACGCGACATATATATAAGCCGTACCTATCAGCGCCGCCAGTATCATAGCCGCGCAGTAAAAAATTATCATACGGTTACGGACTTGGCGAACCGTCACCGTTCTCTTGTGGTTATCCGACATATTAAATTATCCTCATAATATATGATTTAAGCGGAAATCCCGCATACATATTTATTATACCACGCCGCCGCCGTCAAATCAATAACAGCGGGTGATTGTTCACTTTATGTTAATATAAAAAAGCACAAAGCCGAAAAAAAGCGCAAAGGTGGAAAATATCATCACAATGAGGAACAGCACGGGCAAGCGATGCTCGCCCCTAAAATATTTCCGGCAATTTGGACGAAATCAATTCCCGCCCGTGCGCATGACCGCCCTTGTGCAAAACAAAAAAATATGCTATAATATTACGGTAAACCATTACTATCCGGAAGTGAGGACGAAATATATGGAAATAAACGAATATTTTGAGAACGGCAACGGCAGAGAGCTTTTCCTCGAACAGATCGGGCGCTCCGACTGGGGCGCGGGAAAATATCTTTACGAACTGCTGAAAAACAATGAGCTGGAAAAGCTGACAGGCGAAAACCCGAGAGTTTTCCTGCTTTCAGACGGCGGAAAGCTCGCCGCGTTCTGCACCTTCACCGCCGCAGACGACATTCCCGACACGGAACTTACTCCCTGGATAGGCTTTGCCTACACCTTCCCCGAATACAGGGGCAGGCGGTGTATGGGGCTGCTTTTCGACAAAATAATCAGCATTGCGGCGGCGGAAGGCTTCCCCGCCGTGTACATCTCGACCGACCATATCGGGCTTTACGAGAAATACGGCTTTGAGTTCATGCGCCACATGACCGACAGGCGCGGCGAACAGTCGCGGGTGTATGTCAAACGGCTCAAATGACAATTATTGATTACAAAACCGCACGAAACGATATTGCAAAACGGCGGCGGATATGTTATAATTACCGAAAGGCTCAAAAGCCCTATTGTAATCAAGGAGTGATGACAAATGAGTAAAATGATCATCAGCGGCACCGAGAACGTGCCTTTTAACAATAACGTGGATTTCTGCGTCGGCACGGGCAGGCTGGGGCTTGCCCTCACCGCCGAATACCTCGAACAGCTGAAATTCGTTCAGGAAGAGATCGGCTTTAAGCACATCAGGGGTCACGGTCTTTTCTGCGACGATGTGGCTATCTATCATGAATACGAGGAAAACGGCGAAACTAAGGTGGAGTATAATTATACCTACATCGACCGCATTTTTGACAAGTATCTCGAACTGAATATCCGCCCTTTTATCGAGCTTGGCTTCATGCCCGAAAAGCTCGCCAGCGGCACGCAGACTATCTTCTACTGGAAGGGCAACACCACCCCGCCCAAGGATTACTCCCGCTGGACGGATATGGTAGTTTCGCTGCTGAAACATCTGCGTTCCCGCTACGGCGAACAGGTGCTTGACTTCCCTATCGAAGTGTGGAACGAGCCTAATCTTCCGGGCTTCTGGTACAAGGCGGATATGGAAGAATATTTCAAACTTTTCAAAGAGACTTTCCTTGCGGTAAAGGCTTACGACGAGCGCTTCAAGATAGGGGGACCCGCTATCTGCGGCGTTAAGCCCGACGAATGGATAACAGGCTTTATGCAGTTCTGCCGCGACAACGGCTTAAAGCCCGATTCGGTGACAAGACACCACTACACGATAGAGACCCCCGAGCGCATCGGTCACTACGATTATTCGCGCCTGCAAGACCCCGTTTCAAGCATCTCGACCCTGCAAAACACCCGCAATATCGTTGATTCCTTCGAGGAATACAAGGGCTTGCCGATACACATTACCGAGTTCAGCACCTCGTACACGCCGAAGGGCGTTATCCACGACACCAACCACAACGCCGCCTACATCGCGGGACAGCTTTCGCGGCTGGGCGACATGAACGAATCCTATTCCTACTGGACGTTCGGCGACGTTTTCGAGGAGCAGGGCGTGCCGTTCACGCCTTTTCACGGGGGCTTCGGACTGGTGGCGGCGGGCTGTATCCCAAAACCGACCTTCTGGACGTTCTCGTTCTTCAAGCAGCTGAAAGACGCAGGCAGTCAGTGCGTATTAAAGGACGAAAGCGCCGTTATCGTGAAGAGCGCCGACGGATATGCGGGCGTTATCTGGAACACGGGCGCTGATGTTCTTACACGAGAATTTGCTCTCCCCGCAGACGGCGAATATTCGCTGATAACAAAGACCGTCGATAAGGAATGCTGCAACCCGCTGAAAATATGGCACGATCTCGGCGAGCCTGCCAATCCCTCAAAGGACGAAACAGCGCTGATACGCTCTGCCGCGTTCCCGCTTGTAAAGAGCGATATTATTACAGCGAAAGACGGCAGCGCGGACATTACCGTAAGCGCGAAGCCCGACGGCGTGGTGTTCTTCCGGCTGAAAAAGCGTTCGTTCACTCCCGACAGGGGCTACGACTACGACAGAGCCGTTACGTTCAGATAAAAGTTAATAGTTGAAAAGTTAATAGTTGAAAAGTTAATAGTTGAAAAGTTAATAGTTGAAAAGTTAATAGTGAATAGTTAATAGTGAATAGTTAAGGTGTTCGCTTCGCTCACTATATTATGCGGAGGCTTCGCCCCGCACTAATTACTTTCACCGTGCATGAGAGAGAACTAAAGGCGGAGCGAAGCGTCCGCAATAATGCGCCGCAGGCGCTCCTTAACTATTAACTATTCACTATTCACTATTAACTTAATTAACTTGATTAACTTGATTAACTTGAAATATGGCGGGAGACAAAAAAGCAAACTTCCGCGCACATTTTCCCCCTGCGGTGAATACAATAGAATAGACGTTCAAACCGACATATTCCATTGAGTTTACATTGCAGGGAGGATAGCTTATGAATGACAATATCAACACGAACCGCCCGTTTAAGGAGGCTGTCTGCATCGACGCTATGCGCGTATTCGATTCGTGCAGCTCGCAGGACTGCCTTGAAGACCTCGCATTCACATTCAGCGAGGAAGACCAGGAAACGCTCAACGGGGCTTCGTACATCAAGGCAAGGGCTATACAGGTGCCGAGCGTGGGCTTTGTGGTGGACGCGGTGCCTTTTAACAAGGGCTTTTACACCGTTGACGTGACCTACAATTTCCGCGCCGAGATAGAGGTCTTTCCGTCCGACGGCGGCACTCCGCAGATAATCTACGGAACGTCGAGCTTTTCCAAAAAGGTGATACTCTTCGGCAGCGACGGCAGCACTCAGCGCTTTGTATCGGGGCAGGTTCCCGAAACGCAGGCGGTTCCCGCCGTCAGCGGCTGTGCGTGCTGTTCGTGCGATTTCTGCACTCTGCCGACTGCTTCGGTGACGATAGCTCCGCCGATGTGCCTTGACGCTTCGCTGAATCCGCCTGTTGCGCCCGCGACCGACAGCACACTCACGATAACGATAGGCATTTTTGCGATAATACAGCTTGCGCGACCCGTGCCGATCATGATACCCGCATACGATTATTGTATGCCCGGCAAGGAGTGCGCGAGCGATACGGACAGTCCGTGCGAGCTTTTCGACAAGATAGCCTTCCCGTCGAGCGAGTTTTTCCCGCAGGGGCTGGATACATCGAACTGCAATTGCGGGAATACGAGGGCGGAAGCAGCGGCAGAAACAACAGAAGCGCAGACCAATCAGCAAGCGGAACGAAGAAGGTAAAAAGCAAAAGTATCAGGAAGGGTTTTCACTAAGAGAGCAAGAACCAAAA
>CACYSH010000024.1 GCA_902776945.1 uncultured Ruminococcus sp.
GGTCTTGCCGCTTTCGTTGGTAATAACGAGGTTAGCGCCTTCGATTTGGTTTTCGCCTGTGATGTCGAATTTCGTGATCTCAACGTCTACGGGAGCGTATGCGTCGCAAACCTTGATAGTGCCGTCATTGAATACGACTTCGCCCTTCTTGCCGAAGGTCTGGCTGCTCGCAATAACTTCGCCGTTCTTAACGGTAAATTCATAACCGCTGTCGATGATCTGATACCTGCCGTTTTCGTCTTCGATAACGTCGCCGCCATCGGTAGCCGTTTCGGTCAGAGTGTAGGTGCCGTCTTCAAGCTCTAAATCCCATGTGTCAACACCGTTGCTGTCCCAAGTCTGCGAATTGCCTTCGCTGTCAGTAAGTGTCAGCGTAGCGCCCTTGACTTCGGTTTCGCCTGTGATGTTGTACTTGCCGATCTTCACCTTTCCGGGAGGAACAAGCGCGTTGCAGACCTTGATAACATCAGTTGTGGAATCGTAGAGGATTCGACCGTCTTCAAAGTTACCAACGCCGATGCTGTAAGAAACTATACCGTTCTTAATGGTAAACTTGTACTCGGACTTGATAACGCGGTAGTTTTTGCCTTCGAGCTTAACTATGCCGGATTCGTCAAGTGCAGTTTCAGTCAGGGTGTATTCGCCGTCTTCAAGAGTTAATTTCCAATCGGCTTTACCCTTATTCTCCCAGGTCTTGCCGCTTTCGTTGGTAATAACGAGGTTAGCGCCTTCGAGCTGGTTCTCGCCTGTGATGTCAAACTTCGTGATCTCAACGTCTACGGGAGCGTAAGCGTCGCAAACCTTGATAGTGCCGTCCTTAAAGACTACTTCACCCTTCGTGACCTGCCGTTTTCGTCTTCAATGACATTTTTGCCATTGGTCGCGGTCTCGGTCAAAGTGTAGGTGCCGTCGCGAAGCTCAATTTCCCAGGTATCCTTGCCGTTGCTGTCCCATGTCCATGTCTTGGTGCTGTCGTTCTTATCGGTTACGGTAAGAGTTGCGCCGTTGACAGGGGTTTCGCCTGTGATGTCATACTTGCCGATCTTTACCTTTCCGGTGGGTACAAGCGCGTCGCAGACCTTTATCATGTCAGAATCGCTGTCATAATAGATCTTGCCGTCCTTGTCGCCGCCGATAACCTTGGTACTCTTGACAAGTCTGCCGTTCTTGATCGTGAATTTGTACTCGGACTTGATAACCTTGTACTCTGCTTCGGTGCCGCCCTGTTTCAGAACAACTGTTCCGTCAGCGTTCGCCGCTGTCTCGGTAAGGGTGTAATCGCCGTCTGTAAGAGTTACAGTCCAGTCAGCCTTGCCGTTGTTGGTCAGGGTCTTGCCTGTGCTGTCAGTTATCGTGAGTTCAGCGCCTTCAAGCTCGTTCTCGCCTGTGATGTCGAACTTGCCGATCTTCACATCAACGGGAGCGTAAGCGTCAAGCACCTTAACAATGCCGTCCTCGTATACTATCTTGCCTTCGTCGCAGACCAGTTCCTCAGCCTTTACTACCTTGCCATTATTAACGGTAAACTTGTATTTGCTTGTGATTATTCTGTATCTGCCGTTTTCGTTCTCAATGACATCTCCGCCCTTGGTCGCCTTTTCGGTAAGGGTGTACTCGCCGTTGCCGAGAACTACTTCCCAAACGTCCCTGCCGTTGCTGTTCCAGGACTGAGTTTTGCCGCTGCTGTCGGTTATGGTAAGAGTTGCGCCCTCAACCTCGTTCTTGCCGGTAATGTCATACTTGCCGAGCTTTATCTTAGGCATAAGAGCGTTGCAGACCTTAACGATATTCGCGGTATCATCATAGAAAACCTTGCCGTCAGCATCGTTTCCGACCTGCTTGCTGTAAGTCACCTTGCCGTCGGCTACGGTGAACTTGTACTCGGAAGTGATCACCTTGTAGTAATCGTCGCCGAGCTTGACCATTCCGGACTTGTCCGAAGCGGTCTCGGTAAGGGTGTAGGTGCCTTCTTCAAGAGAGAGCTTCCAGTCAGCCTTGCCGTTGTTTTTCCAGGTATTGCCGTTCTCGTCGGTGATAACAAGGTCAGCGCCTTCGAGCTGGTTTTCGCCTGTGATGTCAAATTTGCCTATCTCAACGTCTACGGGTGCGTATTCATCAACTACCTTGATAGAGTTCCTGGTGCTGGTAACAGAACCGGTGTCGCCGAAATCGCCGCTGTCTTTGGTGATGCCGTCAACGCTTACGGTGAACTTATATTCGCCGTTCAGTACCTTATAGTTTACGCCGCCGTAGCTGATAAGGCTTCCGCCGTCCTCGCTGGATTCGGTAAGAGTGTACTCGCCCACGCGGAGCTTGACCTCGCCCGACCAGTCGTTACCCTTACTCGTGAGAGTAACAGGCTTGTCAAGGGTCTTGCCGGTTATGGTAATTACCGCGCCGCCTACGCCCTTGTTGTTTCTGTTTACCTTAGTGATCTTGACAGGCACCAGATATTCCGCATTGCAGACCTTTACTGTGCTGAGAGGTTCGTTTGCGAAAATGCTGCCGCCGTTGTCGTCCTCGACCTTTTCGGAGAAATAAACTATGCCCTTAACGACCTCAAAGGTGTACTTGCTGCTTACAACGTAATAATAATTTCCGTCGCCCAGCTTAACGACCTTTGCGCCGCCGACTTCGTCGTACTCCTCGGGTTCTTCGGTAAGAGTATAAACGCCGTCCGCAAGTTCAAATTCCTTGGGGGTGCCTGTGCTTGTCCATGTCTCGGAGAAGCCGCTGCCGCCGCTCAGGGTAAGGCGTGCGCCGGAGATCTCATTCTCGCCCGTAATATCGTACTTGCCGATCTTTACAACAGACTTCGGGATCTCAACCGCCGCGTCGCAGACCTTGATAGTGCTGCCGTCTGCCACAACATAGCTTTCCTTAGCCGTGCTGTCAACATCGTCCTTCACTACCTTGCCTTCTGCGGTAACTTTGCCATTTTTGTCCACAGTGAACTTAACATAGCTGTCAAGTATCCTGAACTGCTTTTTCTCTGTATCGCCTGCGCTGACGAGCGTTCCGTTGAACGTATCCTCGCCTGCTGCGGTCTCAAAGAGATAGTATTCGCCCGCGTACAGTTTAAGCGTATGCGCGGTGGAACCGTTCTTGACCTCAGATACCCATTCGCCGTCCTTGACAGGCTCCGCGCCCGCCTTGATATTGCCGCTCGCGTCAACATCGTCGGCGCTGTATACGGAGAGCTGTGCGCCCTCTACTTCGTTGTCGCCTGTAATGTCGTGCTTGGTTATCTCGACCTCAAACTTCTCTTCTTCCTCGTTCACGATCTTTATGGATACGGTATCGTCAGCGGCGGTGCCGTCGCTGAACAGCGCGTAATCATTGTCCGCGTTGTCTGTAACACCCATAATATGACCGTTTTTCAGCGTGAATGCGATAGGCAGACCGGAAAGCTGCTCGTAATGCTTTGGAGCAGAAGTCTCGTCGATCGTATACTCGCCGTTGGGCAGACCCTTGATAAGCGCGTCTTCCTTGTCGGTAACAACGGTTATCTTGTTTTTGCCAATGGTAACGCCCTTGCTGTCGCTCGTAACGTCCTTAAAGCTGATGTCCTGACCGCTCTTCGGAACGATCTCCAGTACAGCGCCCTCAACGCGGGTCTTGCCGTCGTCGGAGACCTTCATTACCTTGAGATCGGTAGGCTTGATGACCGCATTGCATACTGTAAAGCTGTCGCCCTTGTTTACAAAGTAGCCTTCAGCCGCTTCGCTGTTGAACGAAGTCCTTACGGAATCCTGCGGCTTAACGATTATCGGCTGAGGGATAAGGTTGCCGTCGTTGTCCTTAACGGGTTTCGGAACGGTGAACCTTACAACGCTCGTTACGACCTCGTAGGTCTTGCCGTTGTAATCAATAGTGTCGCCCTTTTCAAGCAGAACGTAATCGCCCGCCGAAAGCCCGAACGTTACCGCGGTCTTTCCGGTCTTTGCGTCCTTTTCGGAGAACCAGTGCTTGAAATAAACAGGCTCCTTGCTGTTTTCGGGTATTATAAGATTGCCTTCATCGTCAACGTCCTTGCTTGCATAGATGAAAAGCTCCGCGCCCTCTATCTCTTCCTTTCCGGTGATGTCAGTCTTGGAGATCGTCACATCGGTGGAATTGGGAGCAGGCAGATCGGGAACCTCGGAGTAAACATAGTGCCACTCCATGCCGTTCTCGAAGAAGCCGTTCGTAAGGAGCCAGCCGGTAGAAGCGCCGCCGCCGTTGTTTTCGGTCACGGAATCCTCGCGGGGGATAAGGAACATTCCCGCAGTACCGTGCAGGTGCGCGTTCTTTACGGAGTTGAGGTTGAAGCAGATATGTCTTGTGATCTGCTGATCGAGCCAGTCGTTTATGTCGCTGTGATACTCAGTGCTCATTCTTGTGTTGGTAAGAGTATTGAGCTGATTGCCTTCGTCATCGTAAACATAAACGGAATACTCGCCGATCTCTACTTCTTCTGTGTTGGTGAAATTGAATATGATAGTCTGATTTTCTTTCTTCTTTATGGAGAATTTGCCGGCGATAGTTCCGCCCATGCCGTCGGCAAGGCTGTCGCCGTCAACAAATATCGTCGTACCGTCTTTAAAACCAGTTGTATCAAGTTCATAGAATCCGCCGCCCAGAGAGCTTGCGGCGATAGCCTCGTAGGTCGTAAGTTCATTCGACTTGGCTATCATCTGATCGAGCATGGAGCGTATCCTGCCGGAAACGTCCTCCTCGATAAGAGTTACATACGGGTCGTTGGTGTCGTCGCAGACTATCTCGGTACCTTCGGGAGCGCGTACGACCGTGTAGCGGTGATTGTGGCTCTGACCGAAGTGGACAAACTTATCCTCCGAATCGGTATAAGTCTTTTCGTCATCGTCGTTGAACGTAACTATCCTGCCGATAAGCATTTCGCCGCAGGAAATATCGGTAAGGTCAGGCTCGATAACAGCCGATGAACCTGCGCCTCCCTTGTCCGCCTGGTTGCCGTAAAGCAGCGCGGCAAAATTAGTCTGCATATGGTGATTTCTGTTGAACTTGTTGGCAACAATACCAAAGTTCAGATTATCACCAAGAATGTTTTTGAAATCAATGCCTTCAACAGCAGGTATGCTGCTGAAAGTGATGTTCGAAGTAAAATGCGTTATGGTCTCCGAAGCAGGTTCTGTCTGCTTGTCGGTCTTGTAGCTTACCTTAAAGGATTTTACAAGTCCGCCGTCGGGAACGTAGTCGCAGTTGCCATGATGAATGATATTGTTCATACCGAAATTATCGCGGCTTATCTTGCCGTCAAATTTCACGAGGGTAACGAACTGCTCTTCGTTCTGATGGATACGCTCGCCCGCTATGACCTGTCCGTTGTTATTCATCCACATCTCGCCGCCGTGCGTGAGCTTCTGAATATCAACTACCTTCTCTTTGCCGGACATCACGAGCGGTTCCATGTAGTAGGTCTCGTTTCCGCTGCTGTGCGTGATCTTTACAAAAACGTACAGATTATCGGCTTCGGTGATATTGACAGGCTCTTCCGAGCTTATCGTGAGCTTGTAATCAGCCGAACCCGCAACGAGAACGAGCGTGTCGCCCAGATTTTTCGGTATATATCCGTCGAAGGTGTCATAGCATTCCTTCTTATTCTCGCCGTAGCAGTCGGCGTAGCAGTCAAGCGCCACGCTGTAATCCTTTGTGCGGAGAACACGGAAGGTATACTTGTGAGCCGAAGGGCTGTACCTTATACGTTCGTCGTCCGAAGCGGTGCCGTCGTTATAGACGCGGAAATCATCGAATGTCGTGTACATCGGCTGCGGATTGTTCTGATCCGGGAACAGCTGTCTGATATTCCATGCCAGCGGCGTATTTTTGGAAAGGCTCGTATTGGAATCAGTCTTGTCGTACAGACCTGCAAGAACATAGTAGTTACTGCCGCCTTCAAGCGCGACGCACTGGTCGTCGCCGTCGGTGAGCTGTTCCTTAACCTTTACCGAAATAGTTACCGGCTCCGTGTCGTCCGCGAAAGCGGAAGGCTCCGGCAGAACGCTTCCGAACGTCATTACCGTCATCATGACCGATGTAATAACGCCGAAAATGCGGCTGCGTAAGGTTTTTTTCATATCCTCATTCCTTTCTATAGAGTACTATGTTTTTTCGCGCCGTAAGAAGAAAGAGACCGGCGCAGAAATCCACATAGTAATTATATCACAAACCGAACACTATTTCAATAGATTCGATAAAACTTTATTAATAATTTTTCCAGTCCAAATTTAGCAACATTGCACAAATTGCACGGTTGAAATTAGTCAATCGTAGCTTAAACGTTTTCTGAATCATGACATAAGGTTTTGCTCAGATGAAAGAAATATGAATAAATATAATATTTTTACTCTACATTTTCGCAATTAAAGGTTTGCAGCCTGCGGCATTCATTTGCTGGTCTTAATGTTTTTATAATTTTATTACGAATATTTGAAACTATGTGCGAGTGTATGGCGGGTTTGTTCCCGCCGCGCTGACCTATTCAAAAATGCTGTAAAACCGCGGTTTTGCAGGCATTGATTTTGCAGGACATTCACAGGCGAGCAATGCGCGCCCCTGCAATATTTCTCCGCAAAAAAACGATGTATGTGTAGGGCGGGGGCTTGCTCCCGCCGTCCTCTCCGCAAATCCTGCTCTTTTCGTGAAAAATATGCCTGTCCCGCGTTTTATACTATTTGATCATCAAGGCACAGCCGCCAAGATCGTCTATGGATCGATTATTAAACAGTATAACATAGTTAATGCAGCCACTCTCTTCCTAAGACTTTTGATATGCCCTCACTTTGCTTTTTCCATAAAAAAGGCGTTCCCGCCCGAAACGGACGAAAACGCCAAAACGCTTTAGCTTAATTTCGCTTACTGCTTACTGCTCTGCCTTCATCTTCGCAAAGCACGCATTGCAGTAAACAGGTCTGCCCTCTGTCGGCTGGAAACGAACCTTAGCCTCGCCTCCGCAGGAAGCACAGGTCGCTGTAAACACAGGTCTGTCATCCTTCTTCTCCTTCAGTGCGGCGCGGCACGCCTTGCAGCGCTTAGGCTCGTTGGTAAGCCCCTTTTCTGCGTAAAACTCCTGCTCTCCGGCAGTAAAAATAAATTCGTTGCCGCAGTCCTTACATACCAAAGTCTTGTCCTCAAACATGATGAATCACCTTTCTGTTACAGCTGTTGTGTTCTGTAACCTTTAAAATAGTCCTTTATTCTGAAAACGAAGCCGTTTGACCTCGCAGATCAGTTACATTTATAAAGCTCGTCGCGCAGCTTGCGCCTTGTGCGCTGCATCGCATTGTCAACGGACTTCTCGGAAATGCCGAGCCGCACCGCGATCTCACGGTAGCTCAGTCCCGCCAGATACAAAGTGACGGTCTCTTTTTCAAGCCCGGTCAGGCACTTGTCGATCGCCGAGTAAAGCATCTCGAACCGCCCGCTGTCAGGCTCTCCCGGGTCGGCGAGCTTGTCAAGCTCGTCATCGCCCTCGCCGCCGATAAGCCGCAGCCGCTTGACCTCGTTCAGCATACGGTTCTTTGCACACCGGATAAAGAACGTCCGTGCCTTGCCGCGCTCGGGTTCGTACCTTCCGATAGCCGCCAGCGCCGCCATAAGCCCTTCCTGAAAAAGATCCTCCGCAACAAACGGGTCGATAGTCCGGGAAAGCGCACGAACCGAAGGCGACACCCTTGTCAGCAGCTCCGCCGCCGCGGGTGCGTCGTTCCTTGCCTTGACCGCAAGCTCCTCATCGGAAAGCGCCTCATACTGTGATCGTTTTTTTTCGCTCATAATATAAGAATAGCACATCATAATAAAAAAGTCAAGTCACATTAAAAATAATTTAAACGTTTTTGAAATTTTGTAGCATTTTACAATTTTTGCAAGCCTAATTTGTACACAAAAGCAAACGGAAAAAGCGATACTGTGTTCGCCTTTTCCGCGTACAGAGCTTTATTTTGTTTTAAACGGCATACTGCGCCCTTCCCGTGACGAAAATATTCCCGCCCGAGCAGTCGATAGCCGTCACGAGGGGAAAGTCCTCGATGACGAGCCGCTTTACCGACTCGCAGCCCAGGTCTTCAAAAGCGATTACCTCACAGGACTTTATCCTGCTTGCCGCGAGTGCGCCGCAGCCGCCGACCGCGCAGAAATAAACCGCGCCGTTTCTGACTATCGCTTCGCACACGGCAGGGGAACGCTCGCCCTTGCCTATCATTCCCGCCAGTCCCAGATCGAGAAAACGCGGGGCGTACTTATCCATTCTGCCGCTTGTGGTGGGACCGCACGACCCGATAGGCTTGCCTTCGGGCGAGGGCGTGGGACCCGCATAATATATAACAGCGTCCTTTAAATCGTATGGCAGTTCTTTGCCTTCGTCGAGCAGAGCCGTTATCCGCTTGTGTGCCGCGTCACGCGAGGTATAAACCACGCCGCTGAGAAGCACCTTGTCGCCCGCCCTGAGCTTTGGAGCAAGCTCGCGCAGCTGTGATACGTCGGCTCTGATAATATTTGTCTCACTCATCAGTCTATATCAATAATGTCAAGTCCCTCGTCAACAAGCTCTCTGGCATGGCTTGCCATACGCAGGCTTTCGCCGCTGAGTTCGTTAATCTGCGAAAGCAGGTTGGAAACGGTGTCGCTCAGAGAATCGAACTGATTCTTCAACTCGGTTCTCAGCTCGCCCGAACGGCTCTTGATAATTGTAGCCTGATTCTGCGCGTCCTCGATAATCCTTGCCGCCGTAGCCTCTGCTTCGGTCGTTACCTTGTAAGCGTTGGCATTTGCCTCGTCGGTGATAGAGGTAGCTTTTTCCTCCGCGTCGCGGACGGTTCTACCCGCGAGAGCGTCTGCGTCGCTGATTGTCTTTGCGGCGGTAGCTTCGGCGTTGCTGAGTGTCTCCTCCGCTTCGGCGTTCGCCTTGTTGACGGTAGATGTCGCCTGCTGATTTGCTTCGTTTATCATGCGGTCGGCTTCGGACTGAGCGCTTTCGAGGGTCTCCTTTGCCTTCTCCTCCGCCGAGCTTACGGCATACTTAGCCTGCTCGTTCGCCTTCGCTACTATCATATTTGCGGAATTTTGCGCCTGAACGAAAATCTCGGTCATATCGAAAGCGGGTGCGGCGGGAGCGGCTGCGGGCGCAGGCGCGGGAGCGGCACCGTTCCTTGCTTCTTCCAGTTCCTGCTCTGCCTTTTCGAGAGCGGCTTCGGTCTCTTCAAGCTGTTTCATAGTCTCGGCGAGCGCTCTTTCCTTCTGTTCAAGTTCCTTCTCGGTCTCGTCGAAATCGGTGTTTATCTGTTCGTAATCGGCGTTTGCCTGTTCGATCTCGTTACGCGCCCTTTCGAGCTGTTCTTCAAGGTGATCTATCTCGTCCTGCTGTTCGCTGATAGTCTGTTCCTTGTCGGCGATCTGCTGTTCAAGATCGGCAAGCTGAACGTTGGAGCTGTCGCCCGACTGCATAAGAGTGTTCATTTTATTCTTAGCTTCTTCGAGCTTATTCTCGTAATCGGCGCACTTGCCCTCCAGCTCCTGTACTCTTGCTTCGAGAGCAGCCTTAGCCTCTTCGTCCTCCGCGGAAGTACCGCCGCCGGCTTTCTTTAGCTTAAATTCAAGGCGCTCGTTATCCTCTTCGAGCATCTTGACCTTTTTTTCAAGCGCGTCGATCTTTGATTTTGTATCCTCGACATAAGCCTGCACATCTTGTTTATCGTATCCGCCCATGCGAACGACTCTGAATTTGCTGGTATCCATAGTATTTCCTCCCGAAAAGCAAAATAAGTTTACAAGTTTAATTATACTATATTTTTCGTTGATTTTCAACCGCAATAAACGTTTTCGAAAAAACTTTATCGTATTAAACAAAAACGCGGGGGCTTATTTGTACACATTAACCATTAATAATATTCATTTTTATTTGCGATTTACCTAAAAGGAAAGTACGATAACAACGGCTTTTCATTGATATTTGATATAATTTCGGAGTTCGGGACAGGTGCCGTGCGGCTTACTTAAATTTTCGGAAACAGGTTAAAATGAAGACCGCACTAAGAAAAACAGCAATGCAGAGGCGCATTCATAAAATGCACAGACCCGCAAAACGCGGGCTTTGATAAGCCGATTTGCATTTGGTTTATAAAAAAAGCCGGAGCGCAAGCCCCGGCATATCTTCTTTATTACATACGAACAGTTATTCTTTCAATTACCTCGCCCGGCGCAAAGAAGATCAGCTTCGTAAGACCGTCCGAATAGATCAGCGACTGCTCATCGGTAAACTTGTAATCATCGCCGAATGTAGCGATGACCTGCCCGATACCCTGCCCGAAACGTATCCCCGACGTTAAGTAAGGCTCGACCTCGGGATTTATCTCGGTGCGTTCAAGCACAAGACTGGTAATTATATCATCTTCTGCGGTTATCGTCAGCATTTTGTAATGATATTCCATTGATTCCCTGCCCGTAAGGAAACTCGTGATAGAGGTAGGTGCCATAACGGGGTCGCCCAGAAATTCCTCAACATCGCTCATTCTGTTGCCGAGACTCAGCGTTATGCCGTTATAAGCAACGGTTCCGCTGTTCGTAAGGTCGGAGGTGTTTACCAAAGTGCTGTTGGGGTCAAAGAACGAAATGGTTGTCTGAGTGGGAACAGGCTCCGTGACCTTTGAAGGCTCTGTATTTGAAGCAGAGGTCGCGGACGTAGTGGTGGCAGGCGTGGTAGTAGTGGTTGTTGTTGTGGTGGTAGTAGTGGTCGTCGTGGTGGTGGGCGGAGGCGTGGTGGTAGTCGGCATGGGCGTGGTAGCCGCAGTGCGCGTGGTGGAAACTAACCGCCTTGTCTCCGCCTTTTTGGTGGTGGTGACACCTTCTCTGTTTTCGCCGCCGCCTTCGGTGTTATTATTTTTTTGTTTTGGATTCTGACTTGCTATCGGGGTTATATTTTCTTCCGGATCTGAAAAATTAAAGGAAACCGGTGTGGTGGTAGTAGAGACTACGCTCTTTTTCTCAAACGGCTGATCGACATGACCGCAGCCTGTCAGCAATACCGCGGCGGTAAGAGCCGTGATTATGTATCCTGATCTCATTAAATACTCTCCTTCTGTATGACAGCCGCCGAAAAAAATACGGCTGGGCATTCTTCGCAATACACATATTAATTTTACACCCTTTCGGCTAAAAAGTCAATATGCCGTATTATGAAAAATAATGACAGCAAAGAGATAAATATGTGACATATTTGCATAAACATTTGCTATTTGTGATATTTTCCATTACAAGCTATTGAATAAGCGCGGTAAAGCTGTTCGCAGAGCATGACCCTCGCCAGCTGGTGCGGAAAGGTCATTGGCGACATTGAAAGGCGGAACTGACAGCGTTCCTTGACCGTTTCCGCCAGTCCGTATGACGAACCGATATACAGATTCACCGTGCCAAAGCCCTTTGCCGCCGCGTCCGTGAGCCTTTCGCTGAGTGCTTCGGAGCTTACCGTTTTGCCCTCGATACAGAGCGCTATGTTGTAAGCGCCCTTCGCGCCGAGAAATTTTTCAAGCGCGGCGGATTCCTTTGTGAGCGCGGCGGCTATCTCCTTTTCGGACGGCTCGGAGGGCAGCCGCGATTCGGGCAGCTCGACCACTGCGAACGTGCAGAAGGCTCCCAGCCGCTTGGAATATTCTGCCACAGCGTCGCGCCAGTATTTTTCTTTAAGATTGCCAAAGCAGACAATATTCACCTTTTGCATGAGCGTTCTCCCTCGTCAGAAAGCTATCGCCCCGCCGCCTTCCATTGGCGCGGTATAAAGCAGATAATCGCGCATATTGACGAGCGGAGCCATTGCGTCGGCTGCCGCCTTTACCGCAAGCGCGGGCGTGTTGTTCTCGGGGCTGATGTGCGCCAAAACAAAGCTGCGCGTACCCGATTCCGCAAGGCGCTTCATCGTCCTGCCGCAGTCAAGGTTCGAAAGATGTCCGCGATCGGAGGTAATGCGCTTTTTCAGCTCAAACGGATAGCGCCCGCTGCGGAGCATTTCCGCGTCGTAGTTCGATTCGATGACCACCAGTTCAGCGCCGCGAATGCCTTCCCATACGGTCTCGGTAACGCAGCCTAAGTCGGTGCAGAGCGCCGCCGTCTTGCCGTCGGAGAACTTCACGCGATAGCCGCAGCTGGCTTCGGTGTCGTGCGGGGTGGGAAAGTATTCGACGGTGCAGCCGCCGACGGTAACAGCACGAACGCCGTCTGTGCCGCCGTCATCGACAGGGTATACACGGTCGCTGCAAATCTCCCCCTTATATAATAGTATATCTATATTCCTTTTCTGGGCAAAAATAGGAGCATTGGTCTTTTTAAGGAAATTTTTCAGCCCCGAGATATGGTCGGAGTGGGTGTGGGTGATGAAAATGCCCTTGACCGCCGAAACCGGGATACCGTTTGCCGCGAGCGCATCGCACAGACGTTTGCAGGAAACGCCGCAGTCGATAAGAATACCCTCCGCAGGCGTGCCGAAGAAGAAGCTGTTCCCCTTGCTCGATGAAAACAGCGGATAAATTCTTGCCATAAAAATCCTTTCTGCATAAAGAAGTGAATAGTTATAGTAAACGACATAAATAATTGTTCGTTGATTATGTAGGGCGGGCTTGCCCCGACCTATCACACGGTTGGAATAATCATTTTGTAGGACAGGTGGGGGAAATGGCGGTGGATAGCGGCGGGGGCAAGCCACCGCCCTACATTATTCCCCCACCATATATTATTAAGTGACTGCGTTTTTTGAATAATATCTTTTATATTGTTATTTCATCAACTCGCGCATTTGCCCAATAAGCTCGCCGAAGAGTTTCAGCGCTTCGTTTACGGGTTCGGGCGTGGACATATCGACACCCGCGCCGCGCAGCAGCTCTATCGGGGTCTTGGAGCAGCCGCATTTCAGGAATTTGTCGATATAATCGCGCACGGCAGGCTCGCCTTCATTTAAAATACGCTGCGAAAGAGCTATCGCCGCAGAATATCCCGTTGCGTACTGATATACATAATAATTGTAATAGAAATGCGGGATACGCGCCCATTCAATGGCTATCTCGCTGTCGATGACAACGCCCTCGCCGAAATACAGCTCGTTGAGCGAACGATACAGCGCGTTCAGGTTCTCGGCGGTGAGGGCTTCACCTGCGGCGTTCATCTCGGCGATCTTCAGCTCAAATTCGGCGAACATGGTCTGGCGGTAAAGCGTGGTGCGGAACTGTTCGAGGAAATAGTTGATAAGATACGCTTTTTCGCGCTTGTCGGTAGTATTTTTCAGCAGGTACTGCATAAGCAGAGCTTCGTTGCAGGTGGAAGCCACCTCTGCGACGAAAATGCTGTAATCGCTGTAACAAACCGGCTGGAACTTGTTGGAATAGTACGAATGGATAGCGTGACCCATTTCGTGCGCCAGCGTGAACATACAATTGAGCGTGTCCTTGTGGTTCAGCAGGACGTAGGGGTGAACCCTCGCGCCTGCGGAATACGCGCCGCTGCGCTTGCCCTCGTTCTCGTAAACGTCTATCCAGCGGTTTTCAAAGCCCTCTTTCAGCACCGAAAGATATTCCTCGCCCATTACCGAAAGCGCCTTGTAAACGGTGTCTTTGGCTTCTTCGAACGTTATCTTCATGTCAAGGTCGGAGACTATCGGCGTGTAAAGGTCGTACATATGCAGTTCGTCAAGACCCATAAGCTCCTTGCGCAGAGCGGCGTAATCGTACATATACTGCATATTGCCGTGAACGGCTTCGATGAGGTTGGTATAAACTTCGGTCGGAATTTCATTGGAATCGAGCGCCGCTTCGAGCGGAGAGCCATATTTCCTTGCGGTAGAATGGAACGCCACCGACTTGACCTGCGCCGAAAGCACAGCCGCACAGGTATTCTTGAAGCTGTCGTAGGTGTGGTAGAGAGCTTCAAAGGCGTTTTTGCGGAGAACGCGGTCACTTGACTGCATGAGCGGGATATAGCTGCCGTGCGTTACCTGATGCGCAGTGCCGTCCTTGTCGGCGGCGTCGGGGAATTTCAGGTCTGCGTCGGAGAACATCGAAAAGATATTATCGGGAGCGCCCGTAACGTCGCCCGCGAGTGCCATTATTTTTTCCTCCGCATCGGAGAGGATATGCGCCTTGCGGCGGCGGATACTTTCGAGCGAGCGGCGGTAAAGTTCGAGGTCGGGGCATTCCTTATAGAAGCCTTCGAGCTTTTCGTCGTCGGCGGAGATAAGCTCGGGGGTAACGAAGCTCGAAGAGGAGCTGAGAACGACGTAGGTATTCATGAGCCTTCCCATCATCGCCTGATACTTGGTATCGGCGGTGTTTTCGTCGCTTTTGCGCTGGGCGTAATTCACAAGCCTGTCGGCAAGCAAGCTGAGGTTATCCTCGAAGCGCAGAAATTCGAGCAGGGTTTCGGCGCTTTCGTAAAGTCTGCCTTCGTAGGTCTTCATTATTTCGGGAATGGCGGCAAACTCGGCGAGTTCGGCTTCGAAAGCCTCGTCGGAGGGGTAGATGTCGGCGAGGTTCCAGGTATCCTTAACATCGAGTTCGCTGCGGGCGGGTATTTTTTTCTCTGCCATGATATATTGCTCCTGTCTGTAAAACATTTTTTGCCGCGCCGTGCGGGCGCAGATGACAGATATATTATACCATAATAATATTTGCCTTGTCAAGTAAAGATAAAAGATGTTTTAGCCGAAAAACCAACGAAACCGCAAAGCAGGGGGGCAAACCAAAAGTCTTAGGAAGGGGGTGCCACTGCTTTGCGGGTTTTGCGAACCGTACCAATATATGAATAAAATCCGATTTCCGCATTGTTCATAAAATATGTATTTACAAAAAAGCGGCGGTATGCTATAATAATAGTGTATAACGCATAAAACACTATATTTGAAAGGACGTTTCATCTATGGGAATGACAATGACTCAAAAGATACTCGCGGCGCACGCGGGACTTGCCGAGGTCAAAGCGGGACAGCTCATCATGGCTGACCTTGACTTTGTTCTCGGCAACGACATCACCTCGCCCGTGGCGATAAACGAGTTCAACAAGGCAGGCTTTACCGAAGTCTTTGACAAGGAAAAAGTGACAATGGTTATGGATCACTTTGCCCCCAACAAGGACATCAAGGCAGCCGCACAGTGCAAGCAGTGCCGCGAATTTTGCGGCGCACAGCAGATAACCCACTTCTACGACGTAGGCAAAATGGGTATCGAACACGCGCTGCTCCCCGAAAAAGGACTTGTGGCTCCCGGCGACTGCATAATAGGCGCGGACAGCCACACCTGCACTTACGGCGCTTTGGGCGCTTTCTCGACGGGCGTTGGCTCGACCGATATGTGCGCGGGTATGGCTAAGGGCAAAGCTTGGTTCAAGGTGCCTTCGGCTATCAAGTTCAATATCACGGGCAAGCTGCCGAAATACAGCGCCGCAAAGGACGTTATCCTCCACATAATCGGCAAGATCGGCGTGGACGGAGCTCTCTACCGCTCTATGGAATTTTCCGGCGAGGGCTTGAAAAACCTCACTATGGAGGACAGGCTCTGCATGGCTAATATGGCTATCGAAGCGGGCGCGAAAAACGGTATTTTCGCCGTTGACGAGGTTACGCTCGAATACGTCAAGGGCAGAGTGAACAGGGAATTTAAGGTATTTGAAGCCGACCCCGACGCAGAATACGATGAGGTTTACGACATCGACCTTTCGCAGATAAAGCCGACCGTGGCTTTCCCGCACCTTCCCGAAAATGCAAAGACCTTTGACGAGATCGGCGATGTTAAGATCGACCAGTCGGTTATCGGCTCATGTACAAACGGCAGAATCGAAGACCTCCGCGCCGCAGCCGAAATTCTCAAGGGCAGAAAAATCGCCGACGGCGTGCGCTGCATAGTTATCCCCGCGACGCAGGCGGTTTACCGTCAGGCAATGGACGAAGGGCTGCTTGCAATCTTCATTGACGCGGGCTGTGCGGTTTCCACGCCTACCTGCGGGCCGTGTCTCGGCGGCTATATGGGCATTCTTGCCAAGGGCGAGCGCTCGATAGCTACGACAAACCGCAATTTCGTCGGCAGAATGGGACACCCCGAAAGCGAGGTTTATCTTGCTTCGCCCTACGTTGCGGCGGCTTCGGCGGTAACGGGAAAAATCTCCCAGCCCTCCGAGATAATGTGAGGTAATAATAATGGTAAAGCACGTTATTATCTGGGATTTTAAGGACGAGCTGACAGCGGAGCAGAAAAAGGCTGCCGCGCTGCGCATGAAAACCGGGCTTGAAGCGCTTGTCGGTGTTGTCGAAGGGCTTAAAAGCCTGCACGTTGCAACCGATCTTCTCGACAGCTCGAACGGCGACATTATGCTCGACAGCGAATTTGAGGACGAAAAGGCGCTCGCGTACTACGCCGACCACCCCGCGCACGTTAAGGTAAAGGAATACGTCCGCACGGTCGTCAAGTCAAGAAAGTGCGCGGACTACAAAATTTAAGTGAACAGTGAATAATGTATAGTGAATAGTTAAGGTGTCCGCTTCGCGGACGATCAAAAAGATCTGCGGAGCGCAGCGAACGCAAAAAACATCGGCGAAGCCGATACCATAACTATACACTATTCACTATCAACTATTAACTATTACAACTATCAACTATTATATAATAGAAAGGAAAAAAATAATGAAGGTCAAGGGTACAGTACATAAATACGGCGATAACGTTGATACGGACGTTATTATCCCGGCGCGGTACTTAAACACCGCCGACCACAAGGAGCTTGCCTCCCACTGCATGGAGGACATCGACACCGAATTTGTTAAAAACGTCAAAGCGGGCGACATCATGGTGGCGCACGAGAACTTCGGCTGCGGCTCGTCGAGAGAACACGCGCCGATAGCGATAAAGGCGAGCGGCATCTCCTGCGTTATCGCCGCTACGTTCGCAAGAATTTTCTACCGCAACGCGATCAATATAGGTCTGCCGATAATCGAATGCCGCGAAGCCAGCGAACGCATTGAAGCGGGCGACGAGGTAGAGATCGACTTTGAAAGCGGCGTGATAACAAACGTCACCAAAGGCGAGAGCTACACGGGACAGCCTTTCCCCGAGTTTTTGATAAATATTATCGACAAAGGCGGACTGCTCAATTCCCTTAAATAAGGAAATTGTGAAAATCATTTTGTACAATTGTGATAAACGCGGTCTTAAATATCACCATTTTAACACATAACGATTGTACAAAATGCCGACTTTTTTGTTAAATCAATTAAATAATTCGATTTGACATTGACAAAGTGAAAAGAATGTGGTAGACTATTAATATCGGGGACTGTAAAAGGTCTCAAACAACCCTAAACTATTTAAATCACTCACGGTGGTTTACAGCGCCGTGAGGATGTGAAAGGAATGATTTATGTGAAAAGACTTCTGGCGTCTTGTGCGGCACTCGCACTGGCAGCTACAAGTATGCTTCCCCTGACCGCAGCCGCTGATTCTGACGGCACGATCACAATGACCTATGGCACTGAAGCAGATACCATTAAGGCAGGCGAAACCGTTAAGTATTTTCTTAAGATCAAGGAAAACGACGGTGTAAACGGTTGGTCTGTTCTTGTTGAGTTTGATACTGACAAGCTCACCTATGAAAAGGTAACAAGCAAGAAGATAGTTGAAGAAGTTCCCGGCTATGAAGGTGTAACAACCGAGTCCAAGATCGTATCCCCTGTTCCGAAGAGCGACCAGGAAGGCAACAGCTTCCCGATCGTATGGGCTGAGGGTACCAAGACCTATGCTGAGATCTTCGAAGAGAACGAAATGGACGTTCCCACTGAGGTTGACGGCAAGAACTACGTCTACACCGGTATCAACAGCGGCAACCCCGTAGCTGAGATCGTATTTACTGCTAATGCTGATATTAGCGCTGAAGAGATCGCTGACCTCGTAAAGGTAAGCGGCACCAAGGCTACCAAGAACGATCCCGAAGATCCTACCGGCAAGTTCGAGGTAGAGATCGTTGTTGAGCCTGATGAAGTTACTCCTCCTCCTGTTGAAGAAGTAACCGTAACTCTTAATGCAACTACCGGAGAGCTTAAAGTTGGCGAGAGCAAGAAACTCAAGGCTACCGTTACCGGTACTACCGATCCTGTAACCTGGACTTCTTCGAATCCTGAAGTAGCTACCGTTGCTGCAGACGGTACTGTTACCGGTGTTGCTGAGGGTGAAGCTACCATTACCGCTACTGTTGGCGATGTAAGTGCTTCCTGCGCTGTAACTGTTAATCCCGGTGAGGTTCCGCCTGTTGAGCCTACTGTTATCAAGATTCCCAACGTAACAATTGTTGAGGGCAAGGAGAAGAATTACGATCTTGCTGCAATTCTTACTGCTGCCGGCGTTACATTACCTGATGGCGTTGATTTGGCTACCGTTGTTGCGGCTCTCCAGGTAACCATTGCTGATCCTACTGTTGCTTCTTACAGTGCAAACGGTACTGTTGTTACATTCAAGGGCCTTGCAGAAGGTACTACCACCGCTTCTGTAGCCAACCCGCTGATGCCCAACTATAAGTTCGAAGATTTCACTATTACCGTAACTCCTGCCGGAACTGTACCTGTTACCGAGATTGAAATTCCTGCTCAGACCGTAACTGCTGGTCTCTCCACTATTTACGATTTGTCCAATACTGTTCCTGCTTCTGTTCTGGAAAACCTCGAAGTAGAGTCTCTTGATCCTGCTGTTGCTACCGCTTCGCTCGATGGCTCCAACCTTGTTATTAATGGTCTGGCTGCCGGTACTACAAAGGTTCAGGTAAAGGATAAGACTACCGGACTTGTTATTGGTTCCTTCGACGTTACCGTTGAGGCTGCTCCCGAGACAAACGAGGTAACTTGCGACTTCGCTGAGAAGACCATTGATCTGAAACTCGGCGGAACCAAGACTCTCGCTATCGTTGTTGATCCCGACGATGAGGATACCGCAACATTCAAGGATATGACCAAGTGGAAGCTCGTAAGCAGCGATTCCTCTATCGTATCTATCGACAAGGAAGGTCACATTACTGGTCTTAAGTCCGGTGTAGTTACCATTACTGCTACAAGAGACGACTACGATGGAGCTCTGAAGTGCACCGTAACAGTTAAGTCTGTATACCCTGTATATGTTCCCACTTCTCCTGTAAATCCCGGCGAGACCGTAGTTCCCAATGTTAAGGACAACAAGAATAGTCCCGAGAGAGCTAAGGTAACTCCTTATGTAAACGCTATCGTTGATTCTGAGTCCAAGGCTGCAAGCGTTATCGCTGCTACCGGTGGTGAGATGGACAACGAAACCGGAAACGCTCCTGCTATCGCAGCTGCCGCTCTCGGTCTCATAGCACTCGGCTTTGTAGTTGTTGCAAGAAAGAAGCGTCATTCGTAATTTCTTGATCGGCTTCATAGTTCTGTAAAATACAGGCGGCGCAAGCAATTGTGCCGCCTTTTTTATGACTTCTCTGATTGGAGTGTGAATTTATGCAAAAAAGATCATTGGCTGCCGCTGTCGCCGCTTTCTGTTTAGCTGTACAATTCCCGAACGCAGGCGCGATCAACGCAGCCGCTGATTCTGCGCTGGAATTTTCTATCATCGCTCCCGGTTACTGTACGCTCGAAGACTCTGCCTCCTACGGCAACGAGAGATATTCCGTCAATATCGAGCTTTCGGGCAACAAAGGCGTGCAGTCATGGGTGCTTCTGCTTGATTACGACAGCAGCAAGGTTACTTTTGATTCGATAAGCTCGGGATATTTCAACGGCATCGAGTGCTATGATACCGGCGGAAAGCTGATAATTAACGATTACGAGACAAGCGACGTATCCGCAAACGGTGTTATCGTTACCGTTGACTTTATCCTGAAACCCGGCGTGAAGCCCTCACAGTACGATTGCTTTCATCTTTCGCTCTCGGGCGAACCCGATGATTTCTTCAATAACGCGAACGTCGCGCTTCCGGCGACCGTGAAAGAATCGACCGCGCCCCTCGAACTGCGCGAAGCGCCGTATTCCGTTATCACGTTTGAAAGCGATGAATTAAACATGGAAGTCACCGAAACGCGGGAGCTTAAACTGATCTTCAATGTCATGGGCGACGAATTTATTCCCGGTCTCCTCGACGCTTCAAACTGGTTTCTAAGTGTGAGCAACCCCGCCGTTTCGGTAAGCGTCGAAAACAACAGGCTGATCGTAACCGCGGTCAGCCCGGGAAAAGCCGTGATAACCGCGACTAACCCCGACTATGTAAACAAAAATGGCGAGATCATCCCCGTTGTCTGCACGGTGAACGTCGAAAGCAATCAGATCTTTGAGGAAATAACCGTCGATTCGGAGCTTGCGGCAGATAATGCCGACGACGTAACCTTCACGCTGGAGCTTGTAAAGGACGGCAAGGTGAAGGGCAGCGCCGAAGTCAGCGCGGACGGGAGCGCAAAATTTACCAATATCCACCTCGGTCAATACGAGCTGCGCATAAAATGCAGCGACGAAAGCTATGCCCCCAAGACCACAAATGTCGTCATCGAAAACGACGAGCTGACCATTAACGACGAGCTTTTCCTTTACGGCGACCTCAACCTCGACGGCGAACGCGACCTTGACGATCTGATAAATCTGCAAAAAATCATCGCAGGCTGGAAGATACAAGTTCCTTACAAGGAAATAGCAAATATTGACGCTTCTGCGGACGGCGATGTGTCTGTCAGCGACCTGATACTTTTTCAGAAGTACATCGCAGGCTGGGACGTAAGCATAGGCGGTCAGAAAGCTGCTGAATAAGCCCACAAATTAACAAAAATGTAAGCCCGACTGTTTTTCAGCCGGGCTTTTTTATGCTCATTCGCGCCTGACCTTTGCGCCGAGCGCGTTCAGCGTGGTTTCGATAGCTTCATAACCGCGGTCGATGTAGCAGACCCCGCTGACCTCCGTTTCACCCTCCGCCGCGCACGCGGCAACACAAAGCGCCGCGCCGCCCCGCAGGTCGGGAGCCGAGACCGCCGCGCCCGTCAGCTTATCCACGCCGCGCACGACAGCCACCTTGCCTTCGGTCTTGATGTCCGCGCCCATTCTCACCAGCTCGTCAACGTGGCGGAAACGGTTCTCGAAAATATCCTCGACAAAAATCCCCATTCCACGCGAACGGACAAGCGCCGCCATGACTATCGCCTGCGCGTCGGTCGGAAAGCCGGGATACGGGCAAGTCCTGACCGTGTTCACGCAGTTCATGACGGCGGGCGCACTCAGATAAACCCCGCCGTCGCTGTCGCAGACCCGGCAGCCCGCCTGCCGCAGCACGTTGATTACCGCTTCAATATCGCTCACCCGCGCACCGTTTATATTGACCTCGCCGCCCGAAGCCGCCGCCGCGCACAGATATGTAGCCGCAGCGATACGGTCGGGCATGACGGTATATTCGCAGCCGTGCAGTTTGTCTCGGCTAACGCCCTCGATCACGATACGGTGACAGCCCGCGCCGCGCACGTTCGCGCCGCACTTATTGAGAAAGCTCCCCAGCTCGGCGATCTCCGGCTCCCTTGCGGCGTTCACAATGACGGTCTCGCCCTCCGCGCAGACCGCCGCGAGCATTACGTTTTCGGTAGCGCCGACCGACGGAAACGGCAGATTGACGACCGTTCCCTTCAAGCCCTTCGGAGCCTGACAAATAAGCCTGCCGTGCTTTTCGTCGATGACCGCGCCCAGCTGCCGCAGTGCCGAAATGTGCATATCTATCGGGCGGGGTCCCAGCTCGCAGCCGCCGGGAAAGCTCATCACGCACTCCCCCGCCGCCCCGAGAAGCGCTCCCATAAAGATTATCGAGGACCGCATTCGCCGCATAAGCGCGTCGCCGATCTCCGTGCTGCCTATCGACCGCGAGTCTATCTCGGCAATGCCGCCCGAAAAGCGGCATTTGCAGCCGAGCGAGCTTAAAATCCCGAATGCCGCGTAAACATCGGAAAGTGCGGGGCATCTGTTGAGCCGCGTTTCGCCGCCTGTCAGCACGCAAGCGCTGAGAATTGGCAGCACGCTGTTTTTTGCGCCCTGAATGCCGATCTCCCCGCTTAACCGCCGCCCGCCCTCTATCCTGAGTATTTGCATAATATCACCCCTTTTATACAGATTATGCAGAATGACCGCAGTTTGTTTATCAAAAAAAGGCAAACCACAAAATGAGGGCAAACCAAAAGTCTTAGGAAAGGGGTTGGCACGAACAAGTTCGTGCAGGGGATAACCCTTCTTCTTGCACGAACTTGTTCGTGCAAAGGGTCTTCGGCAATTTCAAGAAAATGTGACAAAAGCAAGCGATATGATAAAATCAGCAGAACGTGAGGGAAACAAGTAAATTGCCGATTTTAATTTGCGAGAAGAGCGGTCTGAACAAGTTCAGACAGGCGATATTTCGCAAAGAATAGCACAAGACAGGGTTTTCCGCACGGTCGGGAAATTTCACGGACGCGCAATGCGCGCACCTACAATACAAATCGTCACCATTGAATTGTAGATAATGATTTATAAAATAAATCCCCACGCCGGAAAAGCACTCCGTGCGGGGGAAAATCTTCTTATTCGTAGGGATTTATCGTGACAATAGTGCCGTCTGGATTATATTTCAGCTCGGTATATTTCACACAGCGGCGATGATTTATGCCGTTCGAAAGCTCACAGTCATGGTAAAAAATGTACCACTTGCCGTTCCACTCGACTATCGAATGATGAGTAGTCCAGCCGATAACAGGCTCCATTATCCTGCCGCGATAGGTGAAAGGTCCCACTGGGCTGTCAGATGTAGCATAAACGATGTAATGCGAAGTCCCCGTCGAGTAGGAAAGATAATAAACGCCGTTATACTTATGAACCCAAGGAGCCTCGAAATAACGTCTTGCTTCGTCGCCCGCCTTCAAATCCTCGCCGTTCTCGTCGATTATCCTGATGTGTATGGGAGAACTTGCCAGCGCGTTGCAATCGGGATTCAGCTCGGCAAAGAACGGCGTAAGCGCGGGAGCATCGGGAGCGGGACCCTTGCCGTCGGGGTCGAATTTGCCCGTCTGCCACTTTTCAAGCTGACCGCCCCAGATACCGCCGTAATAAAGGTAAACTCTGCCGTCGCCGTCAACAAAAACACACGGGTCAATGGTGCAGGTGCCTTCGATGTAATCATCATCGGGCGTGAAGGGTCCCGCGGGGCTGTCGCTGTGCGCCGCGCCTATCCTGAAAATGCCGTCCTTGTCGCGGGCGGGGAAGATCAGATGATATTTGCCGTGCGAACAGGCAAGGTCGGGAGCCCACATCTGTTTGCTGACCCACTTGACCTCTCTCATGTTGAGCGCCTCGCCGTTGTCAACGCAGGGCGAATCGGGCGTGTCGATCGAAAGAACGTGATAGTCCTCCATGAGGTATTCGTCGCCGTCGTCGTTGTCCTCGCCGTTGTGCGGAAGATCGTGCGAGGGATAGATATATAGTTTGCCGTCAAAAACGTGAGCCGAAGGGTCGGCTGTAAATATGCTGCTGATAAGCGGTCTTCTCTGCTCTGCCATAATATGACCTCCAATTTCCCGCTGACGGGAGATTTAAATGTGAAAATATTATACAACATTTTCCGGCGGCTTGCAAGTCATTAATTGCGTTTCTTTTACAAATATTGTGAATATTTATCCTTCTCTTGATTTATCAGCCCGGATATGCTATAATAGTACGGTAAAAACGCTTTTAACTACTGGAGGAATATAAAATGAAGATCAGGAAGAATTATATACTGCATTCAAATGACGATCAGACCGTGCTTGTGGCGGCTGGCGGCGCTAAGTTTTCGGGATTTGTGCGCGGAAATGAGATGCTGGGGGTCATTCTTGAGCTGTTGAGGAACGATATGACGGAGGAAAAGCTCGTCAAAGAAATGCGGAGCCGTTATAATGCGCCGGAGGGGCTTATTGAGTCCGATGTAAAAAAGGTGCTTGATACGCTGCGTAAAGCGGACGCGCTTGAAGAATAAAAATACCGCAAATGAGAGCGGAGCGATTTTCGCAAATAAACGCGCAGGGCAGTACACGGACGCGCAATGTACGCCCCTACAATATGTACCCGCTCAAAAACAGAGCGTAGGGCGGCGGCTTGCTCCCGCCCGTTGCGCCCGTGAATTTCCTGCCGCTGCGGATATTTCCAACATTCGCGCAATTCGTTTGCGAAATATCGCCTGTCTGAACTTGTTCATGTCCCCCCCCTAAAACTTTTGGTTTTGTCCTCACTTGCGGCTTTCGGCTTTTTTCACGCTTACAAGCGTCAGCACTATCATCATTATAAGGCATATCGTCGGGAAAACACTTCCCTGCTCTGTTGCGGCAAACTGCGCCGCATATTGCGCCGCTGTCGGGAGCGTTTCCCCGCTCAACAGGTATCTCTCCGCAAAAACCGCAATAACCCCCGCCATTACAGCACATATCACCCGCGCTAACAAAAATGGCACAAGCGAAAACGCACTCCCGATTATCGCCTTTATCTGCAAAAGCACACACACACCGCCGAACGCTCCCGCCGCGCATACACTCCACAGCCCTGCGGAAGCGCTCTCCCCAAGCTCGGATATTTCCAAAATCGGCGCAAACACGCCGATTTTCAGCCCGAACCGCCCGAGACAGCAATTTATCAGCGTGAGAAAAGTCGAAAAAAGCATTATCATTCCGCAGACCTTAAACAAAGCCCGCCCCGCCGCCGATACGCTCCCCGTCAGCAAGTCCCAGCCTGGCGAACAAACGTTCTCTGCCTTCGCGCCTGCCTTCAACGGACGAATGCGGCATATCACCGCCGCCGCAAGAATATTCACTGCGAAAATTATCAGCCAAACCGCCAGCCCCCGCCGCTGACCCAGCACGCCGACAAGAAACGCAGGCCCCGCATTGAAGCAGAAACACATCAGCCGCGATGCGTCCCCGCTGTCAAGCCGCCCGCTTTCGCACATCGTCCTTATCACCGAAGCCCCCGCCGGATAGCCCGCGACATTCGAAAGCACCAGCACCGGGCAAAGCTCCTCCGGCAGACCCGTCAGCCACGCAAGCGGTCTGAACGGCGCGGATAAATATATGTAAGCGCCGCCGCGCACCAGCATATCGGCGGCGGCAAGAAACGCGAACAGCGCAGGGACTATCACATTCACACAGCGGGTCAGCGCCGAATGTATGCCCTCCGCTATCTCGTCGGAATGGCGTATCAGCAGCACCGAATACGCCGCGATAAGCAGCAGCCGGAACGCCCCGCCGCTTTTTTTACGCTTTGCTTTTTTCATGCCTCGATCATTCTCCTTATACTTACGATAGCGCCCTTTTCGAGCCGCGAGACCTGCGCCTGCGATATGCCTATCTCGCGGGCGACCTCCACCTGCGTTTTGCCGCGTATATACCGCAGACTGAGGATAGTCCGTTCGCGCTCGGGCAGGCGCTTCACCGCGTCGCGGACGAGATATTCGTTGAGCGCGGCAGTGCTGTCGGAATTGTCGCCTATCTGATCGAGCAGATAAAGCGTGTCGCCCGATTCGGAATAGACAGGCTCGTACAGCGAAACAGGGTCGGCGGAGGCTTCAAGCGCCGCCACAACGTCCGCCCGCGCCGCGCCTATCTCCTCCGCGATGCGGTCGATCGTCGGCTCGCGCTGTTCTTCGGCGGTGATGCGTTCCCGCGCCTGCATCGCCTTGTAAGCGAGGTCGCGCAGGGAACGGCTCACGCGCACGGGGCGGTAATCGCGCAGATAGCGCCGCACCTCGCCCAGTATCATCGGCACGGCGTAGGTGCTTAGTTTCACGTTCAGCTCGGTGTTGAAATTGTCGATAGCCTTGATAAGCCCTATCACGCCGACCTGAAAAAGATCGTCGGAGGTCTCGCCGCGCCCATGCTCGGAGAGCCGCCGCCCCGAATAGCCCGCGAACCTCTGCAAAACGCTGAGAACGAGCCGCAGGTTGCCGCGAATGAGCCTGTCCCGCGCCTGCCTGTCGCCCGCGTGCGCCTTCACGAGCAGCTCGCGGGTCTCGTTCTCGTCAAGAACGGTGAGCCGCGCCGTATTTATCCCGCTTATCTCGACCTTTGTATACTGCATAACATATCCCTCACATCTTGTTGATACGAGGATTATTCCCGTCAGGCGGCGCGGTTATGCGCGGCGGTAAGTTTTCCCAGTAGAAATATATGCGGAGCGGCAGTCCATTATGATGAATTTTTTGTTAAAAGCAGCCGCAGGGTATTGACAAAAGCAGCGCAATGTGATATAATATATAAGTCAAAAAGACAGGCATGGAGACGTATCGAAGTGGTCATAACGGGGCGCACTCGAAATGCGTTAGCCCTTAAACGGGCTCGTGAGTTCGAATCTCACCGTCTCCGCCAGTGTTTAGAAAAAGACGGCTTTTGGGTCGTCTTTTTTGTTTTTGCCGTGCAAGCTGTTTCAGCAGGTTAATATTTATTTTACAATAATTTCTTGAATTATACAAATTTTAACGCTATAATTATTAATATGTATGAATATCATAACCATTTTTGCATGATTTAAGGAAAGGAAGTTTTAAAATGTATTTGAGAAAAACAGCTTCGGCGCTTTGTGCGCTTGCATTGGTTTTCGGCGCGGCGGCTCCTGTTACGGGCGGCGTTTTCGGCACCGATACAGCAATTACCGCAAGCGCGGCGGATATTGTTAAAAGCGGCTATTGCGGCAAGGAAAATGAAAATGAAGGTAAAAATGTTACTTGGACGCTTGACAGCGAGGGCACACTTACTATAAGTGGCAAAGGAGATATGACGAGTTATGACAACTCGGTCGACTTGGACAATTCGAAAAACTCTTCGCCGTGGCATAACATTAATGGTATTAAACAAATAAAAATACATAACGGCGTTACAAGCATTGGCGATGATGCTTTCTCGGACTGCACAAACGTTGAAAGCATAACTATACCAAATAGCGTTACAAACATTGGTAATTGGGCTTTTTGGAACTGTACAAGCCTTGCAAGCGTAACTATCCCGGACAGCGTTACGAGCATTGGTCTCTTTGCTTTCAACAGCCCCAAAATCACAATCTACGGTTACCCAAACACCGCCGCCGAGAAATACGCCAACGACAACGGCTTTAACTTCATCTCGCTTGATGAACCGCCCGTCATAATTGGCGACATCGACGGAAACGGAATAATCGAAGTTGATGACCTCATGCTTATGCAGAAAAAAGTAGCGGGCTGGGACATCAGCAAAACCACATACAACGAAAAAGCCGCCGACATCGACAAAGACGGCAACGTTGACGTTGACGACCTTGTTATTTTACAGAAAATAGTCGCGGGCTGGAAGGTCTGAACCGCGAAAAACTATCCACAAAAACAAACGGCAGAACGTGTAAAAGCGCTCTGCCGTTTATTTTTCATGAAAAATTTTAACTATCTCATTCTATTGTGACAGTGAAAGCCCTTTTGTTGATACCGCTCTTAACCCATTCGCCGTTTACCTTGGCACAGACTACCATTTTATAAGTGCCTTTCTTCACCTTGGGCGAGGTGTAGGTCGTAACATCTCCCGAAAACTGAGCTTTTACCCGCCAGCTGCCCGACTGATACACGGCTAAACCGTACTTTTCGGCATCGGGAACGGCAGTCCATTCCAACCGGAAATATCTGCCATTCACTTTGGACGTGACAGCGGGATATTTGTTATCGTCTTCGTAAATGAATGTAAAGCCGTTTTCGTTGGCGTAGATCTCGGCGGCGGAGCCTTTGCTGCCCTTTATCGTGAAGTCTTCATACGTTTGTAGATCGTCTTCATAATAATATCCGAAAGCATAGACGGCAATGCTTTTAACGCTTTTCGGGATAGTTATGCTTTTAAGACTTGAACAGCCCTCGAATGCCGATCTGCCGATGCTTGTAATGCTGTCCGGTAGCTTTATGCTTTCAAGGCTTTCGCAGTCGTAGAAAACAGTACCTTCAATACTTGTAACGCCTTCGGGGATATTTATGCCCGAAAGGCTTGTGCAGCATTCGAAAGCGCCGCCGCCAATGCTCACAACGCTGTTCGGGAGCTTTATGCTTTCAAGGCTTTCGCAGCCGTAGAAAGCCATTTCGCCAATGCTTTTAACGCCGTCGGGAACAGCAACATCGCCGCTTGCCGCGTATCCGTCAATAAGAATGTTATTTACAATAACAAGGGGGTCTTCTTCCTGCTTTTTATCTAACCATTTTGTATCCCAAAACGCCCCTGAGCCAAAGTATGTAACGCTTTCCGGGATAGTTACGTTTTCAAGGTTCCGGCAGTTATCGAAAGCATATTCGCCGATGCTTGTAAGGGTTTCCGGTATAATTATGCTTGTAAGGCTTGTGCAGCTGTCGAAAACCCCCGTGCTGATACTCGTCATGCTTTTCGGGATATTTATGCTTGTAAGGCTTTCGCAGCGGTAGAAAGCATATTTGTCAATGTACTCAATGCTGTCGGGAAGAACTACGCTTTTAAGGCTTTTGCACAGATCGAAAGCGGCTAAGCCAATGCTCTCAGCGCCTTCCGGGACAGTTATGCTTTCAAGGCTTTCGCAGTCGAAGAAAGCCAGCTCGCCGATGCTTGCAACACCTTTCGGGATAGTAATGCTTTCAAGGTTTATGCAGTCATAGAAAGCATATTTGCCAATGCTCGTAACGCCGTCGGATATAACGACATTCCTGATCTTTTGAACGTTCGCATACCAGGGGATAGTTCTGGAATCATAATTCGCCATATCCCCCGAACCGCTTATAGTCAGCGTGCCTTCGCTGAGAAGCACCCAGCTGACATTTTCGCCGCAGGCACCGCCGGCAACGATCTCAAAATTCTCCGCGTCCGCCGTCAGCGAAAAGCCCTCAAACGTCCCCGCAGGCAATGCCGCCGCGCCCGAAAACACGACCGCAAGCGCCGCAAGCCCGCTCACAAATTTTTTATTCATAATAAAAAACCCCTTTATAATAAAATATCATCATATATTAATTATACACTATTTTGGACAGTAATTCAATTCGAATAATCAACAATATCTCCTGCAAAAATATAGCGAATATAACCCAAAACAAGCGGCAGAACGTGTAAAAGCGTTCTGCTTTTTGTGATATTTGCCATATTTAATTGTGAAATATTGTATATTTCTGTAATTGACATACAATAAAAAATGTAGTATAATCATATTATAGCATTATTTCACTTTAAAGGAGGTTTTTCGATGAATAAGAAAATTTTAAGCGGACTGGCAGCTTTGGCGGTCGTGTTTTCGGGTGCTTCAGCTTTGCCTGCGGGAACGTTTGAGGGCTTTTCGCTGACGGCGAGCGCGGCGAAAATTGTTGACAGCGGCACCTGCGGTGAAAACCTTACATGGGTGCTTGACAGCACGGGTACGCTTGTTATAAGCGGCGAGGGCTGGATGGACGACTATATCACCTGGGAAGACCCCGAAAATGTTCCGCCCTGGGAAGACTTAAAGGACAGTATCAGAAACGTGATACTGGAGGAGGGCGTGCATTCGATAGGTATCTGCGCTTTTAGTAGCTGTGGTAAGATGGAAAGCATCGAATTACCCGACAGCCTCCAAATAATAAAATGTTTAGCGTTTTGCAGCGACTACGGGCTTACAAGCGTTACCCTGCCCGACGGCATTTACCTCGAAGACGACGCTTTCCTGGACTGTCAGAACCTTACAGAAGTGAATTTAAAAGGCTGGGTTTCGGGAATAGACGGCAATCCTTTCAGAGAAACCCAATGGCTGCGCGATCAGATCGAGATAAACCCCGTCGTTTCCCTTGACAATATCGTGTTCGACGGTCACAGCGCTTCGGACTATGTATATATCCCCGACGAGACCAGAGAGATCACATCGGGGGCGTTTGAAGAGAACGAGAATATCACAAGCGTGCGGCTCCCCGAGGGGCTTCAGGGGCTTGGATATAACGTATTTCATAACTGCACAAATCTTACGGACTTAAATTTCCCCGCTTTCATGAGCGAGTACGCGCTTGACGAAAATGAATTTGACGGCTGCCCCTCGCTTACGATAACCTGCTACAAAGGCACCGGCGGCGAAAGATATGTCAAAAACCGCGGCATAAATTACAAGCTCCTCAAAAAGAGTGTAATTGACTGCGGCAAATGCGGCGATCGTCTCACATGGTCGCTTGACAGTGACGGCACGATGACCGTCAGCGGCACCGGGGAGATGTACGATTATGCGGAGTGGGAAGACCCCGCCAATGTCGAGCCCTGGAAGAACTACAAGAGCGGCATCAAAAAGCTGATTTTGAAAGAGGACGTTGAATCAATAGGCATGAGCGCTTTTGATAACTGTCAGAGATTGGAAACCGCTGAATTTCCCGACAGCCTGAAACGTATCGGAAACGACGCCTTCATCGGCGACTGTGGGCTTACAAGCATTACCCTGCCCGAAGACATATGGGTCGATTACGAAGCGTTTTGTGACTGCGCCAACCTCGGCGAGATCGTTTTTAAAGGCTCGATAAATAGGATCTCCGGCAGAGCGTTTGAGTTCACAACATGGTTACAATGCCGAAGAGAGGAAGATCCTTTCGTTATCATTGACGATATACTTGTTGACGGACAGACTTTGGACGGCGACATCGTGATCCCCGACGGCGTGAGAAGAATCATGCAGGACGCTTTCCACTATGCCGAGATAACAAGCGTGGAACTGCCCGACAGCGTAAGGGAGATACATGATTGGGCTTTCGGCAACTGCATGAGCCTGAACAGTGTCACTATTCCCGCAAGCGTACACTATATCGAAGACTGCGCGTTCGGATATTATTACGACGAGGAAGCAGATGAAAACTTACAGATCGACGGCTTCACAATAAAGGGCTACAAAGGCACCGCCGCCGAAAAATATGCCAAAGAAAACGAATTTAAGTTCATCGCACTTGACGAAACCGCTAACAAATATCCCGTTGTTACGTCCGAGGTTCAGGGCAGACAGTTCCGTCTGAAATGGACTTCCGTTCCCAATGCGCAAAAGTACGGTTTAGCCGTGTATCAGTCGGGCGGCTGGCGCGTAAAAGCGCAGTTTGCAGGAAATGTTACAAGCTACACCTCGCCTAAGATCAAGAAAGGTACTTATAAAATGGTAGTCTGCGCTAAAGTAAACGGCGAATGGGACACAAGCAGTATCAACAAAAGGGCTTTCACTGTTACAATAACAGAATGATACAGAACAGTTAAAAAATATCCGCAAAAACAAACGGCAGAGCGTATAAAAAGCGTTCTGCCGCTTTTTGTCGCCATATATGTGAAATTTTTTATATTTTTGAATGAAATATTGTTGATTTTCATCATTGAATTATTGTTAAAAATATTGTATAATTATATAAATTTATTTAACTTGAAAGGAGTTTTTCGATGAATAAGAAAATTATAAGCGGGCTGGCGGCTTTGGCAATCGTGTTTACGGGCGCGGGTGCTTTGCCTGCGGGAACGTTTGAGGGCTTTTCGCTGACGGCAAGCGCGGCTGAAATTGTTGACAGCGGCACCCACAGGGAAAATTTGACTTGGACGCTTGACAGCGAGGGTACGCTTACCATAAGCGGCACGGGGGATATGTACGTTTCCTTCGACAGGTCGTGGCTCGTAAACAGTGATGATATCAAAAAGATCGTTATCGAAAATGGTGTTAAAAACATTGTCATGTCGGCATTTCACGACTGTGAAAACCTTACAAGCGTCTATATACCCGACAGCGTGACGCGCATAGACTATGGTGCGTTTATGAACTGCACTTCGCTCACAAGCATAACGATTCCCGACAGCGTGACGAGCATAGGTGATATGGCGTTTGAGAACTGCACTTCGCTCACAAGCATAACGATCCCCGACAGCGTGACGAGCATAGGCGAGGATGCGTTTAGGGAATGCACTTCGCTCACAAGCATAACGATCCCTGACAGCGTGACGAACATAGGCGAATGTGCGTTTGCTTGGTGCACTTCGCTCACAAGCATAACGATCCACGACAGCGTGACGAGCATAGACCGTGGTGCGTTTTTTGGCTGCAAATCGCTCACAAGCGTAACAATCCCCGACAGCGTGACAAGCATTGGTTATTATGCTTTTGGCTTCATGGGTTATAATTCTTGGGAAAAAATAGACGGCTTTACGATCAGCGGCTACAAAGGCACCGCCGCCGAGATCTACGCCAATGAAAACGGCTTTGAGTTCATCGATATATTAGTTGCCAGCGGCACCTGCGGGGAAAACCTGACTTGGGATCTTGACAGCGAAGGTACGCTTACTATCAGCGGCACGGGTGATATGGAGAATTATGTTATCAGCGTCCCGGGTGAATTGATGAATGAAGTGATTTCATCTCCGTGGTATGAATACAGAAATAATATTGAACAAATAATAATAAATAACGGCGTTACGAGCATTGGCAGCAATGCTTTTGCGTACTGCTCAAACCTAAAAAGCATAAATATCCCGGACAGCGTTACGAGCATTGGTGAAAGGGCTGTCTTATTCTGCGAAAAAATTGAAAGCATAACTATCCCGGACGGCGTTACGAGCATTGGTGAAAATGCTTTTGCGTACTGCTTAAACCTGAAAAGCATAAATATCCCGAACAGCGTTACGAGCATTGAAAGCTTTATTTTATACCAATGCGAAAGCCTTGAAAGCATAACTATCCCGGACGGCGTTACAAGCATTGGCGATTATGCTTTTTATTTCTGCAGAAGCCTTGAAAGCATAACTATCCCGGACAGCGTTACAAGCATTGGTGAAGGTGATTTCTGCTTCTGCAGAAGCCTTGAAAGCATAACTATCCCGAACGGCGTTAAGAGCATTGGCAGAGATACTTTTTCGGACTGCTCAAACCTAAAAAGCATAAATATCCCGGACAGCGTTACAGACATTGACGCATGGGCTTTCTATAACTGCGAAAGCCTTACAAACGTAACTATCCCGGACAGTGTTACATACATTAAAGCCCATACTTTCAGAGGATGCAAAAGCCTTACAAGTATAAATATCCCGAAAGACATCAGGTTCATTAGCGCCCAAGCTTTTTATGACTGCACAAGCCTTAAAAGTATAACTATCCCGGAAAGCGTTATATCAATTGGTCACCTTGCTTTGGGGTATTATAAGAATGAAGATGAAGAAACTTATAAGATCGACGGCTTCACAATAAAGGGCTACAAAGGCACCGAGGCCGAAAAATATGCCAAAGAATACGACCTTAAGTTCATCGCACTTGATGAAACCGCTAACAAATATCCCGTTGTTACGTCCGAGGTTCAGGGCAGACAGTTCCGTCTGAAATGGACTTCCGTTCCCGATGCGCAAAAGTACGGTTTAGCCGTGTATCAGTCGGGCGGCTGGCGTGTAAAGGCGCAGTTTGCAGGAAATGTTACAAGCTACACCTCGCCCAAATATCCTAAGCCCGGCACTTTTAAAATGGTTGTCTGCGCCAAGGTAAACGGCGAATGGGATACAAGATGTATCAACCAAAGGGCTTTCACTGTTACAATAGAATGAGATAGTTAAAAATTTTTAGTAAAAACAAACGGCAGAACGTGTAAAAAGCATTCTGCCGCTTTTTGTCGCCGTATATGTGAATTATTCTATATTTTTAAATGAAACATTGTTGATTTCTATCATTGAATTACCGTTAAAAATATTGTATAATGATATAAAATTATTTAACTTGAAAGGAGTTTTTCGATGAATAAGAAAATTATAAGCGGGCTTGCGGCACTGGCTGTCGTGTTTGCGGGCGCGGGTGCTTTGCCTGCGGGGACGTTCGAAGGCTTTTCGCTGACGGCGAGCGCGGAGGAATCGGAGATCGTTAACAGCGGCGAGTGCGGTGCGGATCTGACATGGACGCTTGACAGCGAGGGTACGCTCACTATCAGCGGTTCGGGGAAAATGTGGACTTTTATGTCCTTCGATCAGCCGCCCTGGTACGCATACACGCAAAATATCAAGAATATCATTATATCCGACGGCGTTACGAACATTGGCAAATATGCTTTCTATGATTGCCGCATTAAAAGCATAACTATCCCGGATAGCGTTACAAGCATTGGCGAGGATGCTTTCTCATCCTGCACAGAGCTTACAGGCGTAACTATCCCCGACAGCGTTACAAGCATTGGCGATGGCGCTTTCTACAACTGCAAAAGCCTTGAAAGCATAACTATCCCGGACAGCGTTAAGAGCATTGGCGAAAGTGTTTTTACATATTGTGAATCATTGAACAGTATCACCATTTCAGATGATAATAATTATTATTGTGTTATGGATGGCGTATTATTTAACAAGGAAAAAACCCAGCTTGTCTCTTGTATTGCCAATAAACAAGGCTCATATATGATCCCGGACAGCGTTACGAACATTGTCGCCGGCGCTTTCCGGGGCTGCGAAAACCTTACAGGCATAACTATACCGGACAGCGTTACGCGCATTGGCAGCGACGCTTTCTGGGGCTGCACACGCCTTGAAAGCATAACTATCCCGAACGGCATTACAAAAATTGAAAAGTATACTTTCTGGAATTGTAAAAAGCTTGCAGACATAACTATCCCGAACAGTGTTACGAGAATTGCTCAATCCGCTTTTGCAAAATGCCAAAGCCTCGTAAACGTAACTATTCCGGACAGCGTTACGATCATCGACAGCTACGCTTTTGAAAACTGCCAGAGCCTCGAAAACGTAACTATCCCGGACAGCGTTACGAGCATCAGCCACTACGCTTTTGCAGGCTGCCAAAATCTCGCAGGCGTAACTATCCCGAACAGCGTTACAAGCATAGATCGAGGGGCTTTCGGATATTACAATTATAATTACGGACCATATCAAAAAATGGACGACTTCACAATAAAGGGCTATAAAGGCACCGCTGCCGAAACATACGCCAGCGAAAACGGCTTTGAGTTCATCGCCCTTGACGAGACCGCCGACAAATACCCAGTTGTCAAGTCCGCAGTTCAGGGCAGGCAGTTCCGCTTGAAATGGACTGCCGTTCCGAATGCCGAAAAGTACGGTTTAGCCCTTTATCAGTCGGGCAAATGGCGCGTAAAGGTGCAGTTTGCAGGAAATGTTACAAGCTACACCTCTCCTAAGATCAAGAAAGGTACTTATAAAATGGTAGTCTGCGCTAAAGTAAACGGCGAATGGGACACAAGCAGTATCAACAAGAGAGCTTTCACTGTTACAATAACAGAATGATTCAGAACAGTTAAAAAATATCCGCAAAAACAAACGGCAGAGCGCGTAAAAACGTTCTGCCGCGTTTTTATCGCCATATATGTGAATTTTTCTATATTTTCGAATGAAATATTGTTGATTTTCATCATTGAATTACCGTTAAAAATATTGTATAATTATATAAAAATATTTAACTTGAAAGGAGTTTTTCGATGAATAAGAAAATTATAAGCGGGCTGGCGGCTTTGGCTGTCGTGTTTGCGGGCGCGGGTGCTTTGCCTGCGGGGACTTTTGAGGGCTTTTCGCTGACAGCGAGCGCGGAAAAAGTGGAAATCGTTGACAGCGGATATTGTGGCAATGAAAATGAAAACGAAGGTAAAAATGTCACTTGGACGCTTGACAGCGAGGGTACGCTTGCCATTGACGGAACAGGGGATATGGAGAATTACAGCTTTGGTCGTTCTCCGTGGTATTTTGATAGCAAAATTAAACAAATAATAATATATAATGGCGTTACGAGCATTGGCGAATATGCTTTCTTCGGCTGCAGAAGCCTTGAAAGCATAACTATACCGGACAGCGTTACAAGCATTGACGACTGGGCATTCGCCGGCTGCAGAAGCCTTGAAAGCATAACTATCCCGGACAGCGTTATGAGCATTGGCGACGATGCTTTCCAATACTGCACAAGCCTTTCAAGCATAACTATCCCGGACGGCGTTACGAGCGTTGGCTCTTATGCTTTTTTGAACTGCACAAGCCTTGTAAGCGTAACTATCCCGGACAGCGTTACGAGCATTGGCTCCTATGCGTTTTCGACCTGCAAAAGCCTTGCAAGCGTAACTATCCCGGACAGTGTAACGAGCATTGGTGACCGTGCTTTCACCTGGTGTACAAGCCTTACAAGCGTAACTATCCCGAGCAGTGTTACGAAAATTGACGACTATGCTTTTTGTAGCTGCACAAGCCTTGAAAGCATAACTATCCCGGACAGCGTTACAAGCATTGGCAAGTATGCTTTCTCCGATTGTACACACCTTGTTAGCATAATTATCCCAAAAAGCGTTATGCATATTGGAAAAAAGGCTTTAGGATATAACGAATTTAATAATAAAAAACCTGACGGCTTCACAATAAAGGGCTACAAAGGCACCGCCGCCGAGACCTACGCCAGCAAAAACGGCTTTAATTTTGTTTCCCTCAGCGATAACAAATATCCCAATGTCAAGTCCGAAGTGAAGGACGGTCGTTTCCGTATAAAATGGAAGCCTGTTCCCGGTGCCGAAAAGTACGGCATAGCCTTGTATCAGTCGGGCAGCTGGCGCGTAAAAGTGCAGCTGCCGGCAAATGTCACCAGCTACACCTCGCCTAAGTTAAAGAGCGGTGTATATACAATAGTAGTTTGTGCTAAGATAAACGGCAAATGGGATACAAGCAATATCGCCAAAAGAGCTTTCAGAATCATTATAAAATGATACACGACAGTTAAAAATTATCCGTAAAAACAAACGGCAGAGCGCCCCAAAGCGTTCTGCCGTGTTTGTTAAATTTGCTATATTTAGTTGTGAAATATTGTATGTTTTTATGCTTGAAACACAATCAAAAATATAGTATAATTATAATATGGCATTATATCACATTAAAGGAGTTTTTTCTGATGAATAAAAGATTTGTAAGCGGGTTGGCGGCTTTAGCGGTCGTGTTTGCGGGCGCGGGGGCTTTGCCTGTTGGGACGTTCGAGGGCTTTTCGCTGACGGCAAGCGCGGCGGAAATTGTCCAGAGCGGCGAGTGCGGCGAAAATCTTACCTGGATGCTCGACAGCGAGGGTACGCTTACCATAAGCGGTACCGGGAATTTTGAAAATTACTACTGGAACACTATTCCGTGGTATAACAGCAGAAAGGACATTAAGAAAATAATAATAAAAAGCGGCGTTACGAGCGTTGGCAACCGTGCTTTCTATGGCTGCACAAACGTTGAAAGCGCAACTATCCCGGACGGCGTTACAAGCATTGGCATAGGTGCTTTCTATAACTGCGAAAGCCTTGAAAGCATAAAGATCCCGGACGGCGTAACGAGCATCAGCGGTGAGGTTTTCTATAACTGCAAAAGCCTTAAAAGCATAAATATCCCGGACAGCGTTACAAGCATTGGCGGCAGTGCTTTCTATAACTGCGAAAGCCTTGAAAGCATAAATATCCCAGACAGCGTGACATTCATTGGCGTAGGTGCTTTCAGTATCTGCAAAAGCCTTTCAAGCATAGCTATCCCGAACGGCGTTACGTCCATTAGCAACCTCACCTTCTGCTACTGCACAAGCCTTGAAAGCATAATTATCCCGGACAGTGTGACATTCATTGGTCCCCGCGCTTTCCATGACTGCACAAGTCTGAAAAGCGTAACTATCCCGTACAGCGTTAAGCGCATTGACGAAGAGGCTTTCGGATATTATTATTATACTACCAGCAGCGGTGCGACCAGCAGTAAAGCTAAAAAGGACAAAAACTTCACGATAACGGGCAATAAATGCACCGCCGCCGAGAAATATGCCAATGAAAACGGCTTTAAATTCATCGCCCTTAAAGCGGTAGTCGTTGACAGCGGAGAATGCGGAGAAAACCTCACATGGGAGCTTGACAGCGAGGGTACGCTTACGATCACCGGCACGGGAGATATTGAGAAATCCAGCTCTGGCGAAATTCCGTGGAATAGCAGAAAAAGCGATATTAATCAAATAATAATAAACAGCGGCGTTACTGGCATTGGCAACGGTGCTTTCTATGCCTGCACAAACGTTAAGAGCGTAACTATCCCTGACGGCGTTACGAGAATCGGCAGATTTGCTTTTGAGAGCTGCTCAAAACTTGAAAGCATAGCTATCCCGGACAGCGTTACGAGAATCGGCAGATTTGCTTTTTGGGACTGCTCAAAACTTGAAAGCATAGCTATCCCGGACAGCGTTACGACGATCAGCAACGGTGCTTTTAGTTCGTGCGGTCTTAAAAACATAACTATCCCGGACAGCGTGACATCCATTGGCATAAGTGCTTTCGCATACTGTAAAAGTCTTGAAAGCGTTTCTATCCCCGACAGCGTTAAAGGCATAGGTAATCTGGCTTTCGACGGTTGCACAAGCCTGAAAAGCATAACTGTCCCGGGCAGAGTTAAGACAATTGGCGAAAAGGCTTTTGGATATTATTATGATAACGGTTATAAAAAAGTTGACGGCTTCACGATAAAAGGTCACAAAGGCACCGCCGTCCAGACCTACGCTAATGAAAACGGCTTTGATTTCATCGCCCTTGACAGCACAGGGAAATATCCCGTTGTTACGTCCGGGGTCAATGAAAGACAGTTCGATTTAAAATGGACTTCCGTTCAGGGTGCCGAGGGGTACGGCTTAGCCGTATATCAGTCGGGCAAATGGCGGATAAAAGAGCAGTTTGAGGCAGATGTTACAGCCTACACCTCGCCCAAAATGAAAACAGGCACTTATAAAATGGCAGTCTGCGCCAAGATAAACGGCGAATGGAATACAAGCAGCCTTAACCAAAGGGCTTTCACCGTTACAATAGCATGATACAGGACAGCTAAAAATTATCCGTAAAAACAAGCGGCAGAACGCCCCAAAGCGTTCTGCCGTAATTATTTGCCTTTATGCCGCCGCCTGTTCGGGAGCGGGGTCGGGGGACTTGCCGTAGAGGTATTTAAGCAGTATCGGCGTAACGATGCTCGATACGATTATCAGCAGAATTACCGCCGTGAAATACGACGAGTCGATTATGCCGAGCGCCAAGCCCTTGCTCGTGATGATGAGCGCTACCTCGCCGCGGGTCATCATGCCAGCGCCTATCTTTAAGCAGTCGATGTTTTTGAACTTAAAAGCCTTAGCCGCCAGCCCGCAGCCGATCACCTTGGTAAGCATCGCCACCGCCACGAACAGCACCGAAAACACAAGCATACTGCTGTCAACATCGCTGAAATTCGTTTTCAAACCTATCCCGACAAAGAATATCGGCGCGAAGAACATATAGCCGTTCACGCTCACCTTGCTGTCGATGTAGTCCGCGTCGCGCACGTTGCAGAGGATTATCCCCGCGATGTACGCGCCCGTGATGTCCGCAATGCCGAAAAATTCCTCCGCGACGTAGGCAAGCACAAAGCACAGCGAAAGCGCGATTATCGGAATGCGGCGCGTGTGCGGATATTTCTCGTCGAGCTTTTTGAACACGCGGTAAATGACATACCCCAGCGCGAACGAAAGCACCAAAAACAGCGCCACTTTCAGCGAAACGACGGCGGGCTTGTTGTCGGGGTCTTTAAAGCCGAGTACAAAGGTCAGAACGATTATGCCGATAACGTCATCAATTATCGCGGCGGAAAGGATCGTCTGCCCGACATGACCGTTAAGAAAGCCCATTTCCTTCAGCACCTCGACCGTAATGCCAACCGAAGTTGCGGTCATAATGCTGCCGATGAACACGGCGCGGAAAAACTGCTCCGTGCCGAACCCGTCAAAGCCGTATACCCCAAGATAAAGCAGCGTTCCGCCCGCCATTGGCACGAATACGCCCACGCAGGCGATGATGAACGCCTGAAAGCCCGACTTTTTCAGCTCCTGCAAATTGGTCTCCAGTCCCGCTGAAAACATGATAAGTATAACGCCGATCTCCGCCATCTGGCTGAGAAAATCGCTCGGCTGAACGGCACCGAGCAGGCAGGGTCCGATGATAAGCCCCGCGATTATCTCGCCCACGACCATAGGAGCCTTGACCTTACGCGCCAAAAGCCCCATGAGCTTCGCGGACATCATTATCAGCGCGAGATCGAGCAATACTGTATAGCTTTTCAAATCACACTCTCCCTTTCCGTCAGCCGATAAGCGATACCGCTCTCTGCAACAGCAGCAGAAGTATCAGCATACCGAAATTCACCGCCGAGAACACCGCCATGTATTTTACCGAATCTGCGCCCTCGGTCTTGCGGTAGAACTGGAACGAGATAAGACTCGCGAGCGAGGCGATTATGGTTCCCAGCCCGCCGATGTTCACGCCTAAAAGCAGCTGCGTTCCGCTGCCCGTAAAGCCCGAAAGCATGACGGCGGCGGGGACGTTGCTTATCACCTGCGAAAGCGCGGCGGAAACGAGCAGTTCCCTGCCCTTCATGATACCCGAGAAAAAGTCGCTGACTGCGCCGATACGCGCAATGTTCCCGACGAACACGAAAAAGCATACGAACGTGGCAAGCAGCGGGTAATCGACCTTTTTCAGCAGACTGCGGTTGAAGATAAGCGCCGTCGCCACCGCCGCGATAAGGCAGACCCAGTCGGGGATATAGCCGAACACGGTCAGCAGGCAGACGATGAAAAGCACGGAATATCCCGCGAGGGGCGCGGCTTCGAGAGCGTGTTCCTCATGCTCCGTACCCGAACATTTGTCCTTCGGCAGAAGAAGGGTCAGCAGGACGAGGATAAGCAGACTCGCGATACCTGCGGGAGCCATAGTCTTTATGAAAACACCCGCCGTGAGCTTATAGCTGTTGTAAATAAACAAATTCTGCGGGTTGCCAACAGGTGTCAGCATACTTCCGAGATTCGCGGCGGCGGTTTCAAGCACGATCGTAAGTATCAGGCTTTTGCGGTCGGCACCGCCCATAGCTATCAATGTCAGGGGGATAAAGGTCAGAAGGGCTACGTCGTTTGTCACCGCCATTGAGGTAAAAAAGCAGATCAGCACGAAAACAAGCCCGAGCCGCCGCACAGTCCCCGCGTGTTCAAGCAGGCGGTCGGTGACTTTCTCGAAAATGCCCGCGCTGCGGAAGCCCGCAACGGCGGTCATCAGCGAGAAAAGCTGTATCAGCACGGTGCGGTCAACATATCCCGCGTATCCCGCGTCGGGCGGAACGATAAACATTGTAATAACAGACGCAATAAAAGCAGCCGCAAGAACCGGCTGCGCTTTAAGGAATTTCAGCATCATACTTCCCTCTTTTATAATAGTATATTTTTCAGCCTTTATATTATATCGCTGATTTCTTCTTAATTCAACACTTAATTTGTCAATATTCGTGAGATAATATTTTAACGCCGAAAAAACGGCAGGACGAACCACAGCGGTACGTTCTGCCGTTTTGAATATTATTCAGGTCTGTTTTTCTGCAAATATTTTTAAACCTTTACCGGTTTTATGCCCCAGATATTCTCCGCATAATCCTTTATCGTTCTGTCAGACGAGAACTTGCCCGCACTGCACATATTCAGCCAGCACTTTCTCGCAAATCCCAGTTCATCGCGGAACTCGCGGTTGACTTTGAGCTTCGCCTCAACATAGCTTTCCAGGTCGCCCAGCAGATAATAATGATCGGGAACGTGCCAGCTCGCACCGTCCGTCAGCGCCGCATACAGCTCCTTGAACGTGCCTTCCTCGCCCGGGTGAGCCGCCTCCTCGCAGTCGCAGAAGCTGCCGTCTATCAGCTTATCAAGAACGCGCTTTATCTTCGGATTTGCAAGATACTCACGCGGGTCATACTTCGGCATGATCTTTTCAAGGTCTTCCACTCTCGCGCCGAAGATGTAGTTGTTCTCCTCGCCCGCTTCTTCGGCTATCTCGATGTTAGCGCCGTCGTAGGTGCCGAGCGTTACCGTACCGTTAAGCATAAGTTTCATATTGCCCGTGCCGCTTGCTTCCGTGCCTGCGGTCGAGATCTGCTCGGAAACGTCCGAACCCGCCACCAGCTTTTCCGCATAGCTTACGTTATAATTGCTGACAAATACGACCTTCAATTTGCCCGCAACAGCCGGATCGTCGTCGCGCTCGATCATCTTTGCTATCTGATCTATAAAGCGAATGACAGCCTTCGCCCTGCGATAGCCGGGAGCCGACTTCGCACCAAAGAAGAAGGTCGTCGGGGTAAAGTCGGTTATGCTGCCGTCCTTCAAGCCGTAATAAATGTAAAGTATCGAGAAGGCGTTCAGCAGCTGGCGTTTGTACTCGTGCAGACGCTTTATCTGCGTGTCGAATATCGAATCGGTGTTTATCTCGCCGAACATACGCTCTGCCGGCTCGTTGCAGTCCCACTGGAAAACGCGGTCGCTGCGGGGCTTTTTGGCGTTTAAGATGTAGTCGGCAAGCTGTTTCTTTTTGGTCTTTTTGATCTCGATGAACTCGCGGAGAACGCTCTCGTCATCGGCGTATTTTTTGAGCTTACTAAGCTCGTCAAGGTTCTTCACCCAGTCCTCGCTGCCTAAAAGCCTTGTGATAAGCGCCGAAAGCTCGGGATTGCAGAGCCTTAACCAGCGGCGCTGCGTGATGCCGTTTGTCTCGTTAAGAAATCTCTCGGGATAAAGCGCATACCAGTCGGCGAGAGTGCTTGCTTTAAGTATCTCGGTGTGGATAGCCGCCACGCCGTTCACATGACTGCCGACATAGCAAGCCATGTTCGCCATACGCAGCTTGCCGTCGCCGATCGGTGCTAAGTCGGCTATCTTCTTGCGGTCGAAGCCGTCCTTCTTCAAGGAATACATCTCCGCCTTGAAATGCTCGGAGATCATAAGGCAGATGTCGTAAATGCGCGGCAGCAGCTTTGACACAAGGCGGGTGTCCCACTTTTCGAGAGCCTCCTGCATTATCGTATGATTGGTGTAATTGAACACTCTCTGCGCGATGTCGAGCGCCTTTTCAAACGAATAGCGCTCCTCGTCCACGAGTATGCGGATAAGCTCGGGGATAGAGATAACGGGGTGAGTGTCGTTAAGCTGAATCTGCACGAAATCGGGCAGCGTGTCGAGCGTGTCGTGAACGATCTTGTGCTTTTTAACAATATCCTGCATCGACGCGGACGAGAAGAAATATTCCTGCTTCAGGCGGAGGATTCGTCCGTCCTCAAAGCTGTCGTTCGGGTAAAGCACTGCACTTATGCTCTCGGCGGCGGCACGTTCGGCAAAGGCTCCGACGAAATCGCCCGCATTGAACTTGGCAAAATCAAACTCGTTGACCGCCTCTGCCTGCCACAGGCGCAGCGTGCCGACATTGTTCGTACCAAAGCCGATAACAGGCATATCGTAAGGCACGGCACGGACAGCAAGCACCCTAAATTCGCCCTGATAATAAACGGTCACAGCGTCCTCATCGTGACGGACAGACCACGGGTCGCCGTAGCGCTGCCAGTCGTCGGCAGTCTCAAGCTGACCCATTCTGAAACCGTCGTCGAGTGTCTGCCTGAACAGACCGTACTTGTAGCGTATGCCGTAGCCGTCAAGCGGCAGATCGTGCGCCGCCGCCGAATCAAGGAAGCAGGCCGCAAGACGACCCAAGCCGCCGTTGCCGAGCGCCGCGTCCTCGATCTCTTCAAGCTCCGAAAGCGAACGCCCAAGCTCCGCGAATGCCTTTTCGGCGGTATCGGTAAGCCCCGTACACAGCAGATTGTTATAAACGGCTCTGCCGACAAGGAACTCCATAGAGAGGTAGCAGGCGCGGCGGGCTTCAAGGTGAGCGGCGCGGCTCTGGCTCCATTCGTCGGCTATTTCGCCCATAACAGCGCCCGAAAGCACATCGTGCAGCTGCTGCGGGGTAGCCATGTCGGGCATTATGCTGTATTTCTCCTTTAAGCCCTCGATTATTTTTTCTTTAAGCATTTCGGTTGTTATCATATTATTTTCCTCCTGATACATCTATATTTTCACTGATATTGTTATATCTTCGTACTCGCTGAAGCTATTTGAAGACTTTTGCCTCTCAAATACTGATAAGTTTGAAGCCTTTGAGTTCAGATTGTACTCGGCTTTCACGCCGTTCTCCGTTTGCGTGAGATAAAGCTCGCAGTCAAAGCGCGTCACCTGATGCCAGTCCCAGTGCATTATTGACACCTGCACGGGGCGGTCACATTCGGGTATATCCAGCTCGTATTCGTACATTGTCTTTTCCCCCGCCACGTCGGAGATAGTGACGGTGTTTCCGTCCTTGCCGAGGTTAAGGTCTCTCTTACCGCCTACGGTGCGGGAAAAGTCGGTTATGGTCACGCTGCTTACATCCACCGGTTCGCCGTCGAGGTAAACGCTCACGGTGCCTTTTATCCTCGCGCTGCCGAAGTAGAGCCGCCCCCTTTCGGGAGAGAGACACACACACGCCGCCGCGAAAAGCACAATGCACAGCACTATTATTATCGCTTTGCTTTTCTTTTTCATTTGCGCCTTAAAACGCTCTCCCCTTTACATTATACCGCCACATTATCGAAATTCAGCCGCGAGATCTCCCCCGCCGCCGTCAGTACGCCGTGGTGGTTCTCACTCATTATCCATTCCAGCTTTTTGGAAACAATATACATCTCATGAAAGCCCCAGCCTTCAAGAATTATCCGCGAGATCTCCTCCGCAAAACCCTCATATACCCAATATTTGTAATAAAGCGCGTTCGGGTCGGTGCAGCCGTCCTCGTAAAGCACATAAAAGCTCTCGTCCGGCGGGAGTATCTTCGGCAGACGTACTATCCACGTTTCGTCTCGCGGCACAACGCTGTTCTGCCTGAGCTTCGGCGAGTAGCCGTCGATATTCGCCCAATGCAGGTCGTTCCGATAGGTCGTTGTCTTGTCGGCGAATTTGTCCTCAATGCGTATTAATACGTCCTGCCATTCGGTCTTTCCAACCTCGTGAAAGCGGGCGCGGTCGATATTGCATTCTTTGATAATTTCTTCTATCTCGCTGCGGATACTGTTCATTTCGCCTTCTTTGTCTTTTCGGATTTGGGTTTCGGCTCGGGAACGATACGCCCGTATGTCTCGGTAAGACTGCGTATGCGCTCTGCCAGCTCGTCTGTCAGCTCGCCGCCGACCATTCGCCACTGCCAGTTGCCGCCCAGCGTCGAGGGGATATTCATTCTCGCCCACGAATCAAGCTCTAAAAAGTCCTGCATCTGCGCTACCGCCGTTTCGGCTATGCTGCCCCATGCGGCGCGTATCATCGCCCACGGAATTTCGTTATTGCGCTTGATATTCAGGTACTCGCGGCAGTATTTGAGCGTTTTGCGCTTGTTCCCGTGTACCCAGCCCATTGCCGTTTCGTTGTCGTGAGTACCCGTGTAGCACACGCAGTTGCTGCTTGTGTAATTGTGCGGCAGATAGGGATTTGCCGCGTCCGAATCAAACGCGAATTGCAGGACTTTCATGCCCGGATAACCCGACGCTTTCAGCAGCTTTGCGACCTCCTTTGTGATGAAGCCCAAGTCCTCCGCGATTATGCTCTGCTTTCCGAGCGCGTCTTTCATCGCATTGAAGAGCTTCATGCCGGGACCCTTGCGCCATTCGCCGATAACCGCGTCCTCGTTGCCGTAGGGAATGCAATAATAGCTCTCGAAGCCGCGGAAGTGGTCTATCCTCACCATATCGTAGGTGGTGCAGGCGGCTTTCAGGCGCTCGATCCACCATGCAAAGCCCTGTTCCTCGTGATAGTCCCAGCGGTAGAGCGGGTTCCCCCAGAGCTGACCCTTTTTTGCGAAAACGTCGGGGGGACAGCCCGCAACGTCAATAGGCTTTCTGTCCTCGTCAAGCAGGAAAAGCTCGGGCTGCGTCCACACCTCCACGCTGTCGTAGGCAACATAGATCGGTATATCGCCGATGAAATTTATCCCCAGCCCGTTGACGTAGGCTTTGAGCGAGTGCCACTGCACCGAATATTCGTATTGCAGAAAGGCGTGGAAATCAACGTCCTCGGCGTACTTTTCGAAAGCCGCCGCGACTGCTTCCGGCTCGCGCAGTCGGAGAGGCTCCTCCCAGTCGTACCAAGCCTTGCCGCCGTGAGCGAATTTCAGCGCCATGAAAAGTCCGTAATCCTTCACCCACGGATTTTCCGCGATAAATTCTTCAAGCTCCGCGCCGCCCTTTTTGGCGTAAGCCTTGTAAGCCTTTTTGAGAATCGGGTAGAGCTTTTCGTAGATAAAGCCGTAATCAACAACGCTCGGGTCGCCCCATTTGATGTTCTTGTAGTCCTTCGGTTTCAGAAGACCGTCCTTTTCGAGCGTTTCGAGGTCGATGAAGTAGGGATTCCCCGCGAACACCGAAAAGCTCTGATAGGGTGAATCGCCGTAGCTTGTCGGGGAAACAGGCAATATCTGCCAGTAATGCTGACCCGCCTTTTTAAGAAAATCTGCGAAAGCATACGCTTCTTTGCCGAGTTTTCCTATGCCGTATTCGCCCGAAAGTGACGATATATGAAGTAATATTCCGCTTGCACGCATAACATTTCATTCCTTTCGTTGATAAGAAAAAGATTGTAACAAAAATATTATAGCATACTTTATGGCTTTTGTCAATTATTCACGAAAATTTATTGATAACTTATATCAGCATTTTTGTTATACTGCCCTCTATTCCAAATGCCGCAACAGATCCGTGCAGAGGCGGATTTTATCAAGGCGCTTGCACGATCACGTTCGTGCCACCGCAGGCGGGCTGTCGCCCTTCAAGTGTGTGCAAATACAGAGAAAATTCGCCTGTGTGCGAATACATTGTGGAATTTGGAATAGAGGGCAGTATAAATGCGCGGGCAAATCAAAACTTTTCCAAAATCCCCTTCATCTCACGGGCGGCGGATTCGGGGTCTTTATCGGCGATAATGTCCGAGATGACCGCCGCGCCGTCTATCCCCATTCCCGCGAAAGTCAGCACGTTCGAGCGCTTCACCCCGCCTATAATGACTATCGGGATATTGACAGCGGCGCGTATGGCGGCAAGGTTTTCCCGCGTGTTGGGCTTTGCGTCGGTCTTGGTCGAGGTAACGAACATCGCCCCCACCCCGAGATAATCAGCGCCGTCAGCCTGCGCTTTCACGGCTTGCCCGACAGTCGGCGCGGTTATGCCTATTATCTTGTCAGCGCCCATGATACGGCGGGCAACATCGCACGGAATGTCGCTCTGCCCGAGATGAACGCCCGCCGCGCCCGCCGCCAGAGCAACATCAAGCCGGTCGTCGATGATAAGCGGCTTGCCGAAGCTGTCCGTCACCCGCTTTACCCGCACGGCAAGCTCGTAAAGCTCCCGCGAGGAGGCGTTTTTCTCCCTCAGCTGGATAATGTCGGCACCGCCGCGCAGCACGGCAGCAACGCTTTCCTCAACGGTGGAGTGGGTCATAAGTCCGCTGTCGGTGCAGATGTACAATTCGTAGCTGATGTTATTTTTATTCATGGTATGCTCTCCTTTTGGCGTTTATACTTTAAATTTGGAATATCAAACGGCTTGCCCCCGCCGCTTGCCCGGTTTTGCAATGCGCGGTATGTAGGGGCGCACCTATGTGTGCGCCCGTGTCTTGCCCCGTCCGAACTATTTTTCAAACCTTCGCGCAATTCTTGTAGGGCTGGGGCTTGCTCCTGTCCGTGAATTTCCCCGCCTTTGCGATTTTGCAGACATTCGCGCTATTATTTGCGAAAATCGCCTGTCTGAACTACGTTCAGACCGCTCTTCTCGCAAATTAAAATCGGCAATTTGCTTGTTTCCGCTCATTTTTGCAGATTCATTCACTTTGCTTGTTTTTGTTGCTCTTTCTTAAAATTGCCGATTTTAATTTTGGACTTAACGTCTTCTCTTTTCCGTAAACTTGCTGATGCCGCCGGCTTTTGTGGGGGAAACCCTTCTGAAGAAGGGTTACCATTCCCGCACATAGTCAAGTCATTAAAATTCTGCATAAAAATGCTTGATTTTTATATCGCTTTATGTTATAATTGTCAAAAGGGCTTTTGCCCGCATGAAAGGATGACTAATATGCTTGAAAATAATATGAAACTCGACTGGAACAAATACCTCGAAAAGGCGGCGGAGGTCTGCGCCGACGGCATCGTTATGCTCAAAAACGATAACGCCGCACTCCCCCTCTCCCGCACGGAAACTATCGCCGTTTTCGGGCGCATTCAGCTGAATTACTACAAAAGCGGCACAGGCTCCGGCGGAATGGTGAACGTCTCAAAGGTCACGGGCGTTATTGACGGTCTCACCGAACAGGGCGCAAAGCTCGATACCGAACTTCTTGACGTTTACAAAAAGTGGGTCGAGGAAAATCCGTTCGATCTCGGCGGCGGCTGGGGCAGCGAACCCTGGTGCCAGAAGGAAATGCCCCTCACCGACGAGCTTGTTTTCAAATCCGCCGCCCGCTCCGACGCGGCTGTAATAATCATCGGCAGAACGGCGGGCGAGGAGCAGGACAACAAGGCGGAGGAAGGCTCGTTCCTGCTGACGGCGGGCGAGCGCGATATGCTCCGTATCGTGCGGGCGCATTTTAAGCGCGTTATCGTGCTGCTGAACGTCGGCAATACTATTGATATGGGCTTTGTTGACGAGTTCTCCCCCGACGCGGTGCTGTATATATGGCAGGGCGGCATGACGGGCGGCACCGGCGCGGCGCGGGTGCTTCTGGGCGACGTTTCCCCGGGCGGCAGACTTCCCGACACTATCGCCCTCGACATCGCCGACCACCCCGCCGACAAGTATTTTTACGGCAGGGAGCGCAATATTTACGCGGAGGATATTTTCGTCGGCTACCGCTATTTCGAGACCTTCGCCCGCGACAAGGTGCGCTATCCGTTCGGGTTCGGGCTTTCCTACACCGATTTCGAGGTGAACGCGGCGGGCGCATTCGACCAAAACGCGGGGCTTGTCACCGTTACCGCAAATGTCAAGAACATCGGCAGGGTAAGCGGAAAAAACTCGGTGCTTGTCTACTGCGAAGCGCCTAACGGCAGGCTCGGCAAGGCGGCGCGGGTTCTCTGCGGCTTTGACAAAACGGACGTACTTTCCCCCGACGAAAGCCAGAAGCTCACGATAGAGATCCCCTTTGCCGCCTTTGCTTCATACGACGACAGCGGCGTTACGGGTCACGCCTGTTCGTGGCTGCTCGAAAAGGGCGAATATCGTTTTTACGCGGGCGGAGATGTGCGAAATGCGGCGGAGTTCTTCTCATTCGCGCTTGACGAGGACATTGTGATAAGTCGGCTGAGTCAGCAGCTTGCGCCGGTTACACCGTTCGAACGTATGGTAAATAACGGCGGTGACACCCCCGCATTTCAGCCCGTGCCGCTTTCGCAGACGGACGAATCCGCCGAAAGAAAAGCCGCTCTCCCCGCCGAAGACGTTCCCGCGGGCAGCGGCGAAAGCTCTGTCAGGCTGGGCGATGTGGCGAACGGCAAAAACACTCTCGGCGAATTTATCGACCAACTCACAGACGACGACCTTTGCTGTCTTGTGCGCGGCGAGGGTATGTGTTCGCCGAAGGTAACTCCGGGCACGGCGGCGGCATTCGGCGGCGTATCGGACAGGCTGGCGGCGCTTGGCGTTCCCTGCGGCTGCTGCTCGGACGGTCCTTCGGGAATGCGGCTCGACTGCGGCACAAAGGCTTTCAGTCTGCCGAACGGAACGCTTATCGCCTCGACCTTCGACAAGCGCATCACGCGGGAGCTTTTCTCTTTCACCGGTATGGAAATGGCAGCCAATCACGTTGAATGTCTGCTGGGTCCCGGCATGAATATCCACCGCCACCCGCTGAACGGCAGGAATTTCGAATATTTCTCGGAAGACCCGTTCTTAACGGGCAGTATGGCGGCGGCGGAGCTGAAAGGTCTGCACAGCGCGGGCGTTGAAGGCACGGTCAAGCATTTCTGCGGCAACAATCAGGAAACGAACCGCCATTTCATCGACAGCGTTATTTCCGAACGCGCTCTGCGTGAGATTTATCTCAAAGGCTTTGAAATCGCGATAAAAGAAGGCGGCGGGCGCTCGGTAATGACGACCTACGGGCAGGTAAACGGCTTGTGGACGGCGGGCAGCTTCGCGCTTAACACAGGGATCCTGCGCGGCGAATGGGGCTTTGACGGCTTTGTGATGACGGACTGGTGGGCGAACATCAACCGCCGCGGCGCTGCTCCCGACAAGGGCGACCTTGCGGCGATGGTCGCGGCGCAGAACGACGTTTACATGGTCTGCGCGGACAGCGTGAACCACCCCGACGATCTTAAAGCGGCTCTTGCTGACGGACGTTTATCCCGCTTTGAGCTGCGGCGTTCGGCGGAAAACATTTTGAAATTCCTGATGAACAGCCGCGCCATGAAACGCCTGCTCGGCACGGCGGGCGAGGTCGAAGTGATAAACAAGCCCGACGAGAGCGAGACCGAAAACTCCGGCACCGACGTTTTCGGGCTTGACGGAAGAGCGGTCATTGACCTGAGCGGGGTAAAGACGGGTCGTGGCAGCGACTATTCTTTCACGCTCGATGTGAAGAAGCCGGGCGCACACAAATTCACGCTGACTGCAAGCTCGATGATGAGCGAAACGGCACAGATGAACGTCACTTTGTACAGCTTAGGGACGGCGTTCGGGACGTTCACTTTTAATGGCACGGGCGGAAAGCCTGTGTCGTTCACGGCGGAGAATGTGCCGTTGTTCTCGCGTTATTCGATAATCAGGATACATTGCAGCACGGGCGGGCTTGATCTGATAAGCCTTGAAGCGGAATGCACGCAGCCGTACTGATATAGAAAAAGTACCTCCGCCAACTCTGACGGAACACCCGCGAAGCGGAACCGGGGTCAAGGGGCTTCGCCCCTTGCGGGGTATGGGGCAGCGCCCCATACGGAATCAAGCCGCGCATAGTCAAACCGACCGCCTTGCAGAACTGTTCGCGCGGCTTGCGGCACGAACGAAGTTCGTGCAACCTTTGTGCGAAGTGAGCGGAGCGAACGAGCGGTCTGTGCGGTCTGCACTTTCTTATCGGTGAGGCAGAGCGCGGTCAGCACTTTCTTTGGAGCAAAAGTACCTCCGCCAAAAATGACGGAGGTACTTTTATTAATTATTCTATAAATGAGCGCTCTTTGTTAATTTACACAAATAACCATTGTTTTATAAAGCCTTTTCACCGGGACGGCGGGGGCAATGGCATGAACTTGTTCGTGCAGCCGCCCTACAAGCCTTGTGATAGTCTGGACTTGTGCAAATTGACGGCGATGCTCATTTATAGTTCAAATGCTCAATTACAGTCTCTGAAGCACAAATATCTCGTAAATAGCGTTGCAAGCCTTCTCGAAATCCTTCTCATTAACGCCGATGATGATGTTCAGCTCACTCGAACCCTGGTCTATCATCTTTACATTGACATGAGCATGAGCCAGCGCCGAGAAAATACGTCCCGCCGTGCCGCGCTCACTCTTCATACCTCTTCCGACTACCGCAATAAGCGCAAGGTCGGTCTCGATGTCGATAAGGTCGGGGTGACAGTTGCGGTGCAGACCCGCGAGAATTTCCTGCTCCTTTTCGGCAAACTCCGACTGATGAACGATAACGCTCATGGTGTCGATACCCGAAGGCATATGCTCGAACGAAACGCCGTTCTTCTCGAACTGTTCAAGCACTCTCCTGCCGAAACCAAGCTCGTTATTCATCATATCTTTTTCGATATTGACAACCGCAAAGCCCTTCTTGCCCGCAATGCCCGTAATGGTATAAAGCGGCTTCTGACTGGTGGTGTCAACGATGAACGTGCCGGGGTCGCCGGGCTTGTTGGTGTTCTTGATGTTTATCGGAATGCCCGCCTTGCGCACGGGGAAAATAGCGTCCTCGTGGAAAACAGAAGCGCCCATGTAGGAAAGCTCGCGCAGTTCACGATAGGTTATCGTGCGGATAGGCTGAGGGTCGTTGACAATTCTCGGGTCGCATACGAGGAATCCCGAAGTGTCCGTCCAGTTTTCGTAAAGGTCTGCGCCCGTGCCTGCCGCAACGATAGAACCCGTGATGTCCGAGCCGCCGCGTGAGAACGTCTTTATAGTATCGTTCGGCATACTTCCGTAAAAGCCCGGAACTACTGCGCGTTCGATGTCTTTCAGCCTTTCGCCGACCGCCGCAAAGGTGCGGTCAGAATCAAAGCTGCCGTCCTCGGCGAAGAAAACCATTTCTGCGGGGTCAACAAAGGTATAGCCCAGATAAGCCGCGAGGACAAGACCGTTTAAATATTCGCCTCTCGAAGCGGCGTAATCGCGACCCGCCTTACCGATAAAGCAAGCCTTAATGGTATCAAATTCCTTTTCAATATCAATATCAATATTAAGCTCGCCTATAATGCTGTAATAGCGCTCTTTGATAGCGTCAAATTCCTTGTCGAAGTTCTTGCCCTTTGCCGCCAGCTCATAGCAGCCGTAGAGCATATCTGTTACCTTTGTATCCGCCGCGAAGCGCTTACCGGGTGCGCTCGGAACGACATATCTTCTCGATTCGTCCGAGTGGATAATATCTGCGACCTTGCGGAACTGCTCCGCGCTTGCAAGCGAACTGCCGCCGAACTTTACTACCTTTACCATAACCGTATCATTCCCTTACACAAATAATATAAATTTCAGAGAAAACCTCTCTTTGACGTACCTTTATATTATATGCTTTATATGGCGTTTAGTCAATGGACAAAGCCCACAAGATTTTGTTAATTTTTTGTGTACCCGATGTGCGTACTGTTGTGTGCGAGTCGCGGACACTATTTTTTTCCTGTGATAATCCTGCCGTTTCTGCCGATACTAATGAAAAGTCACAACAGAAAGGAACGGTAAAACGACATGAACAAAAACATGATAAGTCTTATAACGGCGGCAGTTTTATGCGCGGGGCTTGTGAGCTGCGGCAGCGAAAAAACCGACACCGGCGAGACCGTGACCGCAAGACCCGTGCAGGTAACGGCTCCCTCGACGGTGAAACAAGGCTACGGTCAGGGTGTGCAGCTTGATGAGAAGAACCGCCCGCTCGGTGCGCTCGATTTCAACGCGAAATACGGCGAATTTAACGCCGAAGCGATAAGCACCGACGACAAGCGCATAAGGCTGACCTTCGACCAGGGCTATGAAAACGGCTACACGGCGAAAATTCTTGACACGCTTAAAGAAAAGCACGTTCAGGCGATCTTCTTTCTTGTGCAGGACTACGCCGAGCGCAATCCCGATCTTGTGAAGCGCATGATCGACGAGGGGCATATAATCGGCAATCATTCGGTAACGCACCGCTCGATGCCGGGGCTTTCGGCGGAGGAATGTGCAAAGGAGATCAACGGGCTTAACGATTATCTTGAGGAGCATTTCGGGGTAAGACCGACGCTTTTCCGACCGCCTATGGGGGAATTTTCGGAGCTTTCGCTGGCGGTAACGAATCAATGCGGGTGTAAGACGGTATTGTGGAGTTACGCCTATCGTGACTGGGAGACGGACGATCAGCCCGCGCCGAATGAAGCAATGATGAAGCTGACGGGGGCGGCGCATGAAGGCGCGATATATCTGCTGCATTCGGTTTCGGAGACAAACGCAGAAATTTTAGGCAAATTCATTGACGATCTGCGCGACAAGGGTTACGATCTGTATTAACAAAGCAAACGAACCGGAAATGCCCGAGGACGGTTTTCCGGTTCGTTTTAGATTCCTGCTCATCTGTTTTGCTATGCAAGGGCGTGCATTGCTCGCCCGTGAATGCCCTCAAAACCGCGATTTTACAGCATTTTTGAATAGGTTAATGCGTATGTGATAATTTCCCGACCTCGCGCTATTGATTTGCGAAATATCGCCTGTCTGAACTTGTTCAGACCGCTCTTCTCGCAAATATAAAATCGGCAATTCACTTGTTTCCGAACAGACTTACAGAGCTATTCAATTGTACGTTTTTGTTAGCTTTTCTTTAAATTGCCGATTTTAATTTTGAACCGAACAATTTTCTTTTTACCGTTAGCTTGCGAACGCCGTCGGCTTTTGTGAGGTAAGACCCTTTGCACGAACAAGTTCGTGCCAACCCCTTCCTAAGACTTTTGGTTTTTTTCTCATTTTCGGGCTTTCATATTATCAACCCCGTTATCAACGCCGTCACCGATGCCGCCAACGCCACCACTATCAACGGCAATTCAAAATACGCCAGCACTACCGCAACCGCCGTTCCCGCCGCCGCCGTTATCCTGCTCCCCGTACTGTCTATTATCGCGGGGATCGTCATCGCACTAAGCACCGCATACGGAATATAATGCAGAAAACTCCGCACAAACCGCGACTTGATCTTCTTCGTGAAAAACGTAAACGGCAGCATTCGTATCAGATACGTCACACCCGCCATTACCGCCGTATAGATCAACACCCTCGCGTGCATTTACTCCGCCTCCCCGCTCTCGTCTTTTACCGGGAATACCGCCGCACCCAGCGCCGCCGCCGCAACCGCGCTGATTATCATTGCAAAGCCGTTGGGAACTACCTTTATCAGCTCCGCAAACAACAGGCTGAACAGCGCCGCTGCGATCACCACGCACAGCACAGAGCGCTCCTTCCTCGCGGGCGGAATGATTATCGCTAAGAACATTCCGTAAAGCATTATCCCCAGCGCCCCCGCGACCACATCGGGCAGCAGCTGACCCGCCGCCGCGCCCATTGCCGTCCCCGCGACCCAGCCCGCCGCCGCAACGAGTATCATTCCGTACATATACGCGGGGCGCAGCGGCTCCTTCCTCGACGCGCAGAGTATAAATATTTCGTCGGTGATGCCGTAGGACGCGAGCAGGCGGTGTTTCAGCTTAAATTCGGGGTCGAGCCGCTGCGAAAGCGACAGCCCCATAAGCGAATAGCGTATGTTGATTATCAGCTGCACAAGTATCATCTCGATGATAGTGCCGTTTGCCGCGATGACCTCTATGCCCTTCGCCTGCCCCGCCGACGTAATGTTCGTCAGCGAGATAAACGCCGCTTCAAGCGTGGTAAGCCCCGTTGCCGCCGCCTTTATCCCGATAGCGAACGACACCGAAAGATAGCCCAGCATTATCGGCAAGCCGTCAGCCATTCCCTTTGAAAAATCCTTTGTGTTATTCAATTCTCAAGACCTGCCTTTTTTGATGAATTGTCCGTACAAGCAAGCATCTGTTGTACATAACATATACAAAAGCTCGTGAATAATTCTGAAACATTGTGCAATATTTTTTTTGAAAAATATGTACTCGGTTCATATTCGGTTCATTTAAGAGTGTTATAATAATATCAACAAAGAGAGATACAAAGGCTCTCGACCAAATAATGAATTTTCCTAAATCCCTTTTCATAATTCTATAGATGACTAAAGCCCGTTGACGGTACGCCGACCGATTTAAATCAACGGGCTTTGATCATGCCTTTTTGCCCGAAAATATTATTAAAAGCGGCTGTATTTCAAGCCGCTTTTTTCATTTCTATAAAGCCATAAAACCGTCATGCTCTTTCGGCTAAAAGCTGCTGCTTTACGCTCCACAGCTTTTTCGATAGATCGACGTAATAGGTGTGCGGGTTCTCGAACCGCTTTACCTCGTCCCAGAGCGTGTCAAGCTCCGCCGCGCAATGGTCGCATATCTCCTTGTAGGACGGCTCCTCATAGACCTGCTTGCCGTCCTTGAATATCTGCACCTGCATTTCCTTAGCCGTAAAATCGCGGAGAGTCTTTTTCTTCCAGGTGTAGTCGGGGTCGAAAATGTCAAGACTGCGGCTGTCGTCTATGGTCTCGTCATAAACGCAGAGCTGGTCTGCCAGCGCCTTGCCTGTCTCCTTGTCGTAAAGACGGTAGAACTTCTTGAAGCCGGGCGTGGTTATCTTGCCGACGTTCTCCGAAATTTTTATCTTGGGAACGATACGTCCGTTTTCCTCGACCGCCGCCAGCTTGTAAACGCCGCCGAACACGGGCGCAGACATGGAGGTTATCAGCCTCTCGCCCACGCCGAACAGATCGACCGCCGCGCCCTGATATATCATATCACGGATTATGTATTCATCGAGCGAATTGGACGCAACTATCTTGCAGTCGGAATAGCCCGCATTGTCAAGCATTTTCCGCGCCTTTCGGGACAGATAGGTAATGTCGCCCGAATCGAGCCTTATGCCCTTCGGTCGCTTGCCCAACGGTTTCAGCACGTTGTTGAAAGCCCTTATCGCGTTGGGAATGCCGCTTTCAAGCACGTTGTAAGTATCGACAAGCAGGGTCACGCTGTCGGGGAAGCACTCGCAGTAGGTCTTGAAAGCCTCGTACTCGTCGCCGAACATCTGCACCCAAGAATGCGCCATAGTACCCGTAGCGGGGAAACCGAATTTCTGATCGGTTATCGTGCAGGCAGTCGCCGCACAGCCGCCGATCCCCGCCGCCCTCGCGCCGAAGATAGCCGCGTCCGCGCCGTGCGCTCTTCTCGAACCAAATTCCGATACCGCCCTTCCCTGCGCCGCTCTTACGATCCGGCTTGCTTTTGTGGCAATAAGAGACTGATGATTTATCGTCAGCAGCAGATATGTTTCAACAAGCTGCGCTTCGATAGCGGGCGCTCTGACCGTCAGCAGAGGTTCGCCGGGGAAAACGACAGTCCCCTCGGGGACAGCCCAAATATCCCCCGTGAAACGGAAGTCCTTTAAATAGTCAAGGAACTTTTCGGAAAACATATTCTTCGAGCGCAGGAACTCGATGTCCTCCGCCGAGAAATGCAGATCATTTATGTACTCGATCACCTGCGAAAGCCCGCAGCAGATAGCAAAGCCGCCGCCGTCGGGTACCTTGCGGAAAAACAGGTCAAAGTAAGTGATCTTGTCCTTCATGCCGCTCTCGAAATAGCCGCTGCCCATTGTCAGCTCGTAGTAGTCGCAGAGCATGGTATAGTTAAATGCTTCCATTTTATACAGACCTCCGTTCCCGATGTCCGTTCAGCAGTACGGACATTTTATGTATTTCATATCATACGTTTTCTTTTCAAGATCGAAGATATAGGCATAGCAGTATCCAAGCTCGGTATCCCATTCGGCGGAATCCCAGTCTGCCTCTGTTTCGGCATAATTGAATTGAAGTCTCGGCTTTGTATAAACAGTGCCAAGAACGCTTTCAACCTCGCTTCTGTCGGTCAAGTCTTCCTCGGTTATCGGAGTTTTTGCGGTAACAAGCACGGTCTTGTAGCCCTCGCCAAGCTCACCGTCCTCTATGGGCTTATCGTCCCACCAGCAGTATCTTGTGCGCAGAAAGCCGCCGTTATCATCAGAGGCATACAGCACAAAATTATAGAAAGAACCCGTTTCGGGAGTGATTATATCCGAAACTCGCTTTATCAGCTCATAAAGCGTCATCTCGTCAAATCATTCCGCGTCGTGGCGTACAACGGTTATCTGCAAGCCCTCCATAACATCGAAGGTCTTTGCTTCAAGCTCGCTGTCGGGAGCCGCAACATAATTTGTGTCAATGATAACCTCGGTCTCGGGCAAAGCGGTCTTTACCATGATAGCGTTGGCAAGAACACACATATTGGTAACAAGTCCCACCAGCTCAACGCTCTCATAACTGCGGAATTTCAGATAATCGGCAAGCTCCAGCGAACCGAAGGTGTCCTTATAGAACACCTTGTCCTTGTCGGTGCGCTCCTTGGCGGTAAAGCCGTAGAGCTTATGACCGGGAGTGTCCTCAACGCAGTGGGGAGTAGGCAGCTTTCTGCCCTCCTGCGTGGAGAGATAGTCCTCCTGATGAGTGTCCATAGTATAGATGACCTCGCCGCCCTCCTTGCGGTAGTCGCGTATTTTGTGAGCGATCTTCCTGTCGAGAGCCGCAGCGGCTTCAAAGCCCAGCGAGCCGTTTACAAAGTCATTCTGATAGTCAACGATTACAAGCAGTTTCATAATGCTCCTCCAATATTTCAAGCGCCGCAGCGCGGATATAGTCATACTTAATTATAACATTTTTTTCGCCGTTTGAAAAGCCCTTTGTACTGGTTTAACACTAATTTAACAATTGATACTATTCCTCGACCAAATTCGCAACAATCTTCGCCACCCTGAACACGATTGCCGTCGTCTTCCTCCTCGACTAACGCCAGTTAGCCTTCGTCGTCATTGACAGCGTTCTGCGGCTCACATATCGGAAAACGATGACGACAAAACAACGCGCTCCGCCGTGATATTGCTTTTTATCACCTCGACCGAAAAACGGTGAATATCGCCGCCGGTGGTGCTGCCGCACAGGTCTTCGATAACCGCGCAGTCCTGCACGCTGTCGTAAACGGGCAGAACGGTCGCAAGCACGCAGCAGCCTGTATTCACGCCGCAGAAATACACCTTATCGAAACGCTCCGTTTCAAGGAATCTGCGAAATTCCTCATTAAAAAAGGCAGAATAGGTAGATTTGTCAAAAACTCTGCTCACAAGGGGCTTTATCGGCTCGGCAAGCTCGGTCTCTTCAGAGCCTGCCATGCAGCTTTCCCAATGCTCGAATTTATAACAGGCGGTATCGGGGGCGTTAATATAGCGCGTAGCAACAATTTTATCAAACACGCCGCCGCACCTTCCGACAAATCCCGCGATCTTTTCGGGAATATCTGCGGTATGCTCATTCACAAAGCCCTTTTGCATATCAATAATTACAAGACAATTCTTTTGCATCAGTATTTTTCACCCTTTTCCGATACACTACCCACAACTTAAGGTTTACAAGGTGTAGGGCGGCTGCACGAACTTGTTCGTGCCATTGCTCCCGCCCGTAAATGAACGTTTTTTAAAGATGATTTCCGTCAATTTTTTCTTAAGTTGTTTAAGTTGTGGATAGTGTTTTCCGATATGTTACCCTTCGTGCGTATCCGGCGCACAGCTCATTGATCTTCTTCGTCATCGTCAAACGGCGCTTCCGGCAGATCGTCGGCGCAGACCACGAAATCAAGCACCCTGCCGTAAAGCTCGGCGGAATTGGCTTTCATCTTGCGGCAGATATGCTCTGCCTGCTCGCGGTCGGGCGCGTACAGACTGAGCTGCATAAGCGCAGCACCGCCGTCCGAAACGGTGCAGCTCACCTTGCAGCCCGCGCCTTCCTCGGTGATCTCCGTGCTGACGCTCTGCTCCGCCTTCTGATGTGCGAAAAGCCGCAGCCCCGAAGCCAGTATTCTGTCGCGCACGCTTCTCGGCAACAGCTTTTTGAAGCTCTCCGCGCCGCTCCTGCCCTCCTCACTCAGCAGATATTCGGGAACGCCGCCGTGATCCTGCTTGACAAGCACGCCCGCGTCAAGCAGTTCCTTAAAGGCTTCGATGAACAGGAAATAGTCCACTATCTCCTCGCCTGTGAATATCTCAAGCAGCTGCACATATGTACACGGCTTGCCTGTCTGCTTGAGAAAATATGCCATAAGGAGCTTTACCTCGTATAATTCGCGGGGATTGAATACCTCCGGCTTTATTTCGGGATAACGAAACATATTTTTTCACCTCCGCGCACTTTCATACTGTAAATGAGCAACGCCGTTTTGTCCGTACCATTGCCCCATACTCACTAATACTATTTAACTATAAACGAGTGCTTTTTGTTAATTTACACAAATAATCATCGTTTTATAAAGCCTTGCGATATTCTTGAATTGTGCAATTTGACGGTACTGCTCATTTATAGTATTTAATACAAAACTCAACGTCATCAGGATAAGGAAAATGATTGCGCAGAAGCGCACCTATGTGTGCGCCCGTTCCCCGCATTTTTCATGACCCGCGGGCGCACACGCAGGTGCGCCCCTACATTACTTGCGCAAACCCATTCACACCAAATTAGAAACATAATAATTTCGGGGGTCACACGGACGCGCAATGCGCGTCCCTACAATATGGAGCCTGCATTTTGCCCTCACTTTGCGGTTTCGGCGGCTTTCCGTTCAAGCACCACGCATATACCCATGTTGACATCAACCACGTACTGTGGCTCGAATTGTTTCTTTGGGTACATTTCGTAGAATTTTTCGCTTTCATTACCCATAATAATAACATCATCATCCGTGTCAGAACCTACAACTTTTCCGCTTTTGAAACTCGTTTTTATTTCATCGGAAGTTTCCTCATGCCTGAAATAACTCTCATTGAATTTCGTGCCGTATTTCTCATATAAAGCCTTTATCTTTGCGTACTGCTCTTCTGTAAACGTGTAATTTAAATTAAAAACGAGTATATAGTCAAGCTGCTCCCCGGAGATCTCATCAAGCCTGCTGTCGAGTTGTGATATATATGTAAAATATGCCTTGTCTGCTTCGCAAAGATAAGACGGATAGCTGCACATTATGCTTACCGGCAAACCTTCGGGCAAGATGACAAGACAATTCTTTCCCGCAAGAGATCGCCTTACCTCCGCTTCGCCGCCCGCCTCGCTGTAAAACAACTTGCAAGGCCACATGATGTACATTCTGACAAGAGCCGCCGCCGCAAGCGCCAACACGATGATGACAGCATACTTGCTCACTCGCGGGATCAGCCCGACGATCTTGAAAGCAAGAAATACGACCGACGCACAGCAGAATGGCATAAGGTGGAAAACATACCTGATTGCGCTCTCGGCATAATAATAGAAATCTGTCTGCCGACCCATTATCAACGTGCTTACAAGCACACCGAGCGCCATAGCGACAAACAGCGCGTCCGCATGACGCACACGCCCGACAACAGTACCGCATACTCCTTTGACATTATCTCTGAAAACTATGAACCATTTATCATTACGGAAAAGAAAGCATAAAGGTATGCTTATCAAAACGAGAGAAAATACAACTGCAAAAATATACGCGGGAGCGTTGGAAGCAAGCACCGACACTTTTAAGCCTACCGAATATCTGAGAGTGTAGCTTAGACAAAGCCTGAAATTTTCCCAGTATGGAAGTATTATGTCATTGTTTTCCGCAATGCCACCGCTACCGTCCGTACTGTTTCCGCTCACGATAATGAGCTGACGTACCGCCGCGGGGAATATCGCAAACATCAGCCCCAGCGCCGCAAGCTCCGAGCCGCCGTAAACAAGCATTTCCTTTATCTTCTTATGGAAGAGCAGCCACAGGCATATCACGGCGGTAAAAGCGCCGACGAAAACCACGCCCAGATACTGCGTGAAAAATGCCAGAAAGCTCGTGACGGCGATCGGTATGACTGCCGTGAGCCTGCATTCGCCCTCGCGGCGCAGCCGATAGAAAAACGATGCCGTAAAGTATACCGTCATCATCAGCAGCGCGGTAAGCAGACTGTACTGCCTGATAAAAATGTACGTTGACAGCGCACCCGACGATGCGGCATAAAGCGCCGTAGGGACAAGAGCTTTTACGCCGTCCTCCGTCATCAGCGCCGACAGCTTGAAAAGAAACAGCGTTGTCAGAACAAGACAAACACAGTTTATGACAAATCCGTACATGAACGAAAACCGGTTCGGGAAGAACGAACTTATCGTGTGGAGTATCATGTAGAAAAACGGCGGGTGATAGTCAAGCATCTGATTGCTGAACACCGAGTCATAAGCAAAGCGTTCACCGGGCTGCACGGTTATATAGTTTTTGAAAACGCTGCCGTCGAGCCATTCGTTGTAATTAACAAGGGAGTCGATCGAGGTGTCGGCTACATGAACGCCCTCCCGCAAAAACAGGAACGGTTTGTAATAGCTGTTGGCAAGCCCGTAGCTCCATATCTCGTCGCCGAAAAAGCCTTCCTTTTTGCAGTTAAAACTATACACGGTATATATCAGCTGTCCTATTATAATAACAGCAAGTATGATATATACGGGCAAGGCGGCGCGTTTTCTGCTTTGTACCGGCTTTTCCTTCCCGGGTTCGGTCTCTTCGCTCACTTCGGGACTGCCGCCTTCCGTCCCGCCGATCGCCGTTTCTTCCATCACGACGCACCTTCCTTTCGTTCAAGCACTACGCAGATACCCAGATTGACATTGATTACATATTTCGGTTCGAACTGTTCCCTGGGGTACATCTCGTAGAATTTTTCGCTTTCAAGCCCGCTGAACTGCATATCGCGTATGCCGTCATGCTTGAAAGCGTACTCGGGTACTTCCGAGCCGTATTTCTCGTATAAAGCTTTCAGCTGCGCGAACTGCTCCTCGGTAAACGTGTAATTGTAATTAAAGACGAATATGTCGTCCACCTGTTCCTCCGCGATCTCGTCAAGCTGTTTGTCAAGGTTCTCCGGCTGAGTAAAATAAGCCTTGTCAGCATTTTCCAGGTAAGTAGGGAAGCAGGTTATCGGGCTTGCCAGGGCATTCTCGTATAGTATAACAAGACAGTTCTTTCCCGCCAGCGATTTGCGGACTTCCGCTTCGTTTCCCGCTTCGCTGAAGAAAAACTTGCACGGCCACATGATGTGCATTCTCACAAGCGCCGCCGCCGCCATCACGGCAGCGATACCAAACGTGAACCTTTCCGCGTGCGGTATCAGCCGTATCACCTTATATATGAAGAATACCACCGCCGCGCAGACAATCGGGAAAAAGGGGAAAACATATCTTGCCGTAGTCTGCGGTTCGGCGTAGAAATCCGACTGGCGGCTTATTATCAGCACGCTTACCATAACGCCGAGCGCCATGCCGATGAACATCGCGTCCGCGTGGCGCACGCTGTTCAGTACGGCAGCGCCCGCTCCCCCGACTTTGGCTTTTATTGCGGCGAACCATTTTTCACGGCGGAAAAGAAAGCACAGCGGCACGCAGATCAGCACGATGCAAAACACCGCGGCAAAAACATAGTTCGAGGTGTTGGTATCCATCACCGTGACCTTGAGACCTACCGAGTATCTCAGCGTGTAACTCAGGCAAAGCCTGAAATTATTACGGTAAGGAAGCACCAGGTCGCTTTGTACTCCAAGGCTGTCGGGGTCAAGCTCGGCAGATCCGCCAACGAAGAAAATGTGCCTAAGCGCCGCAGGGAATATCGCCAGAAACAGCCCCAGCGCCGCCAAAACCGACCCGCCGTAAACGAACATAGCCTTTATCTTCTTATGGAACAGCAGCCACAGACATATCACCGCAGTCAGTATCCCGAGAAACATTATGCCGCAGTAATGAGTGAAAAATGCCAGGAAGCTCGTGACGGCGATCGGGATAACCGCAGTCAGCCGACATTCTCCCTCACGGCGCATACGGTAGAAAAACGATGCCGTATAGTATATCGTCATCATCATGAGCGCTGTAATCACGCTGTACTGCCGTATAAACAGGAACGTTGACAGCGCTCCCGTCGAAGCGGCGTAAAGAGCCGTCGGGACAAGAGCTTTCACGCCGTCCTCCGTCATCAGCGCCGATACCTTGAACAGAAACAATGTTGTCAGGACAAGACAAACGCAGTTGATGACAAAACCGTACATGAACGAAAATTGATTCGGGAAGAACGAGCATATCGTATGCAGTATCATGTAGAAGAACGGCGGGTGAAAGTCAAGCATCTGATTGCTGAACACCGAGTCATAAGCAAAGCGTTCACCGGGCTGCACGGTTATATCGCCCTCCTGCACGGTGATATAGTTCTTAAAAACGCTGCCGTCCAGCCATTCGTTAAAGCCTTCGAGGTCGGAGTACTTGGCATCACTGAGCGGCACGCCCTCCCTTACAAACAAAAACGGCTTGTAGTAGCTGTTGGCAAGCCCGTAGCTCCACGGCTCGTCGATATTAAATCCGTCCTTTTTGTAATTAAAACAGTACACGGTATATATCAGCTGTCCTATTATAATAACGGCAAGTATGATATATACGGGCAGAGCGGCGCGTTTTCTTATATGTATCGGCTTTTCGTCCTCTGTATTCTTTTTTTCACTCATGAAAAGATCTTAACCCTCCGATACTTGATATTATTTTCATATTTTCTCAGAAATTAGGAAACTTCAGCATATGGTTCAGAATGGCGATATTTACCGCCGCCTCAACGCAGGGAACGGCTCTCGGAACCACGCAGGGGTCGTGTCTGCCCTTTATCTCAATAGTTTCGTTGGTAAGGTTCTTCATATCGACCGTGCGCTGCGGCTGCGCTATCGAGGGAGTAGGCTTGAACGCCACGCGCAGGGTTATCGGCATACCGTTCGAAATACCGCCCAGAATACCGCCCGCAAAGTTCGAGCGCGTAACCACATGACCGTGATCGTCAACGAAAAATTCATCGTTGTTCTCGCTGCCTAGCAGCTTTGAAGCGTTGAAGCCCGCGCCGAACTCAAGCCCCTTTACGGCGGGAATGCCGAAGATAAGCTGTGCTATCGAGTTTTCGAGACCGTCGAAAATAGGCGAGCCGATACCCGCGGGAACGTTTATCGTGATACATTCCACGATGCCGCCCACGCTGTCAAGACAATCTCTTGCCTTTTCGATGTCGCGGATCATGCGCTTGCCCTTTTCGTCGTTAAGCACGGGAAATGCCTTTTCGCGCACGGCGAGAATATCGTCGCGGGAGGTGCGCACATGGTCGAAGCTGTCGTCCTTTATTTTATGTATCTCGGCGATGTGAGCGCCCGTGTAGATCCCGCGCTTTTCGAGGATCTGTCCGCAGACGGCACCCGCAAAGCACAGCGGAGCGGTAAGTCTGCCCGAAAAATGTCCGCCGCCGCGAACGTCGTTAAAGCCCTTATAGCGTATAGCGCCCGTATAATCGGCGTGACCGGGGCGCACGAGCGTATCGAGCTTCGACTTCACATAATCGTTCGAGTGCTGGTCGGTATTCTGGATAAACGCGCAGAGGGGCGTGCCGGTAGTCTTGCCGTTTAAGAAGCCCGACATTATCTGCGGCATATCCTTTTCGCGGCGCTGGGTAGAAGTAGCGTCCTTCTTCGGGGCGCGGCGGGACATGAACTGCAAGAGCTTGTCCATATCTATTGATTCTCCGGGCGGCACGTTGTCAATGACCACGCCTATTGCGGGGCCGTGGCTTTCGCCGAATACCGAAAACGAAATGTTATTGCTCCATGATGATGCCATTGTATATCCTCCTAAGTCGGAAGCGTTCCGCTCCCCGATAATTTTTCCTTTTACCAAAACATACTATACTATAACAAGTTAATAATGAATAGTGAATAGTTAATAGTTAAGGAGCGCCTTCGGCGCGTATTATGCGGACGCAAGCGCCGCACTAATGGCTATTCGGCTCAAATTAAAAAATTCAGTGCGCGGCGAAGCCGCGGCTCAAATTAAAAAATTCAGTGCGCGGCGAAGCCGGCGCATAATAACGTCCGCGAAGCGGACACCTTAACTATTCACTATTCACTATTAACTATTAACTTTTTTCACTATTAACTTTTTTCACTTTATCTGTAAAATCCTCTGCCGCCCGAAAAGTAGTCCGCCAATATCGCCTTGTGCTGTTCGCTGTAAATCTCCGGCAGGTCGTCTTTGCCGAACCAGCCAAGCTCGTCCGTTTCGATATGGTCGCAGTACAGCTCGCCGCCTATCTTATGCGCTATGAACGCCGCCACAATCGGCTGCGTTTTGTTCCACCGTGAAAAATACCCCGAATAGATACCGAGCAGCGCGTCGGCGGCAACATCAAGCCCGGTTTCCTCACGAGCCTCGCGGATAGCGGTCTGCTCCATTGTTTCGCCGTATTCCATAAGCCCGCCGGGAATCCCCCACTTGCCGCAGTCACAGCGCTTCACAAGCAGAACTCTCCCGCCGCCGTCCTCGATGACCGTTCCCGCCGCGCCCAGAATAAGCTCGCCGTCGCCCGCAAGAGCGCGTATCCTCTTCGCATATTCCAACAACCTCACCCCCACTTAAAAAGTTAATAGTTAATAGTGAATAGTTGATAGTTAAGGAATCGCCTTCGGCGCATTATAAAAGTTAATAGTTAATAGTGAATAGTGAATAGTTAAGGAGCGCCTTCGGCGCATTATAAAAGTTAATAGTTAATAGTGAATAGTGAATAGTTAAGGAGCGCCTTCGGCGCGTATTATGCGGACGCAAGCGCCGCACTAATGGCTATTCGGCTCAAATTAAAAAATTCAGTGCGCGGCGAAGCCGATAATAACGTCCGCGAAGCGGACACCTTAACTATTCACTATTCACTATTCACTATTCACTTCTTCTCACTATTCACTTCTTCTCACTGTTCACTTCTTTCGATTTTGCCGCCGAGCGATTCGTATACCTCGAAGAAATCGGGGTAGCTCTTTGAAACGCACTGAGCGCCCAGTATCTTCACGGGAGCCGCACAGCGCGTGGCGGCGATCGCCATTGCCATTGGTATGCGGTGGTCGTTGAAATCGGGAACGGTGCCGCCGTCAAGAGTTTCCCTGCCCTCGATGATAAGCCCGTCGGGCAGCTCGGTGACTTTCCCGCCCACCGCGTTAAGGCTTTCCGCCATTGCCGTAAGACGGTCGCACTCCTTGATACGCAGCCGCGCCGCGTTCGTTATGCGCGAGGTACCCTCGCAGAAGCTCGCCAATACAGCCAGTATCGGCACGAGGTCGGGAATATCCGAGCAGTCGATCTCAAACGCTTTCGGTCTGCCTGTATCACTCTTATTATACACCATTTGTTTGCAAATTTCAACGATTTTTTTGTCGCCCTGAAAAGAATTTACATTTAAGCCCGAAATATCAAGCGCCGAACCGAGCGCGTTCGCCGCGTAAAAGAACGCCGCCTGCGAATAATCGCCCTCGACCGCGCCGCTGTAAGGCTTTAATTCGGTACCCGAAAGCGCGAAACCGTGTTCGTCCCCCGTGACATCACAGCCGAATTTCGCCAGAACGTCGCGGGTAAGATCGACATACGGGCGTGATTCGAGCGCGGAGGTAAGCGTTATCCTGCTTTCGCCCTTGATGAGCGGCAAAGCCAGCAGCAGACCCGTGATGAACTGCGAGGAAATGTCCCCCGCTATCCTGAACTCGCCGCCCGTGAGTTTGCCGCGCACCGTGAACGGCATTGTATTATTATAATCAAATGTTATGCCATGTTTTGGCAACTCTTCAAGATAGGGCGTTATCGGTCGTTCGGGAAGCCTTCCCTGCCCGACAAACGTTGCTTCAACCCCCAGCGCACACGCCACAGGTATCAGGAACCGCAGCGTAGAGCCGCTTTCGCAGCAGTCGAGTACAGCCTTTTCGGGCGGAGCTTTTATGCCGTCTATCGTGACCGTGCTGCCGTCGCATTCTATTTCCGCGCCGAGCGCCTTCATCGCGCCGATTGTCGCCAGAACGTCCTTCGAGAAATAAACGTCCGTGATCACCGACCTGCCCTCCGCGAGCGCCGCCGCGATTATCAGACGGTGCGCCGCGCTTTTCGAAGGCGGCACACGCACCGCGCCGCTTAATTTTCCGGGTGTTATCGTAATATCCATATCTTATCTCTTACTCCTTGCGTTTTTACCGATAATGAGAACATCTGTCAAGATCAGTCGCTTTTGATGTGCAAATTTTTGGACAATAAAATTTAAACCCCGCGCTGTTACTGCAAAAATACAGTTGTTGACGGTGTGACGGCACTTTTTACAAACTTTATAAAAATACTATTCGATAATTTTTATAAAAGTTTATGATTTTTGCTGTTCTGCCGTCAACAAAAGCTCAAAACCATTGATTTTACGGGGTAAAACCGTGTTGACGGCACTTGCGTTCTGCCGTCAGCAGCCGTCAACAGACTGAGCGCGGGCGTTCACACAGAAACGCCCTTACATATTCTCCAGAACGGCGGCTATCTGACTTTCGGCTATCTCCATACCGTACTTCTCACCGTCGTGGACGACTTCGCCAATGCCCTTTTCAAAGACGAAACGCAGTTTGCCGTTGCGTACCTTCTTATCGGTGTAGAGCTTTTTCACAAGAGCCGCACGGTCGATATAGTCGGGGATAGCCACGGGCAGTTCGGCGCGTTTGTACAGTTCTATAACGCGAATCATATCTTCTTCGCTGATGAAACCGAGCGCGTTTCCGAGCCGCACCTGCGCCGCCATGCCGATGCCGACCGCCTCGCCGTGCAGAAGTTTGTAATCGGAAAGCGTTTCGATAGCCCTGCCGACCGTGTGACCGAGATTAAGCACCTCGCGCAGACCCGATTCGCGCTCGTCCTTCATGACAACGGCGTACTTCACGCGGCAGTTATGAAGGGCGATGTACTCGCAAACTTCGGTGTCGCAGTCAAAGACCTTTTCTATGTTACTTTCAAGATACTCAAAAAGCTCCTTATCGCCGAGACAACCGTGCTTTATCGTCTCGGAAAGACCGCTTGCTATCTCGCGGCGCGGCAGAGTTTTCCAGGTGTCAATGTCTATCCAGACCTTGGCAGGCTGATTGAAAAGCCCGATAAGATTTGTCGCAAGGGGCGTATCGACCGCCGTTTTGCCGCCCACCGAAGCGTCTGCCGCCGAAAGCAGCGTGGTCGAGAAGGTGGCAAAAGGCACGCCGCGCCCGTATGTTCCCGCGACGAAGCCCGCAAGGTCGCTGACAACGCCGCCGCCTGTTGCAAGCACGGCGCAGTCGCGGCGGAAGCCTGCCGAAAGCATTGAATCCTCGACAAACTCCTTCATTTCACGGGTCTTGCTTTTTTCGCCCGCGGGGATAGTGAAGAGCCGAACGTCAAAGCCCTTATCCGCAAGCAGTTTGCAAATAGGCTGTGCATAGAGCGGTTCAACGTTTGAATCGGTGACTATGGCGATACGTTTTATCTTGCCGAAGAGACCGCCCTCGATGTCGGCGGCGCATTTTTCGGTCAATGCGTGACCTATTTCGATGTCGTAGGAATCGTCCACGACCTTTTTCAGTTCAAGTCTGAGTTTCATATTCTTTTTTCTCCTTGGAATCCGTTATAATATAATAAGCGGCTTATTATTGTCGGGCGACCGGACGTATTTATCCGCACCGGTTCCCGAAAATATGCCCTGTTCGGCAATGCCGTATTGTATGGGCGCTCCTGCGTGAGCGCCCGCGAACAGCCTTCTTACAGCTCTATCCTGATTACTCTTCCTTCCGACCTATACTGCCTGCACTTCACGCCGACCATTTCAAGCATCATCTTACTTGCGCGTGTCTCCTCCGAATCGGCATACTTGTCCGAAAGGTAAACAACTTCCTTGATACCGCTCTGAATGATAGCCTTAGCGCACTCATTACAGGGGAAAAGCGAAACGTAAAGCCGCCCGCCTTTAAGCGAAGTCCCGCTGTTCAAAATGGCGTTTAGCTCCGCATGGCAGACAAACGGATACTTGGTATCGAGCTTGTCGCCCTCGCGCCCCCAGGGCATATCGTCGTCATTACAGCCGGTCGGCATACCGTTGTAGCCTACCGAAAGTATCTTGTTTTCGTCGGAAACAATGCACGCCCCGACCTGCGTATGTGCGTCCTTGCTGCGCTCCGCCGAAAGCAAAGCCACCCCCATAAAGTATTCGTCCCATGTTATGTAATCCTTGCGTTTCACACTTTTTCCCTCCTTAGTCAACAGTCAATAAATATTCCCGTAAATTCTTCAAAGCACCCCTTAAAGTACACGTCCATTGCGTAATCGACCCTGCGGTCTTTATACGGCAGATAATATCTGTACCAAAGCTCGGTTCTGCCGCCGAAAAAACAGATAAAATCGAGTTTCAGCGCGGCGGGGTCGGGGATAAAGCTCGCCTGAAAATCCTCCTGCGCGAACAGATATTCGCAGATGCGCGGGAAAGCCTCGCGGTAACAGTCGGCAAGCCGCTCCGCGAACGCCGTCTGCGCTTCGTCCGGCTTTACGTCAAAAACTATCTTAACGCCGTTTTTCCGCGCCGCCCAGCACTCGTCCTGCGGGGTGTAGACGAATTTCATCAGCCCACAACAGCCCCCAGCGATTCCATATCCTCGCAGTTCACCGCCTGAACGCCTTCGAGAGTTTTCTTGACAAGCCCCGTCAGCACCTTGCCGGGACCGCACTCGATGAACATATCAAAGCCCGCATTTTTCATAGCATTCAGTTCGTCGGTAAAGCGCACGGGGGAAACAATGTGCTTCGCAAGCATTTCCCTCATATTGGAAAAATCGGTGAGCGGAGCGCCCAGCACGTTCGAATAGAAAGCGCATTTCGGCTCGGCGAACTTTATCCCCTCCGACTTGGCAAGAAATTCCTCTGCGGCGGGGCGCATAAGCTCGCTGTGGAACGCCGACGCTACATTGAGCTTGACAGCCTTCACGCGCTTGGCGGAGCTTGCCTGCTTGATAAGCTCCGCGGCGGCTTCGGCGGCTTTTTCCTCGCCCGCGATAACGGTCTGCACGGGGGAATTGTAATTTACGGGGACTACATAGCCTTCGGTCTTTTCGCAGGCGGCTTCGACTTCGGCGGGGGTGCAGCCAAGCATAGCATACATAACGCCGCCGCTTGTCTCGGCACACTTCTGCATAGCTTCGGCACGGATCCTGATAAGCCTGAAAGCGTCCTCGTAGGAGAGCATACCGGCAGCCGCCATAGCCGCGTATTCGCCGAGAGAATGTCCCGCAACGGCTTCGAACTTCACGCCGTGAGTGTCAAGCGCTTCAAACGCGCAGAGCGAACAAGCCATAATAGCGGGCTGAGAATATACGGTCTTGTTAAGCTCTGTGGGGTCGTCTGCGAAAACTATGTCTTCGAGCTTATAGCCCAGTACGTCGTCTGCTATTTTGAATACTATCCTTGCACCGGGTTCGTTGTCGTAAAAGTCCTTAGCCATACCCGCATACTGCGAGCCTTGTCCCGAAAAAAGTAAAGCTGTCTTTGCCATGATAAATTCTCCTTTTTTGATTTTTTATTTTTTGGTTGTTGTTTTTGTTGTTTTATGCGAGCATATATGTAACAATATCAATATCGGTTTCATTTACAGTCTCAATAACAATAACAGTATCAATATCGGTTTCATTTACAGTAACATTTACAGTATCAGTATCGGCATCTTTTGTATGCTTAAGCTGCCTAAAGCTGCCTTTTGGCAGGTTCTCTTTCCTGCCGAAAAAACAGTTATGTTATTGTGCGTTATCCCCGAACCTGACCCGCTGTCCGTCAATAAAGACGGCGTAAGGACTTGAACTGTCTAAAGGGTCGTTGTTCTTTGTAATGTAATTGGGACAGTAGGCGGAGTAGGTGTATTCCTCCGAACTTATACCCGAATACTGCCCCTCGTTAGTGCAGATGATATGGTCGGGCGGCACTACCGAATCAAAATCCTCGGGGCAGCCGAGCGTCAGCTCCTTGCAGTAAATGCCGCCGTCGTGCATGAACACTTCAAGGCTGTGATAAAACGCTTCAAGCTCCGTTTTGCCGAGCATACGCGGCATAAGTACGTCCACATCGAAACTGTTGTCTTGCAGATACGCCGCGAGGTCGGTGTTTTTGTCGTAATCACAGCTGTGCAGATGATTGTAAACGCGCTCGTTCACGATCACCTTGCAGCCCGGACAAGCCGTTTCCGCCGCCCTGCGTATTTTTTCAAGAGCCTCCGCGCCGTAGCGCACATAGATGTAGTCGGTCTGAACCGTCTTGTCCCTGTCGAACTGAAAGATGTATATTTCTTTGTCGCCCGTTTCGGGACAGGTGGCGGTGAAATTGCAGGTCGCGCCGCCCGACATCTTTTTCGATTTGAGCTTGAACTCCGTGCCGAAGCGTTCGTTAAGGGTCTGTACCGCGGCGTTTATATCGTCCCTGCGATTGCCCGAAAAGCCTTGCGCGATACCCGCTGCGCACCCCGCCAGCGAGATAAGCGCGGTGCCTGTCGCGATTAGCGCCGTCAGTTTAAGTGCCGTTTTCATTTCCGTTCTCCGTTTCATCAAGCAGACTTTCCCGCCAATAGTCCCCGTCTATATACAGTTCGTATTCATCGTTTTTCTTAGGTTCGTTGATATGCCTGTAAAGGCTCCTGACCCCGCGGTAAAATATGTTCCTCTCGCAGTAGAACGGTATCCTGTTGTCATCTTCTTCGCCAATATCGGCAATGATATGGTCGAGCGGTTTAATACATTCTGCCGGTACGGGACAGCCGACATGAAATTCTTCGCAGTTTATGCCTGCGCCGAGCATAGCGCGGGCAAGCCTTTTGTACTCCGCGACAAGTTCATCCTTTTCGAGCTTATCGGGCAGATATATCATTATCTTGAAATTATTGTTCATGAGGTAGTCGTCCGGGCTGTGTATGCCGCCTGCGGGCGCGTAGATACAATGATTATCCGAAATATCGTATACCTCCACCGCACAATCGGGTGCGGCATCCTTAGCCGCTTTCATTATCCTTTCAAGAGCCTCGCTGCCGTACATGAGGTAAGAATAATCCGTATAGGCACCAAGCACCTCATCGAAGAGGCGCAGGTCAACTTCCTTGTCGCCCAGCTCGTCACAGGTTACGGCGATGTGACAGAGCGCCCCGCCTTTTGGCGAGAGCTTTCTTTCGAACCTGAACTCCGTGCCGTAGGTCTCGTTCGCGAGGTTTATGGTCTTATCTATGTATTCATCACGGTTGGCTTTGAATATCCTGCCCGGCTCTTTTTGATAATAATAGGGTATGCACCCCGCGAGGGTCAGCGCCGTGAGCAGGGCTGCCGCAAGCGCCGTCAGTTTAAGTGCTGTTTTCATAACTATTGTTCTCCGTTTTATACTCCATACAATGGGTAATTTATCTATTATTAATTATAATACTTTTTTTAATAAAATTCAAGGTCTTTGCGACATTTAATAATTTATCCAAATAATAGCGTTTTTAACTTTTGATGATCGCCCGCAAAATACCCCCGCCGATTTTTCCCGACCGTGCAAAAACCCGATTTTGCGCAAATATTGTAGGGCGGGGGCAGGTTCAACCCCCGCCGCTTGACTGCGCAATTCTGCCCCACCGTCGCAATTTTCTGACCTTCGCGCAATTCGTTTGCGAAAATCGCTGCGCTCTTTCGCAAATTAAAATCGGCAATTTGCTTGTTTCCGCTCATTCTTGCAGATTCATTCACTTTGCTTGTTTTTGTTGCTCTTTCTTGAAATTGCCGATTTTAATTTTGGACTTAACGTCTTCTCTTTTCCGTAAACTTGCTGATGCCGCCGGCTTTTGTGGGGGAAACCCTTCTGAAGAAGGGTTATTGCGATTATCTCAACTTCCTGAGACTTTTGGTTTGCCTTCACTTTGCTTTAAAATCTGCCATTTCATATACAAAATTCGCTTTTCACAGGACTTTCGCATATTTTTTCATAAATCGGCGATTTTTTTGTAAAAAAATCCTTGACATCTGTGTGAAAATATTATATAATAGGTTCATACGGTTGCAATTTTTTAGGGAATTTGGCTAATCTGACAAATATCTTACTGACAAACTGTAAATTTTAAATAAAGAATAGGAGCGAATCGTTTTGAAAAGCTATGACAACACCAAGATCAAAAATATCGCAATCGCGGGTCACGCAGGTTCCGGCAAGACTACTCTTGTCGAGGCTCTGCTTTACAGCGCAGGAGTTTCCGACCGCTTCGGCAAGGTAGCCGACGGCAACACCGTCTCTGACTACACCGCCGAGGAAGTAGCCCGCAAATGCTCGGTCTACACCTCCCTTTCCTGCTATGAAAGGGACGGCTTTAAGGTAAACCTCCTCGACACCCCCGGTCTGCTCGATTTCGAACAGTCTATGGTCGAGGGTATCTCCGCCTGCGGCTGCTGCATGATAACCGTTTCGGGCAAGTCGGGCGTTAAGGTCGGCACCCACAAGGCGTATAACTACGCCAAGAAAATGGGCAAGCCCACAATGTTCGTTGTCACCAAGCTCGACGACGAAAACGCCAACTTCAACAACATCTTCACCGAGCTGAAAACCGAGTTCGGTCCCACCGTTTGCCCCGTGGTCGTTCCCGTTATCGCCGACAGAAAGATAGTTTCCTATGTGAACCTCATCGAGATGAAGGCGTATAAGTACGAAAACGGCAAGGCAGTCGAGACCGATATGCCTACCGCAGAGGTCTCCGAGAAAATGGAATACCGCATAGACGGTCTTATCGAGGCTGTTTCCGAAGCTATCGCCGAGACCGACGAGGAGCTTATGGAAAAGTTCTTCGAGGGCGAGCCTTTCACCCACGACGAGCTTGTTGACGGTATCCACAACGGTCTGAACAAGGGTCTTATCTCGCCCGTAGTGTGCGTTTCCGCCGCTACCCTTGAAGGCATTGATATGCTTATGAAGGAGATAACCCTGCTTCTGCCCGCTCCCGCCGAAAAGGACGACAAGCCCGCCACAGACAAGGACGGCAATATCGTTGATATAACCTCCTCCAAGGACGACCCGCTCACTGCCAATATCTTCAAGACCGTTGCCGACCCCTTCGTAGGCAAGATGAGCTATATCCGCGTACAGTCGGGCGTATTGAAGAGCAATTCCGAAGTGGTAAACGCCGCAACAGGCTCGACCGAGAAGGTCGGCAAGCTGTATTATCTCATCGGCAAAAAGCAGATCGAGACAAGCGAAGTAGGCACGGGCGACATCTGCGCGGCTGTGAAGCTCTCTGCGAACACGGGCGACACGCTCTGCGACGCTTCAAGAGTTGTCGCTTTCGAAAAGCCCAATTTCCCGAAACCGACTTACCGCGTTGCCGTAAGAGCCGCCTCGCAGAACGACGAGAGCAAGATCTCGAACGCCATTGCGCGTATGCTTGAAGAGGATATGTCGCTGACCTATGCGCAGGATCCCGACACCTTCGAGATGATACTTTCCACGCTGGGCGGTCTGCACCTTGAGACCGTTGTTTCGAAGCTCAAGAGAGATTTCGGCGTTGACGTTGTTACCTCCGTGCCGAAGATCGCCTACAAGGAGACTATCCGCAAGAAGGTCAAGGTACAGGGCAGACACAAGAAGCAGTCGGGCGGTCACGGACAGTTCGGCGACGTTTGGATAGAGTTCGAGCCGTGCATTTCCGACGAACTTATCTTTGAAGAAAGGGTATTCGGCGGCGCGGTTCCGAAGAACTACTTCCCCGCTGTTGAAAAGGGCTTGCAGGAGTGCGTAAAGCACGGCGTTCTCGCGGGCTATCCCGTTGTGGGCGTTAAGGCTATCCTTGTTGACGGTTCGTATCACCCTGTTGACTCTTCCGAAATGGCGTTCAAGACGGCGGCTTCCATCGCTTTCAGGGACGGCATTCCGCAGGCGGAGCCTATGCTGCTGGAGCCTGTCGGCAACCTTGAAGTTGCCGTTCCCGATGAGAACACGGGCGACGTTATCGGCGAGCTGAACAAGCGCCGCGGCAGAGTTATGGGCATGGTTCCCTCCGAGACCGAAAAGGGCATGACCGTTGTTACGGCAGAAGTTCCGATAGCCGAAATGAGCGACTTTACGCTGACGCTCCGTCAGATGACGCAGGGTCAGGGCAGCTTCACGCTGGAGACTGCGCGTTACGACCAGCTCCCCGCGAACCTTGTTACAGCTGTTATCGCGGCTTCAAAGACCGAATAATATAAGCGAATATTTTTGAAACAGGATCGGCAATTTCGAAAGCCCCGCAAAAGCGGGAGGGAATCAAGTGAAATTGCCGATTTTTTGCAAAAGACCCGCCCGCCTGCGCGTGCAAGGCTCCGTTTTGTTTACAATTTGCGGCTAAAGTGCTGATTAATATACAGAAACGTGTTAAAGCGTCGTTTAGTTTACAGATACAGGTAAAATTGTATATTGACTTATTACGCTTGAAATGCTATACTTATATTAACGAAAGGGAACAACAAAGCTCCCGAAAAGAACCGAAAAGCATTTTAAGGAGGAATAATTATGACAGACAACAACATGAACATCAGCAACACACCCGAACAGGAACTTGACCTTCACCAGCTGGAGCAGGTAAGCGGCGGCACTATGAGAGGCAGAAAGTCCAAAGAGACCACGATCGCCGGCGAAGTCCCCGCAGCCTGCGGCGACAGTATTCGCGTAAAAGGAAATCGCGGCGACATCAACCCCGCTGATAACCCGGGCGGCTTTGACGGCGATGATATAAATACGCCTGCAAGACCTGTAATGAGAGTTCGTGTATGATAACACCCTTCCGCAAAGCCCGTATCAGTCCCGATAACTATTTAAGGAGGAATAATTATGACAGACAACAACATGAACATCAGCAACACACCCAAGCAGGAGCTTGACCTTGAACAGCTGGAGCAGGTAAGCGGCGGCGGCGTATTAGTATTAAGAGAAAAAGGCACAAAGCTCCAACCCGCCACCGGCGGCATAATGCCCGTTGCGGGCGGTGACAGCCTTCAAGCCACCGGCGGAGTGATTAAGCCCTTCCCCTCCGGCGGCGCCGCTGCTGATAACGATGACAGATCGGAAGGCGGCTTGTCAAGAGCGTCCGGACGCCCTTTGTCCAGAGTCCCTTAATTAAAGGGACGTGCAAGATAACACCCGGAAAGCCCGTATAAAAACCAAACAACCATTTTAAGGAAGTACCATTATGGCAGATAACAACATGAATCTTAGCAGCACCCCCGAGCAGGAGCTTGACCTTGACCAGTTAGAGCAGGTAAGCGGCGGTATACTCAGAGAAAAAGGCGCAAAGCTCCAACCCGCCTCCGGCGGCGAAATACTCGCTGCGAGCAGCGGCAACCTTCAAGCCCTTGGCGGAGTGATTAAGCCCTTCCCCACCGGCGGCGCCGCTGATGACGAAGAAAGCTCCGAAAGCGGCAAGCGCGGAACGCCAAGCAAAAAACCTATGCGTCCTCCTCCGTGATGACGATACGTCCCGAGTTGGGACAGGAACAATGAACTAAAACCTAACAATCAGGGGAGCCGATGCCTTCATCGGCTCTCTCGTGCTGTTTTCAAACAGATTTTTCCCGGAGAGATAAATGAAAAAGAAAAGATCAATACTGACAGGGCGAATCATCGCGCTGATAACGGCGGTAATGCTCACGGGCTGCGCGGAGAACATCGACACCCGCGAAACATCGACCGCCGCGCCGCAGACAACGCAGACCGTCACCGCTGCTGCGGAAACCTCTGCGGCTTCCGCAGCGCCGCCGCCCAGGAAAGAAACCGCTGCCGTCACGATTGCCGCAACAGCTGCCGCCGCTCCCACGCCCCCCGAAAAGCCCGACCCCACCGCCGAGGTGTACGCGGCTGCAAAGCCCCTTGAAGGGCTGAAGCTCGTTCCCGCTTCAAAGCAGGGCGTTTACAAGCTGGTCGGTCTGCCCGAAAAGGAACCCGAGCTTGAATATCATCACGGAACGGTGGTGGCTTTCGAATGCGTCAAGACAGAATTAAAAATCAAGACCGATAGTGAAGCTGACAGCGAAAGTGAAACCGAAAGCGAAAGTCAAGCTGACAGCGAAAGCAAAACCGACAACGATAGCCACGTTGACAGCGTAAGCAAAACCGAAAGCGAAAGCCAAACTGACAGCGAAAGCAAAACCGAAAGCGAAAGTCAAGCTGACAGCGAAAGCGAATCCGACGGCGAAAAAGAAGACGGCGGGCTTATGCTCGAAACCTTCAACATAAGAATATACGATATGCAGAAGTCGCTTATTCTCGGCGAGACCGATTCGATTACTACGGGCTACTATCCCTACAACTGGGAGACCTGCGGCAGCTTTGACGACGGCTATTATTCCTGCATGGGAAACAAATTCCGGATAATGGACATCGGCATGAACGTCCGCAGCGAGTTCGAGCTGCCGTTAAGCAGCTGCACCCGCGTATGGGTCACGGACAGCGGCAGATTTATCCTGTGCAACAGCCGCCGCGGGCCCTCTTCGCTTTTCGACGCGGAAACGCAGACCGAGATAAGCCTTTCGCGGAACGTAAAGGCGGCGGGCGTGATAAGCAAAAGCGGCGATACCTTCGAGATAATCACCGCCAAAGGCGAACGCTTCACCATAACGGGCGGCGGCGAGGTAACTTCTCTCGGCATACTTGAGATACCCGCCTACTACCGCGAATCGCTCGCCGAACTGAGCGGCAGAGTGATAGACCTTGTGCCTTCGGGGCTGTGCGTAAGAGAACCCGCAGAAGGCACCGCGCTGCTCGCCGACAAGCTCCCCGAAAAGATAAGCTATATCATCGCCGCCACAAAAAGATATATCACCTACACGGGCGAAAACGGCAAGTCGCGGGTCATCGACCTCGAAGCGGGCAAGGTCTCCGAAGAGATAGGCAAGGGCAAATACGCCATGCGCGGTGACAGCCTTGACGATGATTTTATTTTCTATAACGGCAGCCGTTACTGCCTTGCGGTACCCTCCGAGCTTAAATACGAGCAGACCATAGGCACGACCGGGCTTGACCTGAAAACAGAGGAATATCTGCTGTACTTCCAGCCGCCGCAGCCCGACAGCGACCGTTCGGAGCAGCTTCTGGACGAGCTTCTCAACACCTACAATGTGCGCGTGATGTTCGCCCCGATAGACGAGGACGTAAGCTACTGCGGCTACTACTGCAAGGCTTACAACGGCAGTCAGGCGGAAATACTGGAAGGGCTTAAGGATTTTCTCGCCCTGTCGCCGCCCGCCATACTTACCGAAGCGACGAAATTCGGCGCGGAAACGTGGATACTTATTTGCAGCACCATTGTTGACGACCCCGAGCTTTCCTCATTCGGGGCGGCGGGATTCACGGCGGAGATAGGGCTTCACCCGTTTGTGGCGCTTGAAACTCCGCTTGACGAAAAGCAGGCAAAGGCGGCGGATCACCTGACGGAAAGCGAGCTGTACGAGCAGTTCAAAACGACTGTCACGAACAATTTTTCGCATGAGTTCATACACATTCTTGACAGAAACACGACTGCGTTTCAGCTTGACGAATGGGATTCGCTTTCGCCCGACGACGCATATTTCAACAGCTACAATTCCGTAAGCGGCGACGAACGCTACATTCATCCTTCGGGCGAATTTGACGACAATGTTTATTTCACTGACATTTACGGCAGAGTGAACGAGCTGGAGGACAAGGCGCGTATCGGTGAAAACCTTTACTATGCGCGGCTGGAGGAGAAAAAGGCGGCGAGGGCAAAATTTGCGTGTTCGCGTTCGCTGTATGATAAGGCGGTGAAGCTGTGCGGGATACTGCGTGAGAATTACGATTGTTTAGACGAAATACCGAAAGGCGAGTGGTATCTGGAAAAGCCGCTTCTCGGAAGCTATAAAGAGATGAAAAAGGCGTATATCAAGGAGAAAAACGGCGAATGATATATACTGCCCTCTATTCCAGATGCCACAATATATTCGCAAAACCGGGTTTTATGAAGCGGCGGGGGATTTCTCCCGCCGTTTCCATAATAAGGCATTATCTGACAGCGCTTATTTATGCAATTTGACGAAAACGCTCATTTATAGTTATTACGTTGACATGACCGCAACTATGTGGTATAATTAAAACAGAAAAGGAGGCACCCGTTTTGGAGGAATATCTTTTACCCGACGATCAATACGTCGGCTTTGAACGGCGCAGATTCACAACAAGCCGTCTATGGTATGCGGCACTTATCCCGCTATTCGGCATTTTCATCGAGATCTACGCCAATTCCATGCCGCTCGGGCTTCTCGTATGGATAACGGCGCTTATCTCCGCGCCCGCGGCTTGCCTGCTCGACAGACGCTACATCAAAAAAATGGGTGCCGATACAAGCAGCCTGAAAACGGCTTACACAATACTGCCGCCGCTTTATATCTTTAAAAGAACAAAGCTCACGGGAGATTCGCGGGTCAGCGGTATTGTTTGGTGCATGATGCTTGTCTACGCGCTGATAATGAACGGCTTCACAAGGAATCTCACGATGAATGAGATCTCGATCACGCAGTATATCTCGGAGACTTACTGGAGCCGCATTGAGGAAACGGCGGAAATCTACTGCGACAAGTCGGTGAACGAAACGCTCGAAGAGCTTTCGGGCGGCAGTCTCACATGGAGCGGCAGCCGCGCAAAGGACTGTCTTAAAGTAGAATGTACGGGAGAAAACGGCTTTTCGGCGGATTTCACGATAGATTATGACGGTTACATTGCGGGAAACCGGCATTTGGACAAGCTGACTTTCGAAGGAAATACCTTAGACGGCGCAGCGGCGGCGGAGCTTATAGAGGAAAAATTCGGCAAAAAAGACGACGAAAGCGAAGCGCCGACGGAAAGCGTCCCCGCTGAGGAAGGCTCTTCCGATGATGATTCGGCAGCGGCAGAGGACGAAAGCGCGGCGGCGTGATATGTAAAATGAGCGTTTGTCGGCGCTATCTATCAATTACAATTGTAGGGCGGGGGCTTGCCCCATACGCACTAACCTATTCTAAAATGCCGTAAAAATCGCGATTTTGTGGGCGATGCAATACAAATTGTAGGGGCGCACCGGCGTGTGCGCCCGCCAATAGGCACGTTGTTTCCGAACGGGCGCACACATAGGTGCGCCCCTACATAAAATCGGTATAATGTGGTGGGGACTTGCCCCCGCCCTACACGATCAACGAACAATTATTTGCTTGCCGAATCAATAATATTTTTTATAAAGGGTGTGACATATCATGAGATTACTTCTCGCAGAGGACGAAAAGGAGCTTTCAAACGCGCTTACCGCCGTTCTGAAAGTGAACAATTATTCGGTCGATCCCGTTTATAACGGCACCGACGCGCTTGCTTACGCTTCGGCGGATAACTATGACGGTATCATAATGGACATTATGATGCCGGGTATGTCGGGTCTTGACGTGCTTAAAGAAATTCGGCGCAAGGGCAACGGTATCCCCGTTCTGCTGCTTACCGCCCGCAGCGAGCTTGAAGATAAAGTCACCGGGCTTGACGCGGGCGCAGACGACTACCTCACCAAGCCTTTCGCCATGAAAGAACTGCTCGCCCGCGTCCGCGCCATGACGAGAAGAATTTCTGAAGCCGCGCCCTCCGACGACCTGCGCTTCGGCGACATAACCCTTAAACGCTCCACTTTCGAGCTGACGGGGCCGAAAGGCTCGCTGCGGCTCGGCAGCAAGGAATATCAGCTGCTTGAATACATGATGCAGAACCCGAATATGCTCATCTCCACCGAGCGTTTTATGGAAAAAATATGGGGCTACGACAGCGATGCGGAAATAAACGTCGTGTGGGTGTACATCTCATACGTTCGCAAAAGACTTGCTTCGGTAGGCTCCGCCGTGACGATAAGGGCGGCTCGCGGGGCAGGTTACAGTCTGGAGTACAAAAATGCTTAAAAAACTCAGCTTTCGCTTTTCGGCGGCGGCTATCGGCACGCTTTTCTTTATCGAGCTGGTCATGATACTTTTCATCAACGGCTTCAACTTCCGCGAGACCCTGCGGCAGACTGACGACACGCTGGCGCTTCTTGTGGAAAACGGCGGCAAGCTGCCCGATATTCGCGCAATGCCGCCCTTCGGTATGCGCGGCGAATTTCAGCCCGACAACCGCGCCGACCGCGAATGGAGATATACCATGCGTTATTTCAGCGCACGCACCGACGGCTTTATCACCGTGTACAATACGCTGAATATCGCAACGGTCGAGCTTGATACAGTCGAGGAATACGCAGAGGACGTTTTCTCACGCGAGGATTTCAAGGGCTTTTATAACGGAATGAATTTCCGCTGTCAGGTCAAGACCTTCAATGACGGCTCGCGGCTTGCGGTATTCTGCGACTTTTCGACCGCCGCGCAGAGCTTCGGCAGAGTGGCAAAGCTCTCGGCGGGTATCTCGCTGGGGCTGCTTGCGGTGTTCTCGGTGATAATCGTGCTGCTTTCAAAGCGCGTGGTCAAGCCCGTTATCGAGAATCAGGAAAAGCAGGCGAGGTTCATCACCGACGCGGGACACGAGCTTAAAACGCCGCTTGCGATAATCCGCGCCAACACCGAGGTCATCGAAATGACCTCGGGCGAAAGCGAGTGGACGCGCAGCACAATAAATCAGACCGACCGCTTAAACGACCTTTTGCAGAGAATGTTAATGCTTGCCAAAAGCAGTGAGAGCAGCAGTTTCAGCTTTGCGGAGCTTGACCTGACGGCGCTGGCGCGTAAGCTGGCGGACGATTTCGAGACCTACTGCAACGCCGAGAACAAGCCTCTTGAAGCGAACATTGCGGAGGGCGTTATCGTGAACGGCGACGCTAAAATGCTTGATATGCTGCTTTCAACGCTTTTAGAAAATGCTGTCAAGTACGGCAAGCCCGAAAATCCGATAGGGCTTTCATTGGCGGAGAGCGGCAAGTATCTGACGCTTGAGGTCACGAATCTTTGCTCCGACCCGCCGCAGGGGGATACAAGGCTTTTGTTCGACCGTTTTTATCGCGGGGATTCGTCCCGCACGAGGGAGACAGGCGGCAGTGGTATCGGATTGTCGATAGCGAAGATGATAACCGAAGCGCATAAAGGTAAGATAGCGTGTAATGTTGAAGGTGAAAGGGTGACGTTCACGGTAAGGCTGCCGAAGGAGACCCATGTGAAAGCCGGATTCATTGCAAAGTGAAGGCAAACCAAAAGAAAAAAGCGCAAAGTGAGGGCAAACCAAAAGTCTTAGGAAGGGGTTGGCACGAACGAGTTCGTGCAGGGATAACCCTTCTTCTTGCACGAACTTGTTCGTGCAAAGGGTCTTCCCCCACAAAAGCCGGCGGCATCAGCAAGTTTACGGAAAAGAGAAGACGTTAAGTCCAAAATTAAAATCGGCAATTTCGAGAAATAGTAACAAAAACAAGCAAAGTGAATAAATCTGCATAACGTGACGGAAACAAGTAAATTGCCGATTTTAATTTGCGAAAGAGCGCAGCGATTTTCGCAAACGAATTGCGCGAAGGTCAAAAAAATCGCAGCGGTTGGGAAAATCGTGCCGACAAGCGGCGGGGGCAATTCACGGACGCGCAATGCGCGCCCCTACAAAGCATTGCAACCCCGTGAGGATTTGCGGCGCAGGCGGCGGGGACAAGCCCCCGCCGCACAATCCCGCGCTCTGCCCCACCGTAAAGAAAGTGCAGGGCGCACAGACCGCTCGTTCGCTCCGCTCACTTCGCACAAAGGAAGGCAGCCGCACGCTTGTTTGCGAGGGCGGTAAACTTACGAGCGTGCGGCTGATTTAAATGGGGGCGCTGCCCCCAAGCCCACGCAAGGGGCGAAGCCCCTTGACCCCGGTTCCGCTTCGCGGTTTTCTGCATTGCAAGCCCCTTGACCCCTTTTCGCTCTTTTAGGAGAATAATAATGATATTTAAACTCACTTGCCCCTCGTTCGGGAGATATTTCAATGTCCCCTGCCGCTCGGTGGAGGGCTTCATCAAAACCGCCGACGGGGATTTTTTCAAAATACTGCTCTGCGCTCTCTGCTCGGACAGCCCGTACCTCGACAGCGAGGAACTTTCGGCACGGGCGGGAGTTTCCCCCGAAACGGCGGGCGACGCGCTGCTTTTCTGGATGTCGAACGGCGTGCTTTATGCCGAACCTGCCTCCGGCGACGCACCCGCCGTAATGCCCGCAGCGTTACCGACAATGACCCCGGTGATAACGCCTGTGATGTCTCCCGCAGCAGCAACGCCTTCGACCGCCAACAATTCGACCGAAAGCGCCGACAAGCCCGAAAAGAAACCGCCTGCGAAGATAGTATTAAAGTATTCAAACAAGGAGCTTGCCGATAAAGCCGCCGAAAACCACGAGATCGCCGCGCTTTACGAGCAGGTGCAGCGCGTTCTGGGGCGCACGGTCAACCCCAGCGAGCTTTCCGTATTTGTGAGCCTGTACGAATACTACGGCTTTTCGGTGCCTTCGATAATCATTCTGACCCAGTACGCACACGATGCGGGCAAGGGCAAGGTACGCTATATCGAGACCGTCGCCCGCGACTGGTTCGACCGCGGTATAACCGAATATCCCGACATCGAGCAGGAAATAAGCAGGCTCACCGAATATGATAAGTTCGAAACAAAGATCAAAAGGCTGCTGCATCTTGATGTGCGGCTGACCCCGCAAATGTCAAAGATACTCTCAAGCTGGGCGGAATGGGGATTTTCAGACGAGATGATCGAGCTTGCCGACGAAAAATGCCGCAACGCCATAATGCGCACCGATCTGAAATACATGAACGGAATTTTGAAGAACTGGCACGAAAACGGGATAAAAACTCCCGATGACGCAGCCGAACAGGACAGCAGCTACGCAGAAAGAAAAAAAGGCTCCGACGACAACGGGGACAGCTCGTTCAGCATCGACGAGTGGTATATTCAGGCGGGCAGCTACGACCCCGAAAAGATCGGCTTCAAGGAGGATGACGAATAACCATGAAATACACCGAAAGAGCTTCGGAGCTTGCCGCAAGGGAGATAGAATCCCGCAGAACGGCGGCTCTCGAAGAACAGCGCCTGCGCGAGCTGGAGGTCTCCGAAAATATGCCCGAAGTAAGCAGACTTCGCACGCAGCTCCGCGATAACTACATAAAGATAATAAAGCTCGTGGCTTCGCACGACAGCCACGCCGCCGAGACCGCCGCAAAAATACGCGAGGACAGCCTTTCCAAATCCGAAAGCATAGCGATAATGCTCGAAAAAGAAAAAGGCGACCCAAAATATCTCGAACCGAAATTCACCTGCCCGAAATGCTCCGACACGGGGTACGTTGACGGTATCCGCTGCGAGTGCTTAGAGCAGCTGCTGATGAAATATTCGCTTGAGGAAATGAGCAGCGGTTCGGCGATAAGGCTGCACGATTTCAACGAATTTCGCGCCGATTTCTACCCGCCCGGCGAAATTCGCGAGCGCATGGTAAAGAACTGGACAATGTTTATGAATTATTGTCAGGAATTTGGCGGCACGAGTACGAAGCGTTCCATGCTTTTCATGGGCGAGACAGGGCTTGGCAAGACGTTTTTCTCATCGTGCATCGTGAAGCGGCTCGGAGATATGGGAATATCTGCGGCATTCATGTCGGCGTTCGATATGCTGAGGACGCTTGAAGGCGAGCATTTCGGGCGCGTTGAGGGCGACACTATGGAACATCTGCTGACAGCGCCGCTTCTCGTCATAGACGATCTTGGCGCGGAGCCTTCCGGTTCGAAATATTACAACACGTTCCTTTACAATATCATCAACGGCAGAAGTAACCGTATGCTGCCGACGATCGCTTCGACGAATCTTACTCCCGATAAGATAAAATCGCGGTATGGGAACCGGATCGCCTCGCGTATGCTGAGTGAGTTTTTGCCGGTGCTTTTCCGCGGGAATGATATTCGGCAAAAGAAGTCGGCGCAGAGGATATATAATGCGTGATATTTACGGTAAAGTGGGCGACAATGTTATTTGTAATGTAGGGGCGCATCTGCGTGTGCGCCCGTGAGTCAATATGCAAAACGCAAAAAGCGCTTTCCCTTTGTGCAGGGAGAGCGCTTTGTTTTTGTTATGGTATAGTAAACGACATAAATAATTGTTCAATTGTTCGTTGATTGTGTAGGGCGGGGGCTTGCCCCCATTTGCATTAACCTAATTCAAAGTCATTGAAAATACGGAGATTTCGGGGTTGCACGGGCGGGAGCAATCCCCGCCCTACACAATTAAATCACAAATTTTAATGTCGTTTACTATAATATCACCAAAGAATATCCTTAAAACACAGCCGCGGTTCGTTTTTCTCAAAATCCCAGCTATGGAACGAATCGCCGTGACAATGTGCGACCTCCGCACAGTTACGGCATTTTTCACAATCGTCCGAAAGATCGCGGCGGAACGCCTTAAAACCGTTCTGCCATACCTCGCTGAAACGGTCGCGCAGAATATTCCCCTGCACCAGTTCGGGACGGCGCTCGATGTCAAGACACGCGATTATATCGCCGTTCGCCGTGATACTCGCCGTGTACAGCCCCGCCAAACAGAAATAATACCAGTCGCGCACCTCATGCTCATACTCCAGCCCCAAATAATGGCTGCAACCGTAGCAGACAGGCTCGCCCGCCATGCGCTTGTCGCGGATATAGTTTATCAGATGTCGGTGGTCGTCGGGGGTCAGCAGCAGTTCGGGATATTTCAGCGCCCTGCCCATAGGCTCGATGCCGAGTATTCGCCACGAATCTATGTCCATTTTGTCGAATATCGCAAACAGCTCGTCAAGCTCGCCGATGTTCTGATGCGTTACAACGGTCGTTACCTGCACGGTCTTGAAGCCGCCGACCGCCAGCAGATTTTCTATCCCCCGCATGGCGAGCTTATACCCGCCGGGCGTGCGGCGGAATGCGTCGTGGGTCGGTTCAAGCCCGTCTATGCTGACCGATACAGTCGCCATGCCCGCGTCGCGCAGCCGCTGTGCTGTCTCCCGCGTGATGAGCGTGGCGTTCGTGGTCATTCCCCATGCAAAGCCCAGTTTATGCGCATAGCCCATTATGTCGAAGAACTCGCGCCGCAGCAGCGGTTCGCCGCCCGTTATACAGAGCATTTTGTCGTCCGTGCCGAGATCGGCTTTTACCTCGTCCAGAAAGCGATAGTAGGTCTCGGCGGGCATTTCGTCGAGAACAATGTCCCCGCAGCTGCTACCGCAGTGCAGACAGCGTTCGTTGCAGCGCGATGTAAGCTCTAAGAAAAGATAGCGCAGGCGCGGTTTTTCAAACAGACTGCGGCGGTAATCGGCGAGCGTATCCATACCCTCCAGCTTTAAATTAACGTCTATCATTGCGTAACTCCTTTAATGTAAACAGGCGTTTTCGTCAAAATGCAAAAAACCAAACTATCGCAAGGCTTGCCCCCGCCGTCTTCACGGACAGGTCTATTTATGCAGTTCGCCGAAGCCGCTCATTTATACTCCTTTACTGAAATACATCGGGCGGTCCGTAAACGGGCGCGGGCAGCGTTGAGGTCATATTTATATTCGAGCTGTCATCGTTCGGGAACGCCGCCGCCGAGCCGTAAGCGCCGACGGGAACATTTCCGTCAGGCGTGGAATATACGTTCGAGAAGGCGGTCTCGCTTGTGGTGACGATATTTCCGTATTCGTCGGTAACGGTCGTTTCGGCGGCGGAGCCGCTTGTTTCGGTGGGCGAGGTCTCCGATACGGCGGCGCTCGTTTCGGGAGCGGTCGTTTCAAGCACAGGCTCGGGAATGTTCGTGGTAATGGCGGTCGGCTGAGTGGTGATCGTCGGCTTGGTCTCCTTTGTCGTCGCCTGTTCGGTCGTTGTCGTTTCGGCGGTGGTCTCGGTCGGCTTTTCGGTGGTAGTCTTTTTCTTTTTCTTGGTGGTGGTCGTGGCTGATGTTTCAGCCGCGGCGGTAGTCTCGCTCGTTTCGGAAGACTCGGCGGCTGTCGTTTCGGCGGCTGTCTCCGAAGCCACTTTGGTAATGTCGGGCGGCGGGCCGTAAACGTTCTGTTCGTTGCTGCCGGGCAGATTGCAGGAGCTGAATCCTGCGGCGGCGGTAAGTATCGCCGCGATAAGCATGGTCTGTCTTGTTTTCTTCATGATAATATTTACCTCCGTGCGGGGTTGGTTATTCGGTGTCCTCAATGTCGGGTGCTATCTCTATTTCGTCGTATTCCTCTATGCCGTCCTCGTCGGCGAAAATGTCGGCATCGTCGTCCGCCGCTGTTTCGATTTCAAAACCCTCTGTCTGACCTTCGGCAGAACTGCCGACATCTGCGGGCTTGTCCTTTGCGGAGCCTGCCGCTTCGCCGCCCGACGAGCTTGTGTCGGCGGCTTTGCTCTCGGCAGACTTCGAACTGCCGTTATCGGTCGATTTTGATTTGTCGGCTTTGCTTTCGGCAGACTTCGAACTGTCTTTATCGGTCGATTTGGATTTATCGGCTTTGCTCTCGGCAGATTTTGAACTGCCGTTATCGGTCGATTTTGATTTGTCGGCTTTGCTCTCGGCAGACTTCGAACTGTCGTTATCGGTCGATTTTGATTTGTCGGCTTTGCTTTCGGCAGATTTTGAACTGTCTTTATCGGTAGATTTGGCTTTGTCGGCTTTGCTTTCGGCAGACTTCGAACTGTCGTTATCGGTCGATTTTGATTTGTCGGCTTTGCTCTCGGCAGATTCGGAGCTGTCTTTTTCGGAAGAGCCTGTGCTGTCCTGCGCGGATTTATCGGGAACGCTTTCCGCCTGTGGGGAAACTGCTTCGGGAGCGGATTCACTGACGGTCGTAAGCGTTGCATTGGGGTCGGGCCCGTAAGCGCCGTAAGCACCATACGACGGCGGCGAACATGATGCCAGCCCTGCGGCAGCAGCAGTCAGCGCCAGCGCGACGGCGGCGGTCTTTGCAGTCTTTTTCATTTATTTTACCTCTTATCTATAAATGAGCAGTGCCGTCAATTTGCACAAATCCAAACTATCACAAGGCTTGCAGGGCGGCTGCGGCATCAACTTGTTGATGCAAACTTGTTGGCATTAACTTTGTTAATGCAGCCATTGCCCCCGCCGTCCTCATGTAAAGACTTTATCTAATTATTTATGCAATTTAACAAAAGGCGCTCATTTATAGCCCTTATTTTAAAGCCCGACCCCTTGCGGCGGTCGGGCTTGTTATGCTTATTCAGAAGCTGTTATCTGAACTTGAACTTTCTGCGTCTGCCGGGATCATCGGAGCGGTCGTCTTCGTCATCGTCATAGTCGTCATCGTCGCGGCGGTCGTCGTAGTCCACATCACCGCCGATACGCCTGTTAAGATTTTCCACCGCGTTCATGGTGCTTACGACCTGATCGGTGCTTTGCGAGATGTTCGCCTGAGCGGTTTCGAGAACCTCTCTTGCATCGGAAAGCGCCTTGTTCACGCTGTCAGCCAGCGCACGGCGGATACGCTTGTCGTTCTCGCGTGCGTCGGTGATGATCTGATCTGCCTCCGCCTTTGCATCGTCAAGGATAACCTCCGCCTCGTTATGCGCGGCTTTGATTATCTCGGCGGCGCGGGCTTCGGCATTCTTGGTTATCTCGGTCTCGCTGACAAGCTCGTAAGCCTTGTTCTTGGCGGCTTCAAGCCCTTCCTCCGCCTTGCGCACGATCTTATCGGCTTCGTTCTCCGCCCTCTTGATGATTTTTTCGGCTTCGGCATTGCCTTCGGCGATTATATTTTCTCTCTGGCGCTGGGTCTCCTTTGCCTTTTCAAGCTCGGGCGGCAGGCTCAGGTGAAGATTGTCTATGTAATCCCTCATCTGTTCGCAGTCGATCATTTTCTTGCTGGAAAACGGCACTGCGGAGGAATTATCAAGCAGCTCCTCCATTAATTCAATGATCTCGTCAATGCTCATGTTGTTGTTCATTTATGGAACATCCTTTCTTGAATTGGTATCTTGGATTATATAAATGGGCGCTTTCGGCAATTTGCGCAGAATGCTTGTTATACTGTTTCTTGACCAAATTGCCTTTTTAAATCTTCCTGAAAAGCCTTGAATTTATATCGCTGAGTATCTCCTGCGGAACAAAGCTCGAAATATCCCCGCCCAGCCCCGCGATCTGCTTCACCACGCTCGACGAAAGATACATATTCTCGGTGCTTGTCGTAAGAAAAACCGTCTCCGCACCGGGATAAAGCTGCTTGTTCGCAAGCGCCATCTGAAACTCATACTCAAAATCCGAAACGGCACGCAGCCCCTTGACGATAGCGCAGGCATGAGTGCGTTCCAGATACTCCGCAAGCAGCCCGTGATGACAGTCCACAAGCACGTTTTCAAGGTGCTTCGTGACCTTTAGTATCAGCATCATGCGTTCCTCGATAGTGAACGATTCGCTGCCGCTTTTGTTCGGATTGAACGACACCAGCACTATCACCTTATCGAATATCTTTGCGGCGCGTTCGATTATGTCTATATGCCCTTTGGTTATGGGGTCAAAGCTGCCAGGGCAGACGGCTATGCGCTTTCTTGGTGCCTCGCTGCTCATTCGTCGTCGTCCTCCGTGGGTCTGCGGTAAACGGTCACGGCGACCTTACCGTAGCGGTATCTTTTGTGGAGCGTAAGCCCGGGGTATTCGTCGGGCAGAGTAAGCTCCGTTTCATGCTCACAGATAACGAACGCGGCGGGATTCATCTTATCGCCCAGAAACGGCAGAGCCTTTTCAAGCAGTCCGTTTCGGTAGGGCGGGTCAAGAAAGGCAATGTCAAAGCCGCCCTTTGCCACCTTCACATATTCCGTGCTGTCCATGTGGAGGATCTTTGTCTGTTCGCGGGGAAACTTGCAGGTATCAAGATTATCGCGGACGATCTCGACAGCGGCGGCGCTCATATCAACGAAAACGCAGTGCTTCGCGCCGCGGCTGAGTGCTTCAATACCCAGCTGACCGCTGCCTGCGAAAAGATCAAGCACGGCGGCGTGCGGCACGTCGAACTGTATCACGGAAAAAATAGCCTCCTTGACCGCGTCGGGGGTAGGTCTTATATCAAGCGAGTCGAGCGTTTTTAGTTTTCTGCCCCTCGCCGAACCGGTTATAACTCTCATAATTTAAAATTCCTTACAAAGTTTTTTTATATAGTTTATTATACAATATTTATCGCGGTTTGTCCATAGCAAAAGAAATAAATTTTTGCATAAAAACGGCGAATAAAACAAGTTTATGCACATTGCCGCAAACGCGGGGCGGCGCGTAGGATAATTATGCACTATACACAATAATAAAACGATCAAGCAAAGCGAAAAAAAAGCACAACGGTCTGAAAATCAAGGCGGTGGAGATTTATACACGAACACGCAAAACACGGACGCGCAATGCGCACCCCTACAATATTATATATTGCAGCAGACCTGTGTGGATTGTTCGACCCGTGTGTGACAGCTTGCCCGTGAACGCCCACAAAGCCGCGATTTTACAGTGATTTTGAATAGGCTATCGCGTATAGGGCAAGCCCCGCCCTGCAATGTGTATGCGGGGCGGTCAAAAAAATCCGTGACGGCGGAGCAATTCACGAACACTGCAATAAACACCCGCCCTACACAATCAAATCACAAATTTTAATGTCGTTTACTATAAAATACGCGCCGAAGGCGCTCCTTAACTATTAACTATTAACTATTCACTATTCACTTTGTTTACAGCAGTCCGCCCAGCTTGCCTTTCTGATAAAAGCCCGCAACCTTCATGCTTATCCCTTCGGGTATCAGCTTTGAAGCGGTCTTTGTAACGGCAAGAATATTCTCGGGGATAATAATGCGGTCGCCGCGGTCAAGCCCCCTCGCGGCACACTTGGCGCAATACTGCGGCGTAATGCCCTTAGTCATGAACCTTACCTCCGCAACATCATTGAACTCGGTGTTGACGGGGCCCGGACAAAGCGCCGCGATCTTCACATGACTGCCCTCTGATTTAAGCTCCTCGTAAATGCCGTTTGTAAGCGAAACGATAAACGATTTTGTCGCATAGTACATCGCCATATTGGGGCCGCCCGGCATAAGCCCCGCCGAAGACGCAACGTTCAGTATCGCGCCGCTGTCGCGGTAGCGGAAGTCCTTCAAAAAATCATGCGTGAGGATAGCGGCGGCGGTGCAGTTTACGTCTATCATCTTTATCTGCTTGTCGAGGTCGAGCTGCTCGAAGGTACCCACCGCGCCGAAGCCTGCGCAGTTTATGAGCAGCTGCACGTTCATGTCGCTGACCTCGCCGAAAAGCGCCTTGCAGGTGTCGCGGTCGGAAAGGTCTGCCTCGATTATCTTTGTATCGCATTTAAGCGTATCGGCAAGCTCTTCAAGCCTGTCGCGGCGGCGGGCGACAAGCACGATGTCAAAGCCCCTTGTCGAATAAAGTTTTGCAAGCTCTCTGCCTATGCCCGAGCTTGCCCCTGTGATAACTGCCCATTTTTTCATGATGAGATGCTCCTTTCATAAGGTCATTGCCTGCGGTAATGCCTGTGTGTTTTTTGCGGTGTGACCCCTCCGCCAAATTAAGCCTCCCATGAAAGGGGAGGTGGCGCGGCGCAGCCGCGTCAGAGGGGTTTCCTATATATTATAGTATACCCCAAAACCGTGCCGTTGTCAATCATCATTATGAGAAAAATTTAGTACACTTCAATATTTTTGACCGGGTAAATACGGCGGGGTTTTATTATTCAAACGAAAACGTGCATTTCGTGTTGACATTCGGTTCAAAATATGAGATAATAATATTTATGAATAATCTTATTTTTTTAGGAGATGACACAATGAAAACAACACTTGTAATAATGGCGGCAGGTCTCGGCACCCGCTACGGCGAGGGCAGGATAAAGCAGCTCGACCCGATAGGTCCCAACAACGAGATAATCATGGACTACTCTATCTACGACGCTAAGGCGGCGGGCTTCGATAAGGTCGTGTTTATAATAAGGCGCGACATAAAACAGGCTTTCGATGATATGATAGGCTCGCGTATCGGCAGACAGATCGAGACCGATTACGTTTATCAGCAGACCGAGGACGTTCCCGCCAAATTTAAGCATCTGGAGCGCGTTAAACCCTGGGGAACGGGTCACGCCGTGCTGGCCTGTCAGGGTGTTGTGAACGAGCCTTTCGCCGTTATCAACGCCGACGACGTTTACGGCAGACAGGCTTTTGTCTCCATGCACGATTTTCTTGTGAACGGCTCCGCAGACGGCAGTAAGCTCCACCTTGCCATGCCGGGATTTATTCTCGGGAATACTCTTAGCCGCGAGGGTTCCGTGACACGCGGCGTATGCTCCGCCGACGAAAACGATATGCTGACAAACATAACCGAGACATACGGTATCCACGACGAGGACGGCAAGGTCATCGCGCTGACCGAAAAGGGCGCTTCGACCACGAAAGAGATCAGCCGCGATTCGCACGTTTCGATGAATATGTGGGCTTGCCCCGCCGAGTTTATCGGCACACTGGGCGCGGAGTTTGTGAAGTTCCTCGAAAAGAGCGGCACCGACGCGGGCGCGGAATTTCTGCTGCCTACCGTTATCAATGATATGCTGCACCGCGGCGAAGCAGACTGCCGCCTGATAGAAACGACGGACAAATGGTTCGGTATGACAAGCGCCCGCGACAGGATAGCGGCGCAGGAGGCTGTCCGCGAGAACATCGCGGCGGGTATTTATCCCGAAAGGCTTTGGAAGGATTGATAGGAAAATGAAGAAGATTTGTGCTGCCGTTATTGCTGCGGCAGCTCTGACAACGCTTGCCGGGTGCGGCTCGGACGCTCAGAAAAGCGAGGTCGCGGAGATAACCCGCGCTCAGTCGATAACTACCACTCAGGCGCAGCAGTCTGCTGAAATGCCCGAATACAGCGCCGACGAGCTTAAACCGCTTTACAAGGCTCCCGCCGATTTTGTCAAGATCGACACGACCCTTGACGACCCGACCACGGGGGAAATGCGGTTCCTTTATGACGGCAAGGGGCGCGTTGTCTGTGAAGCGTATACGATAAGCGAACACCCGGTAAGGGTCGATTACGGCTATGACGACACCGAGAAGAAGGTCAAGATAGTCGCTTTTATGGAAAACCGCGTTGTTGACGAAAAGAGCATCGACCTTCCCGACTATGATGAGACTGTCGGTTTTGCCGATAAGGAAGGCTATTATTTCAAGGGCTACAAGTTCGAATGAACCGTTAAGTATAAGCAAATAAAAGGCTTCTGTTTCCGGAAGCCTTTTGGCATTATTTAAAGAAAACCGCGAAGCGGAAAATTGCAGGGCGGGAGCTTGCCCAATATGCGCTAACCTATTCGAAAATGCTGTAAAATTGCGGTTTTGTGGGGCGTTCACGGGCGGACATTGCTCATTTATAATTATTATTGCTCATTTATAATTATTATATTATCGCGTAAGGAGGAGAACATCACCTGATATGGAAATTGACAGCTTTTTCAGAGGAGACGCATTCGACGCTTATGATTATTTCGGCGCACACCTCAACGGAAACGGCGCTGTATTCAGAATCTACGCCCCAAACGCCGCAAAGGTCGCAGTCGTGGGAGACTTCAATAAATGGTACCCCCGGCAAATGAACTGCGACAGAGGTATCTGGTCTGTGCAGATACCCGAAGCCCGAGAGGGTCATTTTTACAAATATGTCGTCTATACCCAAAGCGGCGAGGTTAAGGAACATTGCGACCCCTACGGCTTCGGAATGGAACTGCGCCCGCGCTGGTGTTCGGTGGTGCGTGACCTTGACAGCTTTAAATTCACCGACGACGAATGGATATACTTCCGCGACAAAAATTACGACAAGCCTCTAAATATCTACGAAATGCACCTCGGCGCGTGGAAAGAGGCTCCCGGATTCGTATTCGAAAAGGACGACCCCGACAAGCGTTTCATGACCTACGACAAAATAGCCGACCTGCTGATACCCTATCTTAAAGAAAACGGCTTTACCCACGTTGAGTTCATGCCGCTTTCGGAACACCCCGCAGATATTTCGTGGGGCTATCAGAACACGGGCTTTTACGCGCCTACTTCCCGCTACGGCACGGCTAAACAGCTCATGGAGCTTATCAACAGGCTCCATAACGCGGGGCTTGGCGCTATAATGGACTTTGTGCCTGTGCATTTCGCGCTCGATGATTACGCCCTGCGCGAGCTTGACGGCACGCCGCTTTACGAATACCCCGAGTCGGACGTGGCGGTGAGCGAATGGGGAACCTGCAATTTTCTGTTCAACAAGCCCCATGCGGCGGCTTTCATGCAGTCCTGCGCCGATTACTGGCTTACGAAATATCATTTTGACGGTCTGCGAATGGACGCTATCAGCCGTGCCATTTACTGGCAGGGCGACCCGAACAGGGGCGTGAATCCCAATTCGCTGAATTTTCTGCGGCAGATGAACGGCGGTCTGCAAATGCGGCACGGCGACTGTATGCTTATCGCGGAGGATTCGACCGCCTTCCCGAAGATAACCTGTCCCACGCAGTACGGCGGACTGGGCTTTGATTACAAGTGGGATCTGGGCTGGATGAACGACACGCTCAATTACTTCCGCACGCCGCCCATTGAGCGCAGGGGACATCATCACAAGCTGACGTTTTCCATGCAGTATTTCTATAACGAGCTTTATCTGCTGGAGCTTTCCCACGACGAGAACGTTCACGGCAAGGCGACGATAATCAACAAGATGTGGGGCGATTACGAGGACAAGTTCCCGCAGGCGCGGGCGATGTATATGTATATGTACACGCACCCGGGCAAAAAGCTGAATTTCATGGGCGGCGAGAACGGGCAGTTCCGCGAGTTTGACGAGAACCGCGGGCAGGACTGGGACATTCTGAAATATCCTCTGCATGAGAGCTTCAACCGATATTTCAAGACTCTGACGGCGCTTTATCTGAACGAGCCTGCTTTGCATTGTGCGGAGTATGACCCGAACAATTTCCGTTGGTTAATGGCGGATAATGCCGATCAGAATTTCTATATTTATGAGCGGCGGGAGTGTCGGGAGAATGGCGGCAGGATAATTTGTGCGTTTAATTTTTCGGGCGGCGAGCAGACTGTCAGCTTTGATTATGGCGAGAATATAACGCTGGAGCCGATTCTGCATTCGGACGAGCAGACATACAGCGGGACGGTGCCGCATGAGGAAATCAAGCCAATCTCTGCCGAAAACAACAGGCTGACGATAACGCTGCCGAGATTTTCGGGAGAGCTATTCAAAATAGATAAAAGATAAGAGATAAAAGATAAAAGATATTTTTAGGCGCAAAGCCTACCCAAATCGCAAAACAAGGGCAAACCAAAAGTCTTAGGAAGGGGTTGGCTGCATTAACTATGTTAATGCCAGCAAGCTCGTGCAAGGGGATAACCCTTCTTCTTGCACGAACTTGTTCGTGCAAAGGGTCTTCCCCCCACAAAAGCCGACCGCCTTCGCAAATTAACGGAAAAGAGAAGCCGTTAAGTTCAAAATTAAAATCGGCAATTCAGAGCAAATCCCACAAAAAAGCACAAGCGTTAAAATCAGCAAATCGTGACGGAAACAAGGAAATTGCCGATTTTAATTTGCAAAAGAGCGCAGCGATTTTTGCAAACGAATTGCGCGAAGGTCAAAAAAATCGCGACAGTGTGGAAATTCATGTAGGGGCGCGATGTTTCCGAACCGCGCCGTTTTTCCTGCAAAACGGGCGCACACATAAGTGCGCCCCTACAAATAAACCATATACAGACAAAAAGGAGGACAACGCCAATGTCATACCCCGTAACGCTCGGCAATAGACTTCTGCCCGACAACAAAAAAGAGTACTACCTCGAAGAAACGCACGAATTTCTCGTCCTCACCTGCGACGAGACCGTAGGGTATGTGAGCTTTAGAAACGATGACGGCAGTTGGTTCCATACCGCCGCAAGCATAGACGTACTCGGCTGGGTAGACCTCACAACGGGCAGGCAGAACGGCGAACGCACCAAAATGGAATGGGTGCTGACCGACGAGGAAAGAAACACACGTTCGTACTCCAAACGCTTCGGTAAGCTCAAAATATACCGCGTAAAGGCGCACCCGCACCGTCCATTTAGCGGAGAAAAAGCCAAGTATAATGATGTCCCCAAATACGCGGAGCAAATATATGTCACCGAGATACTGGGCGAGCTGGTGCCTAACGCTTTCCTGTTCGGTGTGCTGGAGGAGTATAAAAAGCCCGTTACCATGCACTCCGACCTGCTCGGGGATTTCGTCCTCGACAAGCGCTACGGCGGCAGCTGGGAATGCGAATGCGACTGGCTCGGCAGAAAGATCCGGTTCACCTTTTATGATGATGCCGCCGATGAATTTGCCGTGATCATAAAAAACGCCGAGCAGTTCTGGCGCGACCGCGAAAACTGGGATAAGAAAATGCGCGAATACGCCGCCGACGAGCTGACATACCTTGCGGGCGACTGGGGCGAAAATTCCGCAGACGGCGAGATAACCGAGGAGGAATTTGCCCGCAAGATAAACCTTTGCAGTATCCATTTTATGGACGGCGGGAGTTTTCAGGCGTGGTTCGACGACGGCGGATTCTTCGGCGACCATTCTATAACGGTATGGGGCAATTTTGAAAAGGGCTTTAAAAACGCCCGGCTGGAGGGCTGAAACGCTCTCGGGAGGAAAAATATTATGAGAAAAGCAATGACTATATCTTACGAGGTGGGCGACAGCCTTTACCTTAATCTGACAAACAAATGTCCGTGCGCCTGCACCTTCTGTCTGCGGCAGAACGGCGACACGGCTTACGGCTCCGACCCGCTGTGGCTGGAGCATACGCCCTCTTTTGAGGAAATTACCGAAAATCTGTCAAAACGCGAGCTTGACAAGTACAAAAATATCGTTTTCTGCGGCTACGGCGAGCCTACCTGCGAGCTTGAAATGCTCAAAAAGGTGGCTAAGTGGCTCAAAGAGCGCACAAAGACCCCGCTTCGGCTCAATACGAACGGGCTTTCCGACCTTATCAATCACCGCGATACCGCGCCGGAGTTTGCGGGGCTTATCGACATAATCTCCATAAGCCTTAATGCCCCCGACGAAGCCGATTATATGGCGGTAACGCGCCCGACGTTCGGCGAGGGAAGCTACGGCGCAATGCTTAAATTCGCGGGCGAGGTCAAGAACTACGTTCCCGAGACCGTGCTTACGGTCGTTGACGTGATAGGCGAGGAAAACGTTGAGAAGTCGCGGCACGTTGCAGAGAGCGTGGGCGTGAAACTGCGCGTCAGGGAATATATACCCGACTAATAAAGTTAATAGTGAATTTAGTTAATAGTTAATAGTGAATAGTGAATAGTTAAGGTGCGCCTGCGGCGCGTATTATGCGGACGCTGCGCGCCGCACTAATATTTTTCATTACACACTTGCGAGTCAATGCGCGGCTGCATGAACTTGTTGGCATTAACTTTGTTAATGCAGCTATCGCCGCGCAACGTCCGCGAAGCGGACACCTTAACTATTCACTATTCACTATTCACTATTAACTTTTTAAATCACTATTAACTATTAACTTTTTAAGAAAGAAGGACAAGAATATGGAAAAGCTATGGAGAAAGAATTTTATCAATATCGAACCCTACACGGCGGGTGAACAGCCCAAAGACAAGAACATTATCAAACTCAACACCAACGAATGCCCCTATCCGCCGGCGCCCGGCGTAAAGAAGGCTATGGAGGAGCTGATGGCGCATACGGATGACCTGCGCCTCTATCCGGATATGAACGCCTCGATGCTGGTGGACGCGCTGGCTGAGCACTACGGGATCGACAGCAGCAGGATCTTTGTCGGCGTGGGCTCCGATGACGTGCTGGCCCTGTGTTTTCTCACGTTTTTTACGAACGGCGATCCCATCCTCTTTCCGGAGATCACATACAGTTTTTATCCCGTGTGGGCAGAGCTGTACGGGATCGACTACAAGCAGATCCCGCTGACCAGTGAGCTCACGATCGATTCCTATGAGTATATCCCGCGGCTGACGAAGATGAAGAACGGAGGCGTCATATTCCCCAATCCGAATGCGCCCACAGGCGTGGAAGAGCCGCTCAGCATCATTGAGCGGATCGTCAAGGG
>CACYSH010000025.1 GCA_902776945.1 uncultured Ruminococcus sp.
TCGAAAAAATGCGGAAATACTCGTGGAACTACCTTTCGAACGCGCTTAAAAACGTAAAAAAATAACAGCCGGGTGATATACTATGAATATTTCAGAGCTTGTCGGAAAAAACTGCTGCGGCTGCTCCGCTTGCATGAACAGCTGCCCCAAAAACTGCATAGCCATGAAGCCCGACAGCGAAGGCTTTTGGTACCCCGCCACCGATGAAAATTTATGCGTTGACTGCAAAAAATGCGAGAGGGTCTGTCCTGTCCTCAACAATAAAAAGGCGGATAATCAGCCCAAAGCGTATCTTGTCAGAAACAGGAACGAAACGCTCAGGAAAAGCTCGTCTTCGGGCGGATTTTTCCCCGCCGCCGCCGAATTTGTCATTGAGCAGGGCGGCTGCGTGTTCGGCGCGGGCTATGACGAGAAATTCAACGTCCGTCACAGCTTCATCGAAAGCATGGACGATATAACAAAATTTAACAGGTCGAAGTACGTCCAGAGCTTCATCGGCAATACCTACAAGCAGGCGAAGGACTTTCTCGAAAGCGGCAGAACGGTTCTTTTTACAGGAACGCCGTGTCAGATCGAGGGCTTGCTAACATTTTTAGGCAAGGATTACGATAATCTCTATACTATGGATATTATCTGCAAGGGCGTTCCGTCGCCTAAATTCTGGAGAAAATACCTCAAATGGCATATCAAGAGGAGCAAAAAAGAGATAAAAGAGGTAAGGTTCCGCGAAAAGACCTACGGCTACGGCAGCACAACCATGCGCGTTGTTTATGCTGACGGCAGCGAGTACGACGAGCCTTACGACGTTGACCCGATGCTGCAATTTTACAGCAAGGAAATGATCTCCCGCCCCTCGTGCTATAACTGTCGGTTCAAGGGCAAGCACCGCCGCAGCAGCTTCACCGCAGGCGATTACTGGTACGTCAGCGGAGCCGCGCCCGAAATGGACGACAACATCGGCGTTACGCAGATCTTGGTAAACAATGACAAAGCCGCCGCCGCGTTCGGGCAGATAAGAAAGCGCCTTGACGTAGCCGAGCTTGATTTCGATAACGACAGCGCGATAAACGGCGGCATGATGGTAAGTTCCGCGCAGCCGAACCCGCGCCGCGAGGAAATGTTCGCCGACCTTGCAACAATGTCGGTTTACGGGCTGCAAAGGAAGTATTTCCCCGGCACCTTCCGGCTGAAAAACCGGATAAAAAGACGGCTCCGCCCGATAATGTATAAATTTGGCATATTAAAGGTATACAAAAAGCGAATGAGAAAGAAACAGAGCGAAAAGGGCTGAAAACAAGCCCTCTCGCACTTTATTCCGGAGGACAGGCATAATGAAAAGGATCTCTGTGTACACAAGGGGCTTCACCCACGCGGCGAGCTATTACCGGATACTGCAATACACCTCAAAGCTCGGAAATGTGGATATAACGAACCGCTTTACCGTCACCGACAAGATGTTCAGAAAATACTCCGACTCGCCGACTCTGCTCTGCAAGATCGAGTATCATTTGATGATCTATTTCAAGAATTTCCTCAATTTTGCAGCCGACATCATCTCAAAGCCCGATACCATTGTAATTTCGCGGGCGGCGGTGCCGAAGGTCTGCGTTTTCCCGATCGACCTGATGTATGAACATCTGCTTAAAAATACGCAGGTTATATGGGACTTTGACGACGATATTTTCGGCATAAACGAGATAACAAAGGCGGAATCCCGCCTGCTGCAAAGGTACAGCGATCAGATAATCGTGACAAGCGATTATCTTAAAGGCAAGCTGTCCAAAAAATGCGCCAATAAGGTCTCGCTGCTGCCGACTACCGACGGCGACCTTACCGTGTCCGACAAGGCAAATATCAACCGTCAGCGCGAAAAGACCTACGGCGAAAGAATAAACGTTCTGTGGGTCGGCGCGTCGTCGGGACTGAAACACATCAAAAACGTGGTTCCCGCGCTCGACAACGCCGCACGCGAGGTCAGCGAAAAGCTCGGCAAAAAGCTCACGCTGACAGTAATATGCAATCTTCCGCTGAAAATGGAAACAAAGTACCTTAAAATAAGGAATATCCGCTGGGCGCGTGACATCGTTCTCGGCGAGATGCTCAAATGCCATATCGGGATAATGCCGCTGCTCAACATTCAGCGTTCAATGGGCAAGGGCGGCTTCAAGCTTATCCAGTATATGGCTGCCGGGCTGCCGTCTATCGCTTCGGACGTGGGTATCAACCGCGATGTTGTTTCCGACGGCGAAACGGGCATACTTATCAGCGACGCAGAAAGCACCGACGACTGGACGGATGCAGTTCTGCGGCTTTCGTCAGACCTTGAAAACTGGAAGGCTTACAGCCGAAATTCCATGAAAAAGTGGGAGGAAGATTTTTCCTTCGACAGAAATCTTAAATTCTGGCAGGACATTCTGTCAGAATAAGGAGTAGTGTAAATGAAACTGGCTTTTATTCACGACGGTCCTTTGTTCTACGATAAAGAAGGCAATTATTACGAATTTGCCTACCACGAGCTTTACGAAAGATATTCCTACCTTGCGGACGAGATAACATTTCTTATCCGCACAAAGCCCGTTGAGGGAAAGAAAAATACCCTTGTTCCGCCGCAGATAAAGGTCATCAGCGTGCCGAACTTCAAAAGCGTAAAGACATTTTTTGTCAACAAGCCGAAGGCGGAAGCGATAATCGAACAGTGCGTCAGGGACAACGACTATTTTGTACTCAGAACGCAAAGCTCGATAGCGCAGATCGCCGTTAAATATATAAGAAAGTACGGAAAGCCGTACATAGTCGAAAGCGTGGGCTGTTCGTGGGACAGCTACTGGAACCACGGTCTGCTCGGCAAGGCAGTCGCGCCTTATATGTACTGGAAAACGCGGACTATCATCGCTCACGCGAAATATGTTTACTATGTTACAGGCAAGTTTTTACAGAAGCGCTATCCCACAAAAGGCGTGACCGTCAGCTGCTCGAACGTCGTTATCGACGAGCCGCAGACGGCTACCCTCGAAAAGCGCCTTGCAAAGCTCAAGGGCTTTGACCCGCATAAAAAGCTGATCTTAGGCACGGCGGCGGCGCTCGATACGCGCTACAAGGGGCAGGAATACGTCATTCAGGCGATAAAGGCGCTTGTCGATAAGGGCTATGATGTTGAATACCGTCTGGCGGGCGGCTACAACGGCACAAAGCATGATTATTTCCTGCGCGACCTCGCAAGAGAGCTTGGCGTTTCGGACAGGGTGAAGTTCGTCGGCAATCTTTCGGCGGACAAAATGCCCGAATATTACGATTCGCTCGACATTTACGTTCAGCCCAGCAAGCAGGAGGGTCTGCCGAGAGCCATAATCGAAGCCATGAGCCGCGGCTGTCCCGTTATCGGAACGAACATCGCGGGTATCCCCGAGCTTATCCCGGGAGTGTGTCTCTTTAAGAAAGGCAGCTCGGACGAGATAGTGAGAGCGGTGAACAGAGTTCTGAGGGTCAACTTGGACAAGCTCGCCCGCAGAAATTTTGCCAAAGCGACACAGTTCAGCAGGAGCAAGCTCGTCAGAAAGCGCGAGGAGTTCTATGACCGTTTTCTTGACGAATACGGAAAAAAATAACAAAGGACGGTAGTATTATGAAGCACGCCGCAGGAATAGTTCTTTACAACCCCGATATTGAAAGACTGCGGGAAAATATTACAGCGATAAGTCCGCAGGTAACGAAAGTAATACTCATCGACAACGCCTCGAAGAATATTGACGAGATAAAAGCGCTGGCGGCGGAGTTTAATAATATAATTTATATAAGAAACGCAGATAATTTCGGCATCGCAAAGGCGCTGAATCAGATCATAGACAAGGCGGACGAGCTTGGCGTGGAATGGGTGCTGTCGCTCGATCAGGATTCTGTCTGTCAGCCCGATATTATCAGTACATACGACAAGCTGGCAAAACGTGCAAAGGAAAATGTTGCCATTATTACCTCGAAATACGAGGACAACAACGTCAGCGTTGATTTCGGCTTGGTACGCGCTTACGAGAAGGTCAAGTTCTGCATTACGTCGGGAGCGCTCAACAATGTAAGGTGCATAAAGGCGGTCGGCGGCTTTGACGAAAAGCTGTTCATCGACATGGTAGATTATGACATCTGCTACGCGCTCACCCGAGCCGGCTTCAGGATAATAAGAATGAATTACATCGGTTTCTGCCACGAGGTCGGACAAAGCACCGAAAAGACCTTCTTCGGCAAGAAAATAATCATTTTCAATCACTCGCCGCTCAGAAAATATTACTGGGTGCGCAACAGCATTTATCTTTGGAGAAAGTATCATCTCGGTTCTGAGGAGCTTTCGAGAGTTTTTAAGCGAATGATACAAACGCTGCTGTACGAAGACGACGCATTCAGCAAACTGAAAAGTATGTGTAAGGGTCTGGCTGACGGTCTGAAACTGTAAAGGGAGGAAAAGAATGGCTTCCATTGTAACAGCCTGTGTGCTGAGTTACAATCACGAAAAATGGCTTGAAAAATGCCTTGAAAGCATCTGTTCGCAGAAAACCGATTATGAGTTCACGGTGCTTGTCCACGACGACTGCTCCACGGACGGCTCGAAGGCTATCATCGAGCGCTTTGAAAAGAAGTACCCTGCGCTTATGCAGACTATTTACCAGGAAAAAAATCAGTACAGTCAGGGCATAAATATTGTACAGAAGTATGTTATCCCCGCAATAAAGACCAAGTATTTCGCGATCTGCGAGGGCGACGACTACTGGTGCGACAGCTCGAAGCTGCAAAAGCAGATAGATTATCTCGAAGCTCACCCCGACTGCAATATCTGTTTCCACGACGCGAACGTTGTTGACCCCGATGATAATTTTTTAAAGACCTTCTATCCGCGCAAGATGTGGAACGACAAGGAGCTTTACAAACGGCTTGAAAGCCCCAACGGTGCAAATCTTTCGGTGAGGGATATGATAATGCTCGATTTTACCCCGACGGCATCTATTGTCGGCAGGACAGAGCGTCTGCTCCCGATACTTAGGTTTTCAACGTCGCTCGACTTAGTTGTAAGGCTTGTGACTACCTACGACGGCTACGCGCATTTCTTCAACGAGATAATGAGCGCCTACCGCACCAACAACCCCAATTCAGCCTCCGGCTCGATACAAAATTCGCCCGAAAAGCTGAAAGCGAGCTTCCTCGACCGCCATGTAGGTCTGCTGAGGGAGTTCGACGAATTTACAAAAAGAAAATATCACGACACTATCGAACATCAGATCAAGCGCAAGGAGCTGATCTATTATCAGCATCTGAACGACATAAAAGCGATGAAGGCAACGGGCGTATTTAACGAGCTTATACCCTACGAAAGGCTGAAATACAACGCCAAGGATATAGCGCCGTTTATCACCGCTCTCAAAAAGAAAAAATAAGCCTTCCGAAAACGCAACGTCATTTTATTTATATATAGTAAACGACATTAATTTTTAGACATTTATTGTAGGGCGTGGGGCTTGCCCCCGCCTGTCATACATGGGACAGTGGGTCACACACAGGTCGGGGCAAGCCCCGACCCTACACAGTCAAAGTGCAAATCATTATGTCGTTTACTATAACTATAAATGAGCGCTATTTGTCAAATTGCATAAATTATTATTGTTAGATAAAGTCTTTCAACGAGGAAGGCGGGGGCAATGGCTGCATTAACAAAGTTAATGCCAACAAGTTTGCATCAACAAGTTGATGCCGCAGCCGCCCTACACGCCTTGTGATAGTCCGGCTTTGTGCAAGTTGACGACTCTGCTCATTTATAGTATATAAAAGCGTACCCGCGTGTGCGCCGGTGGGTCAATTAGCATTGTTTGGAAACAGCCCACGAAAAAGGAAAAGAAAAAGAAGAAAAAGAAATTATTAATAGTTCTCTGCCGTATCATCATTGCGGCAGCCATGATAATACTGTCTCAGCCGCACAAGTGTCAGGCTGAACGGCATTATCCCGCATTAGGAGATCATTGATGAGTATAAGGGAAAGCACCTTACTTTATTTATTTGTCTTTCTGCTTACTTGTATTTTAACAAACAAAGCCGAAAAAAGAATAAATCACAAACAAAAATTAGATTTTTTTGTTCTTTCAGTTGTTGCCGTATTTATCCCGTCACTGCTTGCAGGTATGCGCGGCGATACTGTCGGAAAAGACGTTCTTATGTACGCTGTGCGAACCTTCGAATACGCGGAAAACGCCGAGTCCTTTGAAAGTCTGTACAATATATCGACCGAACCCATCGGATATACCTTTTTAGCATTTATTACCTCGAAATTTTTTGACGACACCGGCTACTTTCTGTTCACCTCGCAGCTTATGGTAATATGCCCGGTATATATCTGCGCATACAAAAGAAGACAAGATTTTCCCATGTGGATAACCATGAGCGTTTATCTTTTCGTATTTTACAATAACTCGCTTAATATAATGAAGCAAAGCGTATCCGCTGCTTTTATGCTGCTTTGCTACTGCCATATTAAAGATAAGGAATACTTCCGAGCGATCATCGCATTCTTCATAAGCCTGACGTTCCATACCTCGGCAATTATCGGACTGGTATTCATTCTGTTCTCGCTGGTGCTATGCACTATAAAAAACAAATCGGCAAAGTTATCGCTTGCGATGTTTCTTCTTGCCATAATGGTAAATATTGAAGTCATAAGCAAGTTCCTTGTAGACAACGGACTGCTTCCGGAAAAATACGCCAAAAATATTTACGCGGTATTCGATATGAGCCAAAACGTATACCTCAGGATCGTCGGTTTCAATACGCACGTTTTATTTGACTGGATATTCCGTGTTCTGCTTGTTCTTCTGCCGATCATGTTCCTTAGCAGGATAAATAAACAAACCGATGAGAACATCATTAACCTCGCATTGATCGGGCTGGTATTTTATTCCTATGTTCTTATATTGTTCAAAACGGTATACGGCAACAGAATTTCGTTATACTGCGATTACTTCTTAGTACTGCTGGTGCCGCAGCTGAAAAATGTCTTCCGCAACTACTCACTAATTGAAAAATTTTCCGTCGATACCTTTATTGTCGGAACAATGTGCGTTTACTGGTACGTCTGGGTCATGCTCTTTGGATTTTCAGCGTCAAACTATTACACTTTCAGATTCGAACTCGGCAGTCTTATCAGCCGTATATTCTAAGAAAAATAAAGGAGAATTGCTTTGAAAGCAAACACTCAGTCCGAAAAATCGGTCGTTATAAAATCTTTGGTGTTCAAATTCCTCGAACGTGCCGGGTATCAGGGAATCGCATTTGTCGTACAGCTTGTACTGGCGAGGCTCCTTGACCCGACCGATTATGGTATGCTCACCCTGCTGACGATCTTCATCAGCGTTTCTCAGGTACTTGTGCAGAGCGGTCTTAACACCGCGCTTATCCAGCGCAAGGACATCACCGAAAACGACTATTCGTCGATATTTTACGTCAGCCTGTTTATATCGTTAGCGCTTTATGTCATCCTGTTTTTTACAGCGCCGTTTATAGCCGCCTTCTACAATATGCCCGATCTGAAAAACGTTCTGCGGGTACTGGCGCTGGTGCTTATCCCCGGCGCTTTCAACTCGATACAGAACGCAAAGGTCGCCCGCGAAATGCGCTTTAAGGAACTGATGTTCTGCACTATCGGTTCCGTGTTGATCTCCGGAATTATCGGCATCAGAATGGCGTTTATGGGCTGCGGCGTGTGGGCGCTGGTGGGTCAGCAGCTTTCAAGCCGCGTGGCGATCTGCATACTGCTGCTGATGATAGTGAAATGGCGACCCAAGCCCGTGCTTGAATGGGACAGAGTACGAAAGCTGTTCTCGTTCGGCTGGAAGCTGATGATCTCCGCGCTTATCGACACCATTTTCCGCGAGCTGCAAAGTCTTGTTATCGGCAAAAAATACGACGCGGGAATGCTTGGCTACTACAACCGCGGCAAGCAGTTCCCCGACATCATTATAAACAACGTCAACGGCTCGATACAGAGCGTTATGCTCCCCGCGCTTTCCAAGCATAACGGAGATAATGACAAAGTCAAGAGCATGATGCGCCGCTCGATAGTCACAAGCTCTTTCCTGATATTTCCTATCTGCATGGGGCTTGCCGTGATTGCCGAACCGATGATACATCTTGTCCTCACCGACAAATGGCTGCCCTGTGTGCCGTATTTGCAGGCTTACTGCTTTGTATACGCCTTCTGGCCCATACATACCGCCAATCTTCAGGCGCTGAACGCTCAGGGCAGGAGCGATATGTTCTTAAAGCTCGAAATAATCAAGAAAACCTACGGACTGGGCGTGCTGGTGTTCACGGTCGTATGCTTTGATTCGCCGCTCGCTATCGTTCTCGGACAGTGCTTTACCACGCTGCTCTCCTGCTTTGTAAACGCCGCGCCGAACAAGCGGCTGCTGCAATACGGCTACGGCGAACAAATGCACGATATACTCCCCTCCTTCGGCATAACCGCCATAATGGGCGCTGCGGTTTACAGCATTACCTTCTTAAAGCTCAATGCGGTGCTGACGCTTGCCTTGCAGGTGCCGATAGGGATAGGCTCGTATCTGCTGCTGGCAAAGCTCTTCAAGCTCGAATGTTTCGATTATATCCTTAATATGGTAAGAAAATTCTTGAAAAGGGGCAAAAAGATTTGAAAAAACTGTTATTGCTTGGCGGCTCGGCGCAGCAGGTCGTGGCGATTGAGACCGCAAAGTACTTAGGATATTATACCGTAGTATGCGACTATCTTACCGACAATCCGGGTCAGTATGTCGCCGATAAATTCTACCTTGTCAGCACGACCGACAAGGCAGCCGTGCTTGATGTCGCGCAGAAAGAACAGATAAACGGCGTTATCGCGTATGCCTCCGACCCGGCAGCGCCTACCGCCGCATACGTTGCCGAACAAATGGGGCTGCCTACAAACCCGTACAAGTCGGTGGATATTCTCTGCAACAAGGATAAATTCAGGAAATTCCTTTTGGAAAACGGCTTTGCCTGCCCTACCGCAAAGGGCTTTTCAAACCGCGAGGACGCTCTTGCCGAAAAAGAGTCTCTCGATTATCCCGTGATAATCAAGCCCGTGGATTCATCGGGCAGCAAGGGCGTGACTATCCTTCACACTTCCGACGGCTTTGAAGCGGCTGTTGACTTTGCGTTCTCATTCTCACGCGCTGGAAGGATAATCGTCGAAAAATATATAGTCCGCAAGCATGAATACCTCATTGGCGGAGATATTTTCGTGAATGACGGCAAGGTCATGATTTGGGGGCTGATGAACTGTTTCCGCACCCATTCGCCGAACCCGCTCGTTCCCGGCGGAAAGATATTCCCTGCCCTGCTCAATGAGGACGACCTCGACCGCGCCAAAGCGACCTTGCAGGAGCTTGTCACAAAATTGCAGATAAAAAGCGGCTGCATGAACGTTGAGCTTGACATAGACAAGGATAACAACGTTTATTTGCTGGACATCGGACCGCGTGCGGGCGGCAACATGATCCCCATTCAGTTGAGCGCGATATTCGGCGTTGACATCGTGGAAATGTCGGTGCTTGCCGCAATGGGCGAGCCTATCAGCGCCGAACCGAAGGTTGTCATACCCTACTGCTCGCACTATGTTCTGCACTCGGATAACGACGGCGTTTACGAAAGAATTGATTTTTCCGATGAGATAGAAAAGAACATCTTCCGCAAGGAGCTTTACAAAAAGCCCGGCGACGCGGTGGAACGCTTCGACAACGCCGCAAAGGCGCTCGGGATAATCTTCCTGAAATTTGCAAGCGCCGAAGAAATGTACGATAAAATGAACCGTATGAAAGAATTTGTCAGGGTGGTTTTGAAATAAATGAAAGAGATCGGCGGATACATCGAATTTGAAAGCTATTACGGCTCGGTTTACCACGATGACGCTGTGGCGCTTAACTGCGGTCGCAGCTGCCTTGCGTACCTTATCGAAGCGAAGGACATAAAAAAGATCAGATTGCCGTATTTTCTTTGCGCTTCCGTCAGGAACGTCTGCGTCAAGTACGGCGTGGAGATAACCTTCTACAACATCGGCGCGGATTTCCGTCCGGTCGTTGATTTCGAGCTGCACGAGGACGAATGGCTGTATATCGTGAATTACTACGGTCAGCTCTCGAACAAAGAAGCGGAGGAATACAAAAAAAAATACGACCGCGTGATCTTCGACAACGCGCAGGCTTATTTTCAGCCGCCGGAGGAAAATGTTGACACCATATACACCTGCCGGAAATTCCTGGGCGTTCCCGACGGCGGATTTGTATTCACCGACAAAAGGCTCTCCCGCGAGCTGCCGCTTGACGAATCGTTTGAGCGCATACATTATATAATGGGCAGATTTGAACGCTCGGCGGGCGAGTTTTACAAGGAATCGTCAGATAACAACCGTTCTTTTTCTGACGCGCCCATTCGGAGTATGTCGCGGCTTACCGAAAATCTGCTGAGGTCTTTTGACTACGAAAGCATTATATTGCGGCGGACGAGAAATTTCACATTTCTGCACAAGCGGCTTTCGGGGATAAACCGTCTTTCGCTGACTGTTCCACGCGGTGCTTTCATGTACCCGCTTTATCTCGAAAACGGCGCGGAGGTAAGAAAACGTCTGCAACAGATGAAAATATTTGTGCCGACCCTCTGGAACGATGTGTTCGATTACCGCGACAAAAACAGCTTGGAAGGCGATTACGCCGAAAATATTCTCCCGCTGCCGATAGATCAGCGGTACAGCTGCGATGACATGGAAACTATCCTCGCCGCGTTGGAACTGAAATAAAAAGGAGCAATACTGTGGAGCTTAAAGGCAAAAAACTGCTGATACTCGGCGCGTACAGCACCGAGATCGAGGTCATAAACGAGGCAAAAAAATTGGGCGTTTACACGATAGCGACCGACAATCACACCGACCGTGCGCTTTCGCCCGCTAAAGCCGTTGCCGACGAAGCCTGCGACATCAGCTGGTCGGATTACGACGCTTTGGAAAAATTCTGCCGCGAAAACAACGTGGACGGCTGTATTTCAGGTTTCAGCGAGATACGCATTAAAATTCTGTCGGAGTTCTGCCGCCGCATGGGCTTTCACGATTACACCGACGGCGCAGACCTTGACACCATAACAAACAAGGAAAAATTCCGCGATGCCTGTATAAAGTGCGGCGTTCCCGTCCCCGACGAGTACGAGCCTGATGACGATCCCCCGCATTATCCGGTCATCGTAAAGCCCGTTGATAACGCAGGGTGCCGTGGGATAAGTCTCTGCCATAATAAGGAAGAAGTTCTTGCGGCGTATGAAGCGGCGCGGAAAAGCTCCTACTGCGGGCAGGCGATAATTGAGGAATATGTAGAGGGCGACGAGCCGCAGTACGAGCCGGCGTTCTTTTACACCATTCACAACGGCACCGTCACGCTCGATTCGTCGCTTGACAGGGTGATGAAAAACATGGGCGACGGCATTATCAAACAGGCGGTCGCGAACGTCTACCCCTCGAAATATCTCGATACTTACATTGAGAAGCAGGACAGGCAGATAAAAGCGCTGTTAAGCTCGCTCGGAATGAAAAATGGAATTGTTTTCCTGCAAGGCAAGATGAAAAACGGCGAATTTCTGCCCGTTGACATCGGTTTCAGGCTCGAAGGCTCGCTTTCGTTCCATTATTCCGATTATATAAACAGCGTCAACCCCATGCAGATGATGATACGCTACGCCCTTACAGGAACTATGGGCGACGACGAATTTATTGACAAAACGTCCGAGCCGCATTTTGACAAGACAGGCGTAACAGTCGTTTTGCTTGTAACAAAGGGCAAAATAGCGCATATCTCGGGGCTTGAAGAGATCGAAAAAGAGAAATGCGTTATCCACATCACCCGCAAGCTGAAAGTGGGCGACGAGTGCAGGCTCTTAGCCGATTTTTCGCAGGTTCTGAGCCGTATCTATCTCTGCTCGGACGACAGGCAGGAGCTTATCCGCACAATAGACAAAATTTACGATACCGTAAAGGTTCTCGACGAAAACGGGAACAATATGCTTATAGGGAGATACGATGCCGATGAACTCAAATGACAAGAATTATTCAAACCTGGTCGATAAGTATGTAACAGGTAAAATACTGGTAACGCGCTCCTCGATGCCCGCCTACGAGGAATACTGCGAGGAGATCAAGGATATTTGGGACACGCGCTGGCTCACCAACATGGGACCCAAGCATAAAAAGCTCCAGGAAGAGCTTACCAAATATCTCGGCGTGGAAAAGATCGACCTGCTCACCAACGGACACATGGCGCTGGAGCTTACCATGCAGGCGCTCGGGCTGACGGGCGAGGTCATCACAACGCCGTTCACATTCGCCTCGACCACTCACGCTATCGTCAGAAACGGTCTCACGCCCGTTTTCTGCGACATCGACCCCGAGAATTTCACGATAGACACCGCCAAAATCGAAGCGCTCATCACCGACAAGACCTCCGCTATCGTGCCTGTTCACGTTTACGGAAATATCTGCAACATCGAAGAAATTCAGCGCCTTGCCGACAAATACGGGCTGAAGGTCATCTATGACGCGGCACATACGTTCGGCGAGACCTACAAGGGCAAGGGCGTAGGCTCGTTCGGCGACGTTTCGTGTTTCAGCTTCCACGCCACGAAGGTTTTCAACACGATCGAGGGCGGCGCGGTCTGCTTCAAAGACCAGTCCTTCGGCGACAAAATGTATGACCTGAAAAACTTCGGCATACATGGTCCCGAGATAGTCGAATCGGTCGGCGCAAACGCGAAAATGAACGAATTTTCCGCGGCTATGGGTATCTGCAATCTGCGCCACGTTGATGCGGAGATCGAAAAGCGCCGCAAGGTCACGGAGCGCTATCATGAAAGACTCGACGGCGTTGAGGGCGTGCGGCTGAACAAGGTCTCTCCCGATGTCAAGCCGAATTATGCTTATCTGCCTGCCATTTTTGATGAGGAAAAGTTTGGGTGCGGGCGCGACGAGGTTTTCCGTGTGCTTTCGGAGCATAATATCGGCGCGAGAAAGTATTTTTATCCGCTGACCAATTCATTTGACTGTTTTGCGGGGAGATTTGACCCGAATGATACGCCTGTTGCGTTGAAGATAAGTCGTTCGGTGCTGACTTTGCCGCTTTATGCTGACCTTATGACCGAGCAGGTCGATCGTATCTGCGACCTTATCATTTCCTGCAAAAAATAATCACAAAGTGAGAACAGACACGGGAGCCAGCGCCCGTATCCGCTCCGCCCCTTACTTGCTTGCTCGCGGCAGACCTCTCGCAGACGGTCTGCCGCTTTCGTATGCCTTCCAAACACCGCAATTTTTTTATCAAATATTAAATAATTGACAAAAACGGTATTGAAAAATGCAGCTCTGTATGATATAATAATATATATGGCTACCCCATAACGCGGCTAACAGACAGGAGTGTTTCGTCAGATGTGTAAAAAGCGGAAAAAAATAGCTATTTTCGGCTGCACTTTTACAAGCAGATACAGAAAAGATCTCTGCCGTACCTTCAACATCGCTGCGGAGGAGATGAACGTCGATCTTTATTACTTTAATTCCCGCGGCAAGATCGGGTATAAAAAGCCTCTCTATAATACATTTGAGTACGATTTTCTGGACTATATAGACCTCTCAGCATTCGACGGCATCGTATTTGACGGTGAAGGCTACGACGTTGAAGGCATCGCCGACAAGGTATTGCGCAAGCTGCGCTGTGCTGACCGCCCCATTGTGTCGATAAGCAGTCAGGTCGAGGGCGTTTACAATATTGATTTTCAGGATCACAACGGCATACGCATGATAATCGAGCATTTCATAAACGTCCACCATTTTACAAAAATCGGGTTCATGTCTGGCTACCTCACTCACCCCGACGCACAGATACGGCTCGAAGAGTTCCGCAGCGTTATGCGCGAACACGGTATGCCGGAGGACGGCGCAGGTATTTTCGAGGGCGATTTTTGGTTCAATAAGGGCAACGAGGCGGCTGATTACTTTCTCTCCCTGCCCGAACGCCCGGAGGTCATTGTCTGTGCCAACGACTACATGGCGATAGCGCTTTCAAAGGCGCTTAAAATGCGCGGGCTTAAAATTCCGAGAGATATTGCCGTATCGGGCTTTGACGGAACCGTCGAGGGCATGGATTATCTGCCGAGCATTACCTCCGCCACTCGCGAAAGGCGCGATATTGCAACAAAAACTATCCAGATACTGGTCGATCTTTCGGAAGGCAGGAGCGTTGACGACATCGACCTGCATATCTGCCCGAAAATCATTGTGGGACAGTCCTGCGGCTGCGTCCCCCTCAACTACGAGGAGGAGGCGGAGAACATCAACAGAATGTACGAGCAGCAGCAGAACATCTTTTTCAATATGTACGATGCCGAATCTTCAATACTTAAACTCAACATGGTGGATAACGTCCGTAATCTTGAGACTACGTTCTATGAAAATTCTTACAATTTTGGCGAATATAACGCTTTTTTCATGATGATGCACATTGACAAAAACCGCCGCCCCTCCTATGACAGCGATTATACTTCGCCTTCGGGAAATTTCATTCCCGCAGTGTGGATAGATAAAAACAACGATTATGTCGGCTGCGGCAGACAGCTTAACTGCGCCTCGCTTGTTCCCGAGCCTGCCTCCGACAGAAGCCATTTTTACTATATCATGAGCGTGCAGTGCGCCGAACGCGCTTTCGGCTATACGGTCATCGAAATGTCGGGTAAGGATATATTTAACGAATTTTACAATGTATGGCTGCTGAATATCGCGATAACGCTTGAAACTATCCTGAAAAACGACAGCATTAAAAAGCTCATCAAAAAGCTCGAAAACCTGAGCAAAAGGGACGATCTGACGGGTATGCTCAACAGGCGCGGCTTTGACGACCTTGCCCGCGACGCTATTTCGGGTCTGCGCGAAAAAAAGACCGTCTGCACAATGGTCATCGACATGGACGGGCTGAAATATATCAACGATAAATACGGTCATTACGAGGGCGACCGCGCCATAAAGACCGTTGCGGACATACTTATCCGCTGCTGCGATTCGGGCGAGATCGCCGGGCGAATGGGCGGCGACGAGTTTTACATAATCGCGATAGACTATACCGAAACGCAGTTGAAACGCTTTCTGGACAGGCTGAACACCTATGTCGGGGAGTTTAACGCCAAAAAGGACAAGCCCTATCTGATAGATGTGAGCTTCGGCACCTGCATGGACGAGATCAACAGCATAGGAAGGCTGGACGAACTGCTTAAAATTAGCGACGAACGTATGTACAACCAAAAGCTCGGCAAGCCCGGCAGGCGAAAATAACATCTGCAATATTTCAATAGCAACACAAAAAGAGCTGCTGCCATAAAGCAACAGCTCTTATATTTTGACCCATATATACCTTTGTCGTGAACCTGTTCGCGTATCCGAACCCTCGACAAGCTGTCAGTATTTGTCATAAACGCCTTTAACGTGCTTTATCGTCGGCAGCAGGATATTGAAATACATTTTGTATGTCTCGCTCTCCTTTATTATGCCAAATGTATCAGGTTCTACCATAATGTGGTCTATGTACTGTCTTTTGTCAGGAAGAATTACGCTTATATAGCAGTTTCCGGTATATTTGAGCTTTCTGACGGGGATACACTCGATGCAGCAGGTACTTTTTCTCGGGAGCTGCCTTTTGAACGCCTCGCTCGTCAGGAAGATCTCCAGAATCATAACGCAGAAAAGTATTACGAGCAGCACCATAAAACGCTCGATGTTGCCGGTCTTTTTCGCATTTATCATCGTAGCCAAAAGCCCTGCGGTCGCAAGCGTGGTGATCGTCCACACCACCGAAAGAACGCCGTAGGAAAGAGGTCTCGGCGAACGGTACTTGACGGGTATCTGTCTGTATTCGTCGTCGCTGACCGCCCTTTTCTGCGCCTGAAAGACCGAAACCTTGTCGTATTTGCTGTAATCGTCCACAGGCAGAACGCCCGCCGATGTTATCTCGGCGGAATAATCGGTCTCCTCCCTGTCGTAGGAAACCGCCCACGAAGGTATCTCGTACAGGCAGAATTGAAGACTGCGCATTTTCACGATAAGCACCGTCGTTCCGGTCGGAATTGGATATTTGTCCCTTATCGTGACAAGCTGCCTGCTGCCGTGCAGCGCTATGACATGATCGCCGCCGACTACCGAGTTTTTATGACCTCTGATGATAGTTACCTGCGTCACCTCGCCCGCCGTGACAAGTGAATCTCTTGACACAAAACGGTTGAGCTGCATCGCAACAGCCAGCCCCGAAAAACTGAGCGCGAAAAGCGCAAGCATCGCGGAAATGAAAACGTGCATACCCGCATCGGGAACATTATTCATCAGCTCCGATACCGCCGATATTAACATCCACGTTGAAAAACCCAGGCACACAATAAAAGCTATGCCGGGCTTTGTAAAGAAGAGCTTTTGCTTATCCTTGCATTTGTCGGGGAGAGCGTTGTATTCGTCATCGGTCATGCTGCGAAGGTGCAGATGATCCGGCTCGGTCAGGGAGTAGCCGGTATACGAATTAAGATTGCTGTCCATTTCCATTCTGCCATATTTGTCCATTGAAATGCCTTCTTTCAAAAGCGTGATAACTTAAACGTTATCTGTATTATATCAAATAATGGCATAATAGTCAATCCCATTCATGCGGAAATAAAATCACCGCAGAGGGAAATAATACCTTTTGAACAAAAAGCCTGCGCAGCCGTTTCGGTCACGCAGTCTTATTTTCATATATCAGTCCGCTTATTTGTACAGTTATACGGGGTGAACCTTCTTCTCGCTGTCGGAATGAGCGCCGTCAACGCCGTATTTCTTATTGCGGCGTGCCTCAAAGAACTTAGGCGCAACCTTCGGGAACATCGCGTAGGTAAGAACGTCCTCCTCCTGCTCCATCCACTCGGCACACTCAACCCTGAGCTTCTCAAGCTCGGGTTCAAGCAGGTCGGCGGGACGGCAGGTGATAGGCTCCTCGCCTTTAAGTATCATTCTGCGGAAATCGTCATCTATCGGAACAGGCGTTCTGCCGTATTCGCCCTTAACAAGACCCTTAAATTCCTTGGTGACGGTCTTGTAGCGCTCGCCGGTGATGATGTTGAACACCGCCTGAGTACCAACGATCTGTGAGGAAGGCGTAACGAGCGGCGGATTACCCGCGTCGGCACGAACACGCGGAACCTCTTCGAGAACCTCGTTGAACTTGTCCTCCTTGCCCGCCTGCTTCAACTGCGAAAGCAGGTTCGAAAGCATACCGCCCGGTACCTGATAGATGAGCGTCTTTGCGTCGGTCGCAAGCATTTTCGGGTCGAGCAAACCGTTGTCTATGTACTTCTGGCGCAGACCCATGAAATATTCTCTGATCTCGCTGAGTTTCTGGAGATCAAGCCCGGTATCGCGCTCCGTACCCCTGAACGCCGCCACGATAGACTCGGTAGGCGCGTGTGAAGTACCCAACGCAAGCGGAGACATAGCCGTGTCAACAACGTCCACTCCGGCTTCGGCAGCCTTGATTATGCACATCGAGGCAAGACCCGTCGTATAGTGGGTGTGCAGCTGAATCGGTATATTGACCGCGTTTTTCAGCTCATAGACAAGAGCGCTCGCCTCGTAGGGCGTGAGCAGCGCCGCCATGTCCTTGATGCAGATAGAATCAGCGCCGAGCGATTCGATCTGCTTTGCATAATTAACGTAATATTCGTGAGTGAAAACATCGCCCAGCGTGTAGGAAATAGCTATCTGCGCGTGACCCTGTTCCCTGTTGGCAGCCCTTACAGCCGTTTCAAGGTTTCGAATATCGTTGAGCGCGTCGAAAATGCGGATAATGTCGATGCCGTTGGCTATCGACTTCTGCACGAAATACTCAACGCAGTCGTCGGCGTAGTGGCGGTAGCCCAGCATATTCTGTCCGCGGAAAAGCATTTGCAGCCTTGTGTTCGGCATTGCCTTTCTTATGGTGCGCAGTCTGTCCCACGGGTCTTCGTTAAGAAAGCGTATGCAGGAGTCGAAGGTAGCGCCGCCCCATACTTCGGCGGAGTAAAAACCAATCTTGTCCATTTCCTGCATGATCGGCTTCATCTCGTCTATGGACATACGGGTGGCGATGAGCGACTGGTGAGCGTCACGCAGCACAGTTTCGGTGATTCCCAGCTTTGCCATTTGTAATCGTTCCTTTCGTGATATACTTTATATTACCGTACTGTTTTCAGACGGTCACGGCGTTATTATCCAATAACGCAGACGAGAGTGCCTGTTTCGACAGCCTGACCCTTTGTAACGTTGACGGAAGCAACAGTTCCCGCGCAGGGTGAGTTGATGTCGTTTTCCATTTTCATAGCCTCAAGCACCGCGAGGGACTGACCCTCCTTAACAGCGTCGCCGACCTTTACCTTTACGTCAAGAATGGTTCCGGGCATCGGCGCGGAGACCTTTGTGCCGTCAGCCACAGGAGCGGCAGCGGCGGCAGGAGCGGCTGCGGGAGCCGGAGCAGCAGCAACAGGAGCGGCAGCTGCGGGAGCAGCGCCTGCATCAAGCTCTTCAACGGCTACATCGTAGGCTTTTCCGTTTACTGTGATATTATATCTTTTCATAAATATTTCCACCTTTTCGGATTAATTAATTATACTTCAAGAAGTTGACCGCATCTTTCGCAGTTGACCGTGCGGAAAGCGTCGCCGCTGTAACCATATCCGCATACAGGACACCTTCCGCTCGTCCACAGATCATACGGTCTGATCTGCTCGACTATCAGCTCCTGCGCTTTCTGCGTAGTTTTATACTTCTTTTCCGGCTTATTTGCAGGCTTATCATTACTTTTCTTCATAATGATCTACCGATTTATCAAAGCTGGATATTGCTGTGCTTCTTGGGTCGTCTTGAAACTCTCTTGCTCGAAAGCTGGTCGAGAGCCGCCGCAAGCTCCGTTCTGAGCTGTGCCGCGCTGATAACGCAGTCTGCGCAGCCGCCTGCGGCAGCCGTGTAGGGGTCGCCCTCCTCAGCGGCGTAGCGTGCGGCAAGCTCTCTTCTCTTGGCGGAAGCGTCAGCCACGCCTATAAGCTCGTTATGATAAAGGAACTCGGCAGCTGTCTCGGGGGCGAGAGCGGTGATCTTAGCTGTATCGAGCGCAAAGCTGATGTCGGAATTTGCTCCCCTGCCCGCAAGCGCGATGAAAGCCGCGCCGTAAGCCTTGCCGGTAACAACGGAGATCTTCGCGGTAGTAGCTTCGGCGTAAGCGTGAGCGACCTTTGCCATGCTCTTAACAGCGCCCGCGCCGTCGTCCTCGAAGCCTTCTGTATCAACGAACGTGATAACGGGCAGCGAGAAGCTGTCGCAGAAGCGCACGAATCTTGCGAGCTTTGAGCAGTCGTCGGCGGTGAGTTTCGCCGCCTTGTCGGTGGAAACGATACCCACCGGCGCACCCTCGACAGTCGCAAGAGCCGTATAAGCCGCGCTGCCGAAATCTGCGTAAAGCTCCGCAGCGCTGCCGCCGTCAACCGCGCTCATAACGGCGTTTCCGCCTGCGGGAGCCTCGTATTCGAAAGCGGGCGCGGGAGAAAGGTTATTGAGCGGCAGCTTTTCGAGCAGCAGCTTTGCAGCCAGAACGGCTGCCTTGTCGTCGGCGACTTTAAGCGCCGCCGTTCCGTTTATAGCGGCATTTGCAGCCGAACCGTCGCAGCCGGGAGCCGCGTAAAGCTCCGCACCGTCCGCGATTATCGTAATATCGGCAGTTTCCGCAAGAAGCGCCGATGTTCCCGAGCAAACGCCCGCGATAACGGCTATCTGCGGAACAACGCCCGAAAGATTCGACATTTTGAGCAGCAGCTCGCCGTAAGCCGTAAGCGCCGCATGACCGTCGCTCAGATCAGCGCCGCACGAATCGTAAATACCCACCACAGGAACGCCTGTCTCGGCGGCAAGTTTCAGCGTGCGGGCGATCTTCACCGCCTGAACGCTGTCAAGAGCGCCCAGATTTCTTGAAACGTCCTGCGAAAAAGCATAGCAGGGGCTGCCGTTCACCTTACCGAACGCGCAGACAACTCCGCAGACGTTCTTTCCGGCGGCAAAAGCGTCAAGCTCCGTAAAAATCCCACCGTCAAACAGATATGTAAGCCTTTCCTTAGCCTTGCTCGGGGCGGCAGCCGCCGCTTTGAGCTGCGAAGGGGTCAACTGTATTTCAGCCATATCTTTTCCTCCAATCTATGAATGACCGCTCGCCGCCGCATTCGGCGCGAATCGGCAATATACATTTATTATAATATATTTATTCCGAATTATCAAGCCTTAAAAGGGCAAAAAATTCATCATTTACAAATTTGCGGAACAAATTTAATATTTTTCTTACTTTTTGCTTTTTTCGCTGCTGCCGGGCTTGCTTATCGCTGTCCTGATAGCGCGGAGTTCATCGGGGGTCAGGTCGCGCCAGGTGCCGGGTTTGAGCATACCGAGCCGCAGCGGTCCCACCGAAGTACGTTTCAGCCTCGCCACCTCCAGCCCGACCGCCTCGCACATACGGCGGATCTGTCTGTTCCTGCCCTCGCTGATCGTCATTTGCAGCACCACCCTGCCCTGCTCCTTTTCGAGGACAAGCACGGTACAGGGCAGCGTCTTTTTGCCGTCAAGCACAACGCCCTCCGAGAGCTTCACGAGCGTTTCGTCGTCGATACCGGGTCTGACCGTCACGCGGTAGGTCTTTGTAACGTGGCGCGAGGGGTGCATGATGTCGTTGGCAAAATTGCCGTCGTTGGTGAATAACAGCAAGCCTTCCGAATTTCTGTCAAGTCTGCCTATCGGGTAAACGCGCTCGTTCACGCCGTTAAGCAGTTCGGTGACGTTACGGCGGTCAAGCTCGTCGCTCATGGTCGTCACATAACCGCGGGGCTTATTGAGCATAATATATCTGAGCGTTTTTTTCTTGACGAAGCGCACGGGTTCGCCGTCGATCGTTATAAGGTCTTTCGAGGGGTCTGCCTTGTCGCCGAGCTTAACGGGTCTGCCGTTGACCTTAACTCTGCCGTGTTCGATCATTTCTTCTGCTTTGCGGCGCGAGCAAACGCCGCTGTCCGCGATGATCTTTTGAAGACGTACCTTTTCCATAATATTCCTCCTTCACCGGCTCCCGCCGGGGGTAAGGGCTGTAAAAAGCCCGGTTCATTGCAAACAAAGGCAGCCGCACAGATATGTGCGGTCGCCGCATTGTTTAGTGCCAAAAAAAGTGAGGGGCAACACGGACACGGGGTCCAGCGCCCGTGCGCTGGCGAGGGGTCACGGGGGCGAGCAGCCCCCGTGCGGGGCATGGGGCAGCGCCCCATATGCGCCGCAGGCGCATCAAAAGCCGACCGCCAAGCAAAGTCACGAAAATACGCAGAGATGAACAGTCAAAAATAAAATCGGCAATTTCAAGAAAATGTGACAAAAACGCACAAGTGATAAAATCAGCAGAGCGTGACAGAAACAAGAAAATTGCCGATTTTATTGCGTGAAAGAGCGCAGCGATTTTCACGCAACGAAAGCGCGTAGCTCTAAACTTTCCTGACAGAGGGGAAATTCCATTTGCGAAAATCGCTTCGCTCTTTCGCAAATTAAAATCGGCAATTTGCTCGTTTCCGTCACGATATGCAGAGCTATTCACTTGTGCTTTTTTGTCACATTTTCTTGAAATTGCCGATTTTATTTTGGACTTACAGGCTTCTCTTTAGCCGTTAGATTCCGACCGCCGCCGGCTTTTGTGGGGGAAACCCTTCTGAAGAAGGGTTATCCCCCACACCCCCTTCCTAAGACTTTTGGTATGCCCTCAATTTGCCCTCACAACACTTCCCGCTTACCAAGCCCCTCATCAAGACGGCGCAGCAGCTTTTTCCACTCACTGTTGTTCTGACCAGGCTCGGCAGGAAAAACACTCTCGACCGCCAAAATACTCACCTTGCCGATCAGCCTGCCGCCATAATAATATTTCACCTCGCCCAGCTTATCGCCGCTGTTTATCGGCGCGGGAATAAATCGCGGGATACACACCTTACAGGTCAGCTTTTCCGCCGCATCATCGGGAAGATTCATCACTAAAGGCGGAGCCGCCGCTTCGCACTTCTGCCTGCTGCCGCCCGCAATCGTCACACGATACTCTTTTCCCGAACCGGGCAGCCGATAGGAACGCATTTTCGCAAAACAGCTGTCATAAAGCGCACGGTGATCGTCCCAGTCGCTGCGGTCGTTAAGCGTTACGCAAATGAGCCGCGCACCGTTCCGCTCGCAAGCCGAGACAAGACATCTGCCCGCCTTGTCGGTAAAGCCCGTCTTGACCCCGACAGCGCCCTCCAGCGTGCCGAGCAGCTTGTTTGTGTTCGTTAGCGTCCTGTCATAAGGCGGGTTGCCGAAACGTAGCCTTATATACTTCTGCGAGCAGATAGCCGCGAAATCCTCGTTTTCCATGCACGCCGCCGCCAGCCGCGCCATATCGAGCGCCGTTGAATAATGCTCGTCGGTATTATCATCAAGCCCGGACGGCGTGACAAAATGCGTGTCCTCAAGCCCCATTGCGGCGGCGCGTTCGTTCATCAGCTTTACAAAGCCTTCCACGCTGCCCGCTGTCCTTACGGCGGCGGCGTTCGCAGCGTCGTTGCCGCTCGGCAGCAGCATTCCGCAGACGAGCGAGCGCATAGTCACCCTGTCGCCCTCACGCAGCCCCATTGACGAGCCTTCGACCTTTATCGCCTCGCTGTCAACGGTAAATTCCTCGTCCAGCCGCCCGCTTTCGAGCGCTATCAGCGAGGACATTATCTTTGTGGTGCTTGCCATCGGCAGCCGCTGACGGCAGTTTTTCTCATAAAGTATCTCGCCCGTACCCGCGTCGATGACCACCGCCGCTTTCGCGCCGGTTGCGGGGTCTTCCGCGTGAACTGTCACGGGCAGCGCCATAACGGCTATCAGCATGATACAGAATACTGCGAAGATCATTAAATATCTGTTTCTCTTCATTGTCCGCACTTCCTTTCTCTTATCTGAGAATAGGTTGCGCAGACGGCGCGGGATTTATGTCCCGTGCGGCGGTGACAATTATTGGCTTACCAGCCGTCAGTCGTTGATGTCGTTCTCCAGGTCATCAATAATATCGTCGTCGTAATAGTCGTCCTGCGGAGAGGTTTTTCTGTCAACGAAGTCGATGACCTTATCAACCACTTCGGGGATAACGTTGACGAATGCGTTCTGATAAGGCGTGTTATTTGTCATTTGCAGCAGCTTGGTCTCGCCGTTTCTGATAACGATGAACGCCATAGGCGAAATGGTAACGCCCGCGCCCGAACCGCCGCCGAAGCCCTTCTTTTCCGAGCCGATGTCGGTTCCGCCCGAAGCAAGCCCGAAGCTCACCTTAGATACGGGGATAACGGTCGTTCCGTCGGGGGTCACTATCGGCTTGCCGACTATCGTTTCCGCCTCCGAAAGCTCCTTTACCTTGTCCATAGCGGCTCTGACAAGAGCCTCCAGCTTTGTGCTTTCACTCATTGATATTTCCTCCTGAAACTACATTTTTATATGATATTGGTAATATATATTTTATTTATTGTACTGCGGCGTTTTCCGCCTTTGCTTTGGCGGCTTTCTTCTTTTCTGACTTGCGCTTTATCCAAACTATAAGGAATTTCAAGCCGAAAAGCACAAGCAGCGCCAATACCGTCGAAGGACGTATGCGCACGGTGATGTCCGCGCCGCCGTCAATGACGTTCTCGGTAAAGCGGCAGTTGACGTTCCAGCGCTTCACTTTGAGCGTGAGCCATTTCGCGCACCCGGCGAGCGTGCCGCCTATCGCGCCCTGTATGCTGCCGTAGAAAATAGCCGCCTCGTGAGCGTCGTCCCTGCCAACGTCCACCCAAAGATCGTCCACATATATCCGCACCGTTTTGAGCAGCTTCTTGAACGTTTTCCAGGTTATCGGGATATACGGCTTGAATTTTTCGTACTTCCGCCGCAGATTCTTTATTTTCCCGCGAAGGCTCTTCTTTTTCTTTTTCGGCTTTTCCTCTTCCGGCTCGGAGACCTCCTCCGCGTCGGCAGAGCTTTCGGCGGGCGGCTTGCTTTCCGCCTGCGGGGACTGTCCGGGCTTGACTGCGGGCGGCTTTGTCTCTTCGGAAGTATCGGCGCTTTCGGGCGGATCCTCCTGCTGCAAAAGCTGCTGCTCCTGCGCGGGGGTAAGCCCCTGCATGAGCTGCTCGTCGGTAAGGTCATCATCGGGCAGATCGTCGGTCTCTCCGTCGTCTTCGTCCTCTGATTTCTTCTTTTTTCGTGGGTAAAGCGTCAGAAACAGATACTTTGCCTTCATCACAAAGCCGTCCCTGCCCGCGTGAATGGTGATAGTCAGCGAGAAGTGCAGCAGCACGATCAGCAGTATCAGCGCGATAAGCAATATCCACCCGATTATTTTAAAGACGATGATCGCCGCCGCCCCCTTTCCTGTAAATTACCTTCAAAGATCATTCGTCCTGCGCGTTATCGCCGTCTTCGTCCTTATCAAGCGAGAGCGCGTTGCCGCTTGCGGAGCAGTTGCTGCCGTTATTGCAGCCGTTATGACTTCCCATGCAAACGCCCTTCTTTATCGGCGCGATAAGAAATCCGACTACCACGCCCAGCAGAAACAGCGAAAGCCCCTTCCAGAAATATCCCACCGCAGGGGTGTTCAGGTCTGCTTCAAGAGCCTTGCAGAAAATTCCTTTGATACTGCACATCTTTTCTTTCATATTCCTTGACCTCCATAAAAATACTGTAAATGAGCGCTTTCGGCTTGTCCGTGAATTGTCCTGCCCATGCAAAAATTCCGCCTTATCGCAATTCTTGTATGGCGCGGCTTGCCCCCGCCCGCGAATAGCCCCACCGCTGCGATTTCGGGACATTCGCGCCATTCTTTGCAAAAATCGCTTTGCTCTTTTGCAAATTAAAATCGGCAATTTGCTTGTTTCCG
>CACYSH010000026.1 GCA_902776945.1 uncultured Ruminococcus sp.
ACTGGCGTTAGTCGAGGAGGAAGACGACGGTACGAACTTGTTCGTACCATCGTGTTCAGGGTGGTGAATCTTGTTGCGAATTTGGTCGAGGAATAGTATTAATTACGCCCGAAAATCAGGAAGGTACAGCCGATGAGTTTTTCACCGAATAAAACAGCCATTGCCGCAGGAGCGGTTCTGCTTGGCGCGGGGCTGATCGCAGTTGGTTCCTTTATGGCGGGACCCGCAGAACAGAATATCGTTCACAGGGATATTGCGCCGCGCTGCGCGGAAAATTCCTATAACGGGGAATACAGCGCGGAAGAGGAGGTCAGCGGGCTGACGCTCCGTCTTGCCGCACCCTCCGCCGAGATGCAGGCGGCACATACTTTTACGGCGGTGGATATAAAACTTCCCGCTGCTAAGAATAACGAAGTCCGCACGAAAAAGGCGGATATTTCGAGCTATACTATGCTCTTGCAGAACGATCATATTGCGGAGGAAGTGCCTGCCGAGCCTGCTGACGCTGCGGCGGTCGCCGAAACAGCGGCGGAGAAAGATTCTTCTCCCGAACCTTCGTCCGAATCTGCCCCAGCCCAACCGCCCGCCCCGGTTTCCGCGCCCGCAACCGAACCCGATGCGTTTGACGCAGTTTATGCGAGCGACAATACCACGATCTACAACGAAAAGCCCGAAAGGCAGGAGGTCAATGGCACACGGAGCGTTGCGGAAGAGACTTTCAGCATTTACGATATTATTTCAGGCTCCAACCGGACTGTCGGCGGTCACGAGCTGCTGTGTCAGATCGTCTACAACGAGATCGGCTCCGACTGGGACGATGAGGCTATCAAGGCGCAGACAGTGGCGGCTTATTCGCACCTCAGATTCTGCAAGGCGCGTGGAATAACTACTCAGATCGGCATGAAGGCGGGCTATCCCGAACGGCTTGAAAACCTCGTTTCCTCCGTTGAAGGACAGGCTGTGTTTTATGACGGAGATATTATAAACGCCGTGTATTCGGCTTCTACGGCGGGTTTCTCCGTTGAGAGCGAGCGTATGTGGGATATGGCATATCCGTATCTGCGGTGCGTTGTCAGCGAATACGACTGCGAAGACCCCTATTACGGGCTTGAAACCGTGCTGAACAAATACGAAGTCAAGGCGGCGCTTGAAAATGCCTGCGGTATCGTTCTTTCCGACAATGCCGAAAACTGGTTCCGGATGGAAGATATTTACAGCGGTCGGTATGTCGGTTACATCAATGTTGACGGACAGGCACGCATCACCTGCCGCACGCTGCAAAATACCTTTGACCTGCAATCTCAGGCGGTAAGGGTCGAGATAAGCGGCGACAACGTAATATTCCGCACTTTCGGCTGGGGTCACGGCGTGGGAATGTCTCAGTGGGGCTGCTGCGGCTATGCAAGGCACGGCTGGAGCTACGATCAGATTTTGAGACATTATTATGTCGGCACCGAAGTAAAGCTGTCCTGATACTGCGGAGAATAAAAAAGCTCGCAGACGGAGCGGCTGTCCGTGCCGTAAAAAGAATAAAAGAAAGAGGTATGAAACTATGGGATTTTTTGAAGGACTTGGCGAAAAAATATCGAACGGCGCAAGTAATCTTTCCAATTCTGCCAAGAAAATGGCGGAAACCACAAAGATCAACAGCGAGATAAACGCCAATACCAATCAGATCGAAAAGCTGATGAAGAGCATCGGCGTGGCGGTAAAGGCAAGGCTCATGGACGGCATTACCGACGAGGAGGTTCTCCAGCTCTCGGCGGAGATCGACAACCTTATCGAGCGCAACACCGCTCTGAACGATCAGCTCAAGGAGCTTCGCGGTTTCAGCAAGTGTATCAACTGCGGCAAGGATCTGACTGCGGATTCGCTTTTCTGCCCCTACTGCGGCACCAAAGTTGAGAAGCCCAAAGCCGAGGAGATAGCGGCTGAGGACGTTATTGTTGAGCAGGTGGGATTTAATGGCAAGAAGGAGAAGATTTGTCCGAGCTGCGGATTTGTTGAAACTCCCGATGCGGATTTTTGTTCCAGCTGCGGCGCAAGGCTTGACGGCTGATCAAAATCCACAAAGAGCGCACGGGCGCTGTACCCCGTGTCTGCCCTCACTTTGTTGTTTCGCGTGTTTTGCGATGTGCAACTTTTCTTTACTATTCGCTTACTATAACTGATACGCAGCCCTGTTCCATTCAGGGCTGTTTTTTGGAAAGGAACGTATTCAAAAATGTTCGGACTGAATGAAAAACTGAAAAACAAGCGGGTAATACTGGCTTCGCAGTCGCCGAGACGAAAGGAACTGCTGGGTTTTATCGTGAATGATTTCGAGGTCTGCCCCGCTTACGGAGACGAAATAATACCTGTCGGAACAACGCCGATGTTTGTAACAGTCGTTCTTGCCGAACAGAAGTGCAGCGAGGTTGTCGGACGGCTCTCGCCCGATGATGATACAATTGTTATCGCCTGCGACACGGCGGTAATCTGCAACAATAAGATATTCGGAAAGCCGAAAAATAAAAGCGACGCTGCGAGAATGCTCCGCGAGCTTTCGGGAAATACGCATTTTGTTTCAAGCGGAATGTGCGTTTATTACAAGGGAAAATATCACAAGCACCTGGATACGTCAAGCGTGATGTTTTCCGAGCTTACCGAGTCGGACATCAAGGAATACGTCGATTCGGGCGAACCTATGGACAAGGCGGGCGCTTACGGTATTCAGGGGCTTGGCGGACTGCTCGTGCGGAAGATCGTCGGCGATTATTATACCATTGTGGGGCTGCCGGTAAATTCGCTTTGCCAGATGTTGAGCGGTATTCTGTAAATATCCATATAACGCCGGATCGGCGCAGTTTGAACGTAAGAGAGTGTGGTCTGTATGGAAAAGCTCGGCATAATTGAACGAATGAAACTGCTTTCGGCGTTCGGGGCAGGGAACTATCTTTACAATCAGTATATTTCCGAAAGCGACCCGCTCGGCAGCTATCAGAAAATGATGAGCGACCGTCAGTTTGACGACGACCAATATGCCAAAGCGCTGCGGCGGCTCTCAGACGGTCAGTTCAGCGGCATTCTTGACACCTGCCGACGGTACGGAATAAGCCTTGTTACGCCGGATGACGACAGCTTTCCGCAGGCGCTGAAAAATATTGACGAGCCGCCGATCTTGATTTTTGTGCTGGGAGATATTTCGCTTCTCAAAGAACGTCCTGCGGCGGCTGTCGTGGGCTGTCGCCGCCCGAGTGATTATTCCGTCAGGGTGACAAACTATTTCGCGGGAGAGCTTGCCAAAAGGGGAGCCGCGATAATAAGCGGCTTTGCGAACGGCGTTGATACCGCCGCGCACACCGCCGCCATGTACGCGGGCAGCGTTACGGCGGCGGTTCTGGGCTGCGGTCTGCTTTACGATTACCCGAAGGGAAAGCAGAGCCTGAAAGCGGACATCGCCCGTCACGGGGCTGTAATATCCGAATATTTTCCAACACAGCAGCCGCAGAGCGCGTATTTTAAGGTGAGGAACAGGCTTATCGCGGGGCTGTCCGACTGCGTGATAGTTACGGAGGCTTCCTCGCACAGCGGTGCGCTGAATACCGCTTCGCACGCGCTCGATCAGGGCAAGGATATTTTTGTCTGTCCGCCGCATGATATTTTTATGGAACAGTTTGCGGGTCAGACGGAGCTTCTTGCCGACGGTGCGCTCCTGGCGCTTGACCCGGAGGAAATATACGATCATATTGTTGAAGAACGTGAATTATATTGCCTTTAAGACACTGCTTTTTGTTGCAATTATACAAATAGGTAAATATTCAAAAAAAAATCACAATATTTTGAAAAAAACACTTGAAAAACAACTCGGATTGTAGTATAATTATTATATGGGCTGCGGAGACCTCTCTGCTGCCGTGACTGAACAATTTTTATATGGAGGTAAATGTTCTATGTCAGTTAAAGTTGCTATTAATGGTTTTGGCCGTATCGGTCGTCTTGCGTTCAGACAGATGTTTGGCGCTGAGGGTTATGAGATCGTTGCTATCAACGACCTTACCAAGCCTTCCATGCTCGCCGACCTTCTCAAGTATGATACCGCTCAGGGCGGTTACTGCGGCAAGATAGGTGAGAATCTTCACACCGTAGAGGCTGACGATGAGGCTAACACCATTACCGTAGACGGCAAGACCCTTCAGATCTATGCTAAGGCTAACGCTGCCGAGCTTCCTTGGGGCGAGATCGGCGTAGACGTTGTTCTTGAGTGCACCGGTTTCTACTGCTCGAAGGACAAGAGCCAGGCTCACATTGATGCCGGCGCTAAGAAGGTTGTTATCTCTGCTCCCGCAGGCAAGGATCTTAAGACCATCGTTTTCTCCGTAAACGAGAACACCCTTACCACCGAGGACAAGATCATCTCCGCTGCTTCCTGCACCACTAACTGCCTTGCTCCTATGGCTAAGGCTCTTAATGACTATGCTCCTATCCAGAGCGGTATCATGAGCACTATTCATGCTTACACCGGCGACCAGATGATCCTCGACGGTCCTCACAGAAAGGGCGACCTCAGAAGAGCAAGAGCCGGCGCTGCCAACATCGTTCCCAACAGCACCGGTGCTGCTAAGGCTATCGGTCTTGTTATCCCCGAGCTGAACGGCAAGCTCATCGGCTCCGCTCAGAGAGTTCCGGTTCCGACCGGTTCCACCACTATCCTTACCGCTGTTGTTAAGAGCGACAAGGAAGTTACTGTTGACGGCATCAACGCTGCTATGAAGGCTGCCGCTTCCGAGAGCTTCGGCTACAACACCGATCCTATCGTTTCTTCCGATGTTATCGGCATGAGATTCGGTTCGCTGTTTGACGCTACTCAGACTATGGTTTCCAAGATCTCCGACAATTGCTATCAGGTACAGGTTGTTTCCTGGTATGACAACGAGAACAGCTACACCAGCCAGATGGTAAGAACTATCAAGTACTTCGCTGAACTCGGCTAATCAACTGTTTTTAACAGATACAAACTTTTTTGGGGCTGTGCGGTCTTTGGGCTGCACAGCCTTTTTGTTTAGCTAAAGCATTCATTTGATAAATAAAGGACAGACCAAATAATTCAGTCTGTCCCGTTAATTGCAAATTCTGTCAGCTTATTTCTCGTCGGTGTCGTGAACGGTGTTGTTTCTTGCAATCGCCCACTTCATTACTCTGATCTTGCTGCGGTCGCTGCCCGTTTCGATAAGTACGGTATCGTCTTTTATCGAGAAGACTATGCCGACTATGCCGCCGTTTGTTACTACCTCGTCGCCCACTTCAAGATTGTCGCGCATTTCCTTTTCCTTTTTTTCCTGCTTTTTCTGAGGACGAAGAATCAGGAAATAAAAGAAAAATACAACAAGTCCGATCATGATGAGCGATGAATACATCTGATACGAGCTTGCCTGCTGGTTTGCCGTCAGTACTGTGAGTGCAAAAATGTTCATGGCATACTTTCCTTTCCAAAATATATAGAAGTATTATACCATACAATCACGCTTTTTTCAATAGCATTTACAAATTGTTTTCATTTTAAAGCACAAAAAAACGGCGGCTGACAGAATGAAGGGTATATTTTTCGGCGAACGGCAGATACTACTATCAGCCGGCATATTTCGGGCAAAATTCAGTATTGAAAGGACAGTTTGAAATGAAGAGATTACCGATTTTTCCTTTCGCGGCGGGAGTGCTTGCGGCTGCGGTGCTTTCCGGTTGTTCGGCGCTTGACGGCGCTCCCGACACCTACAACGACTCGCGGGGGAGCGTTACCGACAAAAGCGGCACGATGACCACAACCACGCGCTATTCCGATACAGCCACCTCAACGAGCCGCAGCGAGGTGAGCCGCAGCGATACCGTTACCTCGTCGGTAACATCGGCGACTGACGATAGCCGCACGCTTCCCGAACGCGCAGATTCAGCCGCTGACAGAGCCGCCGATAAGGTCGATGAGATCACAGACGATGTTGCCGACGGCATTAACGGAGGTCTTGACGCAACACAGAGCATTGTTGACGATGTTCTGAGATAACACAGGCAGGAAAGCCGGTACCGCAAAAGTGCTGTACCGGTTTTTTGTGCCTGATTTGTTGTATCTGCACAAATTTTTTGTTGCTGAATTGGTGATTTGGTCTTATGAGACTATTGAAAGAGAACCGAAAAAAGTGTATAATTATTATGTGCATTTTTTTTCTGGCGGCATTGACCGTCCGAAGTGGAAGTATTATCCTGCACGAATTTTAAATTTTATTTTTGAAAAAACGCACTTATCAGGAGGAAAAAGTATGTGTAAAAGAACAAAAAGCGTGCTGTGCGCCGCTGCCGCTTTGGTGCTTGCATTGTCGGGCATTTCGGGCAGCGTTTCGTTCCTGCCGCTGACGGAGGATATTTCTGCGTCTGCTGAGGTCTCCACCGGCAAATGCGGCGATAACGTTAGTTATGAGCTGAATGACGGCGTACTTACGATCTATGGCACCGGCGATATGTATAACTATAATTATGGCTTGTCGCCCTGGATGTTCGATTCAAATAAAATAACAGATGTTGTTATAGAGAGCGGCGTTACTTCGGTGGGAGATTCCGCATTCTACGGTTTTTCGAAGCTGAAAAACGTTTCGCTGGCAGGCAGCGTTACTTCTATCGGCAATTATGCTTTCTGCGTTTCGGGATTGAAAAGCATCAGCATTCCGGGGACGGTTTCCGTTATCAGCGAAGGCGCTTTCAGCGGCTGCGGCTCTCTTGAAAAAGTGGTACTCGGCAGCGGAGTCAGCGAGATCGGCAATGAAGCGTTCTCGGGCTGTCTGAAACTCAAAGATGTCGAGTTTCCGAGCAGCATAATCGAAGTTGGCAGCAGTGCATTTTCCCTGACCGAATGGCAGGCTGATTTAAAGCAAGCGAGCGGAAATGATCATCTCGCTATCGTGAAGGGCTTCTTGCTTGACGGCTCGGGGGCAAGCGGCGCGGTGAGCATTCCGTCCGGCGTTAAGAATATCTGCGGCGCGGCTTTTTCCAACTGCACAGGTATTACATCTGTAACGCTGCTCTCCGGTCTTGAAGCGGTCGGCGACTATGCTTTTGAAAACTGCACCGCTCTGACGGCTGTGAATTTTAACAGCGACCTTACCGAACTCGGCGCAGGCGCTTTTGCAAACTGCAAGGCGCTGAAAAGCGTGGCTCTGCCTAACGGATTAAACGGGCTGTCTTACGGAGTGTTCTCGGGGTGCAGCAGCCTTTCCGCTGTTACGTTCGGGAATAAGGTATCTCATATTTCCGGCAATGCTTTCCGTGACTGCAAGGCGCTTAAAAGCATTGAACTGCCGGAGGGGCTTATTTCGATCGCCGAATATGCGTTTAATGACTGTACAAGCCTTGAAAACATTTCCTTCCCCGAAACGGTCGAGAGCATCGGCACCACAGCTTTTGAATCGACAAAGTGGTTCACCAATAAAAAGCACATTTCGCCTGTTATAATCGTAAACAAGATCGTCGTAAGCGGCAAAAGTGCAAAGGGGCTTGTTGTTCTTCCGCAGGGAACAATGACCATTTCCGACAACGCATTTGCGGGAGCGGCAGGAATAACGGGCGTAATCATGCCCGAAAGCATAGCCTACATAGGCGAAGGAGCGTTTCTTGACTGCCCGGGAATGACTTCCGTAACCATTCCGTCGGGAGTGTCCTCGATAGGCGATGCCGCGTTCGGATTTGCCACCAAAAAGCTCACAGGCGAACCTGCGGCTGTCAATAACTTTACTGTTCGCTGCGTTGCAAATACGGAAGGCGCGAGGTACGCTTCCGAGAGCGGTCTGTTGAGCGAGTTCTATAATAACGATGGTAAAAAAGCTGTTGTTGTTAAGTCTGCCGCAGCCGAAGTAAGCCCCGCGAACTTCAAGGTCACGCTTTACGAGAACGGCAAAGCGGTAAAAACGGTCGTTCCCGATGCTAACGGCGTGGTTGATCTTAGCAGTATCAAGAAAGCGGAGAGCGGCGATAACAGCGGCTTCGAGCAGGACGGTGAGAACGGCTATGAGATGGTCATTTCTTGCCCGGATTTCGCGTCGATTGCGCCGATCACGCTGCCTTATTAGGCGGGCGCGTCGCTCGGAACCGTAACGCTCTGTAAATATGGCGACCTTGACGGAAATGGTTCTGTCGATGTTGATGATCTTATTATCATGCAGAAATCTCTGGCGGGCTGGAACGTTGGTTATAGCAGTTATGAAGAAACTATCGACCTTGACGGCAATGGTTCTGTCGATGTTGATGATCTTGTTATCATGCAGAAATCTCTGGCAGGCTGGAAGGTTAAGTTTGGAAAGTAATGGCATAAATTATAACGTTGTTCACAAAGCCAAAAAAACTGCAAAACAAGGGCATATCAAAAGTCTTAGGAAGGGGGTCGGCACGAGAAAGCTCGTGCAAGGGATAACCCTTCTTCAGAAGGGTTTCCCCAAGGGACTGAGCGGTTCAAGTCTCGTGTGAAATAGCAAGAATCCAATCCGTACAAAATTAAAATCGGCAATTTCAAGAAATATTAACAAAAACAAGCAAAGTGAATAATTCTGCATATCGTGACGTAAACGAGCAAATTGCCGATTTTATTTTTGTACGGTCGGATTGCGGCTATTACTAAACTTTGCATTTGCCGTTGGCTTTTTATGCGCCGCAAGGGGGCTGCTCGCCTTGGCACTGCCCCCTCGCCAGCGCACGGGCGCTGGATCCCGTGTCTGTCTTCACTTTGTGCATTGCTCATTTATAGCATTATAAAAGACCTGACTGCTTTACGCGGTCAGGTCTTTCTATTATCTGTTATTGACTGTTTCGGGATACATATCGTGATGCGCAAGCCTATCCCATGCAAGCTGCTCCCACTTCGTGCCGGGCTTACCGTAATTACAATAGGGGTCTATCGAAAGCCCGCCGCGTGGCAGAAACTTGCCCCAGACCTCAATATATTTCGGCTCCATGAGCTTAATAAGGTCTTTCATAATGATGTTCACGCAGTCCTCGTGGAAATCGCCGTGATCGCGAAAACTGAAAAGATACAGCTTAAGCGACTTACTCTCGACCATGCGCTCGGCAGGTATATACGAAATATATATCGTAGCAAAATCGGGCTGACCCGTTATCGGGCAGAGCGACGTAAACTCAGGGCAGTTGAATTTAACGAAATAGTCGTTGTCAGGGTGCTTGTTAGGAAAAGTTTCAAGTACCGAGGGGTCGTAGTCCGACGAGTATTTTGTCCCGCTCCGCCCGAGCAGTGAAATGCTCCCGCGTTCGTTTTCGTTTCTTCCTGTGCTGTTCATGTTATTACTCCTTTACTCTATTTGCTTGACAATGCAGAACGCTTCGGCATATTTGCAGGCACACTGTCCGCCTCTGAATAATGCCAGCGCCCTGATGTTATCGAGATTTCTCGGAAACGGTATTTTCTCCAGCTCGGTATCATAAATGCTCATGGCTTTCAGCTTGCTGTCAATTTCGTCTGTTATGTCAATGAAAAGGTTCGGATAAAACTTTTCCGTCTGGAAACCGTATTCTGTTTCGGAAATTATCTCCATTGTGGTAACGCGCTTGATATACGGCGCACGGAAAGTCTTTGCGGCTGCCATACAGCAGTTATATACTACATGATGATCGGAATGTGCGTCGTAGCTTCCCGGAATTATCAGCCATTCGGGCTTGACATCTTCAAAAACTTTCCTTATTTCGCAGATTATTTCACCCTCGTCAACAGACGATAATCCAGCAGGAGGAAAACCGAGATCATAAAATCCCGAAAAGCCGAAATGCTCGGCGACCGCTTTGAGCTGTTCCTGACGGTGCTTTATCTGAGATTCCTTATATCCGTATTCCATTCGCATATTGGTGATATTCAGCCAAAATATCTCATGCCCGCGCTTTTTCATTTTTAAAAGAGTTCCCGCAGCGCCCAATGTTTCATCGTCGGGGTGGGGCGAGACAACTAAAATTTTCATGGCAGATATTCTCCTTCTGTCAGTTTAACATCGTCAAATTCCAGCAGACGGATAAGCCCGCCTCCTGCTTTTATATCAACGGTGCCGTCGCTGTGACACTTGATTATTTTTCCGGGTTCGATATTTGGGTAATCGTCGCAGGGTATCTCTTTTACCCGCCATACCTTTATTTCCATATTATTGTAATTGAAATGAGCGCCTGCATAGGGCTTGGTAAGACCGCGCACCAAATTATAGATACTTCCGCATGACATACGCCAGTCTATCCTGCCGTCGTCTTTGCCGCGCTTTCTCCAGGTGTTGCCGGAGTTCTTGTCCTGCCGCCTGCGGATAAGCCTGTCATTTTCGATAGCCTCGACAAGCTCTGTCTCCTGCCTTACGGCTGTGTCCATTACCTTGTCATACAGGCTCCGTGCGTCGTCGTCATAGGTTATTTCGATAACCTCCTGAGATACTATATCGCCTTCGTCAGCATTTGCGTCTATCACAAAAAATGACGATGCCGTTTGCTTCAAGCCCAGTACCAAAGCCCATATCAACGGGTGTCTGCCGCGATTGCAGGGCAGCTCTGACGGGTGAAAGCCGAATACTCCGCAGGGAAAGAGGCTTAACAGCGGCTCCTTTAGCAGCTGCGACCAGCCGAAGCAAAAACAAATATCGGGGGATAAAGACCTTATAAAGCTCAGGCTGTCCTCGTCGTTTGCATTGTTTACATAATGTATCGGGATACTGTGTTTCTCGCATAACGGGGTCAGATCGCAGAAATCCGAATTGAATGCCGAAGCGCGTTTTGTTATCACTCCGACAACGCGCTTATTCTTATCAATAAGATTTTTCAGCAATCTGAATGAGCTTTCCACACACCCTATAAACAGGATCTTCTTCTCTTTCATTGTCATTCCTCGGATAAGGCGGGGTCTTTTACGCCGTTAGCCGCGAACGCCGCCGCACGGTCTATGCAGGTGCCGCACTTCCCGCAAGGCTTATCTCCGCCCTCATAGCAGCTCCATGTCAGCTCATACGGCGCACCGAGAGCCAAACCCTGCGCCACCACCTGCGCCTTATTCATACCGATAAACGGCGCAATTACGGTAAGCTCGTTCCCGCTGCCTAAGTATATGGCGCGGTTGATAGCCGCGTTGAAATCGGCGCTGCAATCGGGATAAGCATTGCCCGCCGCGTCATCTGCATGAGCGCCGTAATAAATCTCCGTGCAGCCCTGCGACAAAGCGATACTCGCGGCGCTTGCAAGGAAAAGCCCGTTTCTGAACGGCACATAGGTCGAAACAGGCTTGCCGTCGGTCTTTTTGAGCTGCTCGGAATAGCTTTCTTCGGGAATTTCCTCCGTCGAGCCTTGCAGCAGCGAACAGTTGCTGCCCTCGAACATCACGCTAAGGTCAAGTTCGCGGTGCTTCACGCCGTAACGCGCCGCAATCGCCCGTGCGGCTTCAAGCTCGCGGCTGTGCTTCTGCCCGTAGCTGACAGAAAGTGCCAGCACCTCGTCCGCGCCGTATTTGTCCACAGCAATGGCGAGACAGGTTGTGCTGTCAACGCCGCCGCTGAAAAGTACAAGTGCTTTCATATCATAACTTCCTTTACAGTTGATATTTGTCAAACAGATAATTATCCTCGTCGCGGGAATCGCTGCCAAATTCATACAGAACGGTCTTGTCCTCATTAATCAGGCAGATATACCGCCCCGCTTCGGGAGCCGTCCATAATTCCCGCAGAGCGGCAGCCCTGTCGGTGAATCTCACCTTATAAATAACGCCGTATATCAGCAGAAAGAATATTTCACCGCTTTCATCATTTAAAAGCGAGAGCATCCGGTCAATGATTTCCTGCAAATCGGTGCTTTCGGGAATTGCGGAATCCGGCTTTTTGTCCTGACTGTAAAAACCGAGCTTTTCCAACAGCGCATGGTCGGGGAGAGCGCAGGTCTCCTGTCCGATTATCTGTACAGAGCGAATTTTTTTAATGATATTCCGCGCTTTCTGCTCCGCGAGCTTTCTTTGAAGCCGCTCCCTGTCGGTCATATCAGCAGTCCTTGCGGCTCCAGTAATTGACCTCTTTGAAAAGCGGTGTGGAGAAATAGCGCTCGGCGGTGTCGGGGAGAATTGTAACGACCGTCTTGCCGCGTCCGAGCTTCTTTGCGAGAGCCAGCGCCGCGCAGACGTTCGTGCCGCTCGAAATGCCGCACATCAAGCCCTCTTTCGCCGCAAGCTCCTTAGAGGTCTTTATAGCGTCCTTGTCACGGACTATGTAAATATTTGAATAAATGTCAGTATCAAGCACCTTTGGTATAACGCCGTCGCCGATACCCATTTGCAGATGCGTCCCCACCGAGCCGCCCGAGAGGATAGCCGCGTTTTCCGGCTCGACCGCCCAAATCTCAATATCGGGATTCTTTTCGCGCAGCGCCTGACCGATGCCCGTTATCGTGCCGCCCGTGCCGATTCCCGAACAAAAGCCGTGAATGGGCTTGCCGACTTGTTCAAGAATCTCCTGCGCGGTGTGGCGGCGGTGGACTTCGGGGTTAGCGGGGTTTTCGAACTGCTGCGGCACGAACACGTTGGGGTCGCTTGCCTTTATTTCCAGCGCGATATTGGCACATTCTTCTATGCAAGCGCCGATATTGCCGCTGTCATGGACGAGAATGACCTCCGCGCCGTAGTGGGTGACGAGCTTGCGGCGTTCCTCGCTTACCGAATCGGGCATGATTATTTTCGTCTTATAGCCGCGCACCGCGCCGATGAGCGCAAGTCCTATGCCCTGATTGCCGCTTGTCGGCTCGACGATAATGCTGTCTTTGTTGAGTAAGCCATCCGCTTCTGCCTTTTCGATCATGGCGAGCGCCGTGCGGGTCTTTATCGAGCCGCCGACGTTCAGCCCCTCGAACTTGACGAGAATTTCTGCGCTGTCCTCTGTGACGATATTGTTCAGTCTGATGATCGGGGTATGTCCTGTTGCTTCAAGAATATTTTCGTAGATCATAAATATCTCCTTATAACGTTTTCCGCCCGCCGGGATAAGCAGGCTTGCCGTATAATTATATCATATAGTGTCGATTAAGTCAAGAAAAATAGCGTTTAAAAGCGCAAAACGGATAAACAGCGCAAAGTGAGGGCAAAACCAAAAGTCTTAGGAAGGGTTATCCCCGCCAGCGCACGGGCGCCGGATCCCGTGTCTGTCATAGCTTTGTGTTTTTTTATCGTCCGAGCAGCGTTCTGTACTTTAACGCGGGCATTCCGGCTGATGCCGCAAATTGTCTTTGGAAATACTTATGGTCAAAATACCCGCATTTTTCGGAAATCTCCGCAAGATCAAGCTGCGTTGTCGCAAGATAGAATTTTGCTCTCGTGATTCGTGCGGAAATACAGTCTTGATGAAACGTTATACCAAAACATTTTTTGTATCTGGTGCGGTAATGCTCCAGTTTTGTTTCAGGAAGAATTTCGTTATCCTGAGCAAATGTGATCTCCGGCGTTCCGTAAATTTTGTTTCTTATTTTTATCAGCTCTGCATATATCGTGTCGTTGCGGGATTCCTGAAACTGTGTAAACGCCGCATTTATCTGTTCTTCGCATTGCTCAAGAATCTCCTCGTATGCCGTTGTACCGCAGGCGGCGGCAGTACAGGCAAATGCGTCCATGCCGATATAGTCGAAAAAGTGTTTTTCACAAAGCAGAATTGCCGAAAGCAGATCGGAAAGCTGCTCCGCCGAAGCGCGGCTTTGTATAAAGCAGACAAACGTGTCTTTGGTGATATGTCCGGCATTGACTGTTTCTCCGCAGAAACGGCGGACGGCTCTTGCTGCGTCAAGAATAGTCTCTGTCTTTTGCGAAATATTTTTCTCGCTGACGGAAGGATAGGAAAGAAAAAGTTTGAGCATAACGCAGAACAGCGCGGGTTCTTCCGGCTCCGTATGAGCGGAAAACGCACGTTTCAAGCCTTTTGCATTGTAAAGACCTGTAAGCGCGTCGCGGTATTCCGAAACGCTCTGACAGCTCAGAAGATAATTGAAATCGTTTTTCAGGCGCATATATTCAAGCCCGATGGAAACGGATTTCAGCCAGTGCCGAAAGACATCATTGTATCCGGCAGGCTTATCGTACATCACGACCATATCGCCGAACAGATTGTTCCCGAAAAATACAGGCGCGTAATAGCAGACAATGCTTTCGGGTTCACGCTCAAACAGGCATTGAAGATCAAAGCGCTCATTCTCAAATATGGAATTATCCTTCCAGGGGACAACGCAGCGGCTCTGCATCAGGTTTTCCGAAACGGAATCAAGATCGTACCAATCCTCGTAAAGGCGAAGATACATTGAACGCTTGTTCCGTATCATCCACTGATATTCTCCTATTATTTGGATAAGCTCTTTCATATCGCGGCAGAGCGTCATGCGGTGTTCCATAGTGCAGAAAAGATTGATTTCATAATCGTTCAGGCGTTCTGCGGCGTAGCGCTGTTCAGCAAGAAAATATGTCTCGTTGGCGGGGCAGGAGCAGCTTGCCCCATAGATCATCGTACCCATCGGGGGAACGAAATCTGTCATCGGCTTATCGGCGATTATACATTGCAGCTGCTTTGCGGCAGCGGCTCCGAGCGATTCACGGTCTCGTTTCATGCAGGTCAGAGAAGGGGAGTAATATAGTCTGTAATCGGAATATTCATAAGCGACGACCGTGATCTTGCCGGGAACGTTTATTTTAGCCTCAGAGAAACGATTCAGCAGCCCGTATGCCATGCGGTCGTTTGCGCAAATGATAGCCTGCGGGAAAGGGCGTTCGCCGCTTATCATACTGTCGGCAAGCGCCTCGCCGGAGGTCATCCAGAAATCGCCGAAAACCACCTTATCCTGCTCATACGCGATCCCATGCTTCGTAAGGGAGCGCTGATAGCCCTTTACGCGGCGGTGCGAGACATCAACCTTCGTCATGCCTGTCAGCATTACAATGTCTGTAAAGCCGTGAACATCGATCAGATGATCGGTAAGCTCTTCCACCTCGCGAACGTCATTGGTATCAAGGCGGGAAAAAGAAAGCCTGCCGTATTCCGGCAGATTCGAGCCAATGCCTATCAGCGGTACCGGCAGTTTTTGCAGCAGCGCGGCGATAGTGGCGCGGGTGCGTTCGTCCACGAATGATTCGCAGAACAGTATAACTCCGCTTACGTCCTGCGAATACACCAGTTCGTAAATACGATGTTCGCATTCCAGATAAGCGTCTTCGTGAACGATATTATAGATGCCCGAAAAAACTACCGTAGAATAGCCGTTTTTCTGATTTTCGACGATGATACCGCGAAGAAGCTCCTGTTCCGCGAAGCTGCTTGCAATGCCTGTTATAACAGCGATCAAAGATTTGCTCATACCGATCTGCCCCCTGCATATCCGAATAATACTATTATAACATTTCTGAGGGTGCTTGTCAAATGTTCAATAAGCGGCTTGGGGAAATCAGTTTCGCAAAGAATAGCGCGAGGTCGGGAAAAATCACGGTAGGTAGGGCAATTCACGGGCGTGCAATGCAGAGAAAATTCGCCTATGTGCAAATATATTGTGGCATTTGGAATAGAGGGCAGTATAAAGCCTTGTGATAGTCAGGTTTTATGCAAGTTGACGGTACTGCTCATTTATAGTATAATTATTTTTGATAAATTTCATCAAATCTATTGACAATCAGAAAATAATATGGTAATATATAATATAAGTTAATTTGGCATAAAAAGGAGAAATTATGGCTGTAATAGATCTGATGGCTGCAAAAAGTTCGCCTTTTGAAAAAAATAAGTGGCTTTCGTTTGTCACTCACTCGGAAGATACCGCCGGTATAATGTGCAGGCTGTTTGATAAATGGCTTTCAAAGCACGATCAGGAGTACATTGCGGAATATCTCGGCGACTATGCGGACAATGATTCGTCAATGAAAGCGGTGAGGAATTATTGTATACTTGTCGCCCTGCTCCATGATATAGGAAAAACGACACCTGCGTTTCAGAGCAAGATCACCGATAATATCGAGGGTCACAGGTATTTATTGTATAGCAACGGGTTCGATCTTGACCGCATTAATGACCCGAAAAGCTCGCCGCACAATGCGGCGGGGTATGCAATACTCTCCGAATTTGGGTTTTCGGAAGAAACTGCGGCAATAATCGGGTTTCATCACGGAAGCGGAGCTTCATTCGGCGATCAGATCGAAAGCTATCCTACGAATTATTACGGTCGGGGTTCAAAGCAGAAAAACGAGTGGCGCGACCTCTGGAAAGAATGGATAGAACGCTCTCTTTCGGAGTGCGGATATTCGTCTGCGGAAGATGTGCCTGTGCCGAATGTCAGGCTGCAAATGCTTGTGACAGCGCTTCTTATTATGAGCGACTGGATAGCGAGCAACACCAATTATTTCCCGCTGACGGACGCTTTTGAAAAGCCCGCAGACAGAAAACAGCGCCTGTCAGCCGCGTGGAAAAAGCTCGATCTGCCGCTGTGCTGGGAAGCTGAAACAATAAATGATTGCTGCGGAATGTTTGAGGAACGCTTCGGGTTTTCGCCGAACCTTGTTCAGCGGGAGCTTATGAATGTCATAAAAGATACGCTTTCGCCGGGAATATACATTCTCGAAGCGCCTATGGGACTTGGCAAGACAGAAGCCGCTCTTGCAGCGGCGGAGATGCTTGCGGGAAAGTACGGTTGCGGCGGGATATACTTCGGACTGCCTACACAGGCAACGGCGAACGGCATTTTCGGCAGGATAAAACAATGGGCTGAACAGCAATGCGACGGCGAAAAACATACTATCCGTCTGGCACACGGTATGACCGATCTGAACGAGGAATATCAGAGCCTTTTCAAGGGTAATGCAAACGATATTTATTCCGAAACAGACAGCGATGAAGGCGTAGATAAAAATATCATAGTACATGAATGGTTTGAGGGAAGTAAGCAGGCGCTCCTTGCGGATTTTGTTATCGGCACGGTCGATCAGTTTCTGCTTGCCTCGCTGAAACAAAAGCACGTTATGCTGAGACATCTCGGACTTGCGGGAAAGGTAGTCATTATTGATGAATGCCACGCCTACGACGCATATATGAACGTATATCTCGACAGAACGCTTGCATGGATGGGCGCGTATAAAGTGCCTGTCATAATTTTATCGGCGACTTTGCCGCCCGCAAGACGAATCGGGCTTGTAAAAGCGTATCTGAACACGAAAAAGGATATACCGATAACAACCGATGAAAACGCCTATCCTGTTCTTACATGGACGGACGGCAAACAAGTTTTCGGAAAGGCTCTTGGGTTTGACGCACCCGACAAGAGAATAACGGTCGGCAGACTTGATGAATCCGATTTGACCGACGCTTTAAGAGAACGGCTAAGTGACGGCGGCTGCGCGGCAGTAATAGTCAATACTGTGAAGAAGGCACAGGAGCTTGCAAAGTCTATCTCTGACAGTCTCGGCGGGTTTGAGGTATTATGCTTTCACAGCAGATTTACGGCGACGGATAGAGCCGACATTGAAAAAACGCTTCTGAAAAGAGTTGGCAAGAGTTCCGCAAAAGCCGACAGAGACAGGTTTATCGTCGTCGGAACGCAGGTGATAGAACAATCGCTCGATATAGATTTTGACTACATGGTGACGGAGCTTTGCCCGATGGATCTTCTTCTGCAAAGATCGGGCAGACTTCACCGTCATGATACCCATTCAAGACCGTTAAATCTTGCAGAACCCAAGATAGACATTCTTACAACAGACAGCAAAGGTTCCGAGCATATCTACGGCAAATGGCTGCTCGGACAGACGGAAAAATATCTTCCCGATGAACTTGTGATACCTTCCTGCATACCTTCGCTTGTCGGAAAGGTCTATGCCGAACCGCAGGAAACAAATCCCGAATGGGAAGAGCATAAAAGAAAAACAGACGATAAAGAAACAAAGGCGGAAAAATACTGTATCGACTCAAAAAAGCTGCGAAAGAGAGATATTACTCTTGAAGATATGCTTGATGATAATGTCGGCAACAGCAAGCCGGCAGAGGCTTCGGTAAGAGACGGCGAGGACACGATAGAGGTGCTGCTTTTGACAGGCGGCGGGAACGGCTGTCTGCGGTTTCTTCCGTGGCGAAACGGCGGCGCGGAACTCGATACGACCGTTACCCCGTCGGAAAGCGAAGCAACGGCTATCGCAAGAGAGCGTATCAAACTGCCTATGTATTATACAAAACGATTCAGCGAAACGATAGATGAGCTTGATGTTATTCCCGCAAGGTGGCGCGACAGCAAGCTGTTGAAGGGCGAAGTTCTGCTTATTCTGAACGAAGAGCTTGAATGTGAACTGCTCGGAAAAAAGCTGCGATACAGCAGGGAATACGGGCTTGAGGAGATCGAGACAGAAGAGAATGAGGGGTGAATCATGGAAAGAGAATTTAATCTGATTACCGAACCGTGGATAAGGGTCATGAAATCGGACAAATCCGTAAAGGAGATAAGTCTTTCGGAGCTGTTTAACAAAGCACACGAATATGTGTGTCTTGCGGGCGAAACAAAGTCGCAGGATTTCGCCGTGCTTCGGTTTCTGTTGGCTGTAATTTATACGGTGTTTTCGCGGTATGATGAAAACGGCGACGAGACAGACCCTGACGATGACGATCACAACCCCGTGAATCTATGGAAGAAAGTATGGTCTGCGGGTAAAATGCCGACAGCGCCGTTTGAAAAGTATTTTGATAAGTGGCAGGACAGGTTCTGGCTGTTTGATGAGGAGTATCCGTTTTATCAGTCTAAGGCGGTAAAAAACAACCGTATGACCAGCAAAGGCGAGATTAACCCATACGGAACGAAGAAACTTATTGGGTCATTATCACAAAGTGAGAATAAAAATCGCTTGTTTTCAGAAAGAACAGATGAGGGGTCACAATTGTGTTTTTCTGAGGCGGCTCGATGGCTAATTTGTTTTCATTGTTTTGATGATACTTCTTTGAAACCAACACCGAAGAAAACATGGTGCAGCACGATTGGTGCTATTTATATTTCCGGCAAAAGTATATTTGAAACTATTATGCTTAATTATGTAGCAAATTGCTATGATGAAGATTGTAATTCAAATCCTTCATGGGAAAAACAAAATGTCGTAAAGGAAAACACTTTGATAGCGGTTCCGCAAGACCAAGCGGCTTTATTATCAATACAAACGAGAGGAATCTTATTGTTGAGAAATACAGATAAAGTTACGGGAATGTTTATTTCCGGTGGGTACTATTTTGAGGACAAAGAGGTTTTCCTTGAACAAATGACTATTTGGCAATCAGAAAAAAAGAATCAAGACGTTCATGTTTTCAAGCCCAAAATGCACGACTTGTCAAAAGCAGCTTGGAGAGAATTTGGTTCAATTGCGGTATTTCCTGATTTGAATAAGAAAAATAATAGTTCTATTGGAGTAAGAACGCCGGGTATCATTCTTTGGTATCAATATCTGTTAAAGAAAAAAATGTTACCTTTACATAATAGCTTTCACATCTCTACTGTTTGCTTTGATAATAAAAGTGATGCTTCATATGCAATCACCGATTATTCAAGTGACGAAATATCATTTCATTCTGCACTTTTTGAAGAATTAAGTGTGGGTTTGAGAAACCGTATCAATGATGAGATAGAGAAAATTGAAAAAGTTGCCGGCTGCATATATTCTCTTTCTCTGAATTTGCGGAAAGTGAAAGGCTATTCAGAAAATGAAAAAGAAGATTGGAAATCAAAAGAGCTAAAGCGAAAAATAGCCAAAATGCAGTTCTACGACCGGATAGACCGTCCGTTCAGAATGTGGCTTGAAAGCATTGACCCCAAAAAAGATAAAGATAGAATGGACGACAAGACCGAAGAACTTGACAAAACAGTATTCATGATCGCAAAAAAGCTCGGTAACGAGCTTGCTTCGCAGGCTGGCGACAGCGCGGTGTTCGGCAGATATATCAAGTCAGACAGCAAATCAAAGACTAAAGCTGTCACATCGTCCGCTCATGCGCTGAACATATTCATGGCTTCATTAAAAAATGTATTATTCGGAAAAGGCGGTGATAAGAATGAGCAGAGCAGATGATGTGTATAAGCTCACGATCAAAAAGATCGAGTATCTGCAAGGCATAAAGGGCATAGGCGCGGGAAAGGGCATTTTAGCCGAACTTCGCCGCGGAGTAGGCAAACACCCGGGAGAAATGCCCGAGCTGTGGGGATTTATTTTCGACGATATGTCCGACGAGCTGCTCGGCGATAAAAACTCGTTTCGGGCAGAATGGGCGGTATATACCGCGCTCACGCTGTATGCTCTGCATTGTCAGGGGAGCGACAGGGAGGTATACGTCAAAGGTGTGAGTATCGGGCAGGCTGCCGCGGGGCTTGTCAGCTCCGAAGATGATGTTCAGAGAGTGATGAACCGCCTGAACCTTGTCGTGACGGCTGTTTCACAAGACGACCTTGCGTATCATCTTCGCGGACTGATACAGCTTATCAAGGGCAGTAATATCGGTCTCGATCATGCCGCGCTTGCCAAGGAGATATACCTGTTCTCGAACAGCGATATTGCAAACGACATAAAACTGCGTTGGGGCAGAGATTTTTACCGTTCGATCTATAATAATTCCAAAGGAGAGGAAAACAATGGATAATCAGAGATTCTATGTTGATATACACGTTTTGCAGACAGTTCCGCCCAGCTGCGTAAACCGCGACGACACGGGCAGACCCAAGACTGCCATGTATGGCGGTGCGAACAGAGCAAGAGTATCAAGTCAGGCGTGGAAACACTCGGTGAGGGATTATTTCCACGGCTTATTTACGGAGGATAAGCTCGGTTCAAGAACAAAATATGCGGTTAAGCTGATAGCCGCCGAACTGAAAAAGCTCTCCCCCGAACTTGATGACGCTAAGGCGGAAAAGACTGCCGCAGAAGCTCTTGCCAACGCAGGCTTGAAGATAAATGAAAAGAAAAACAACACAACGGGAGCGCTGTTCTTTATAAGCGAGATTCAGGCAAAGAAACTCGCCGAGCTTGCCGCCGCAGGAGAAAAGGATAAAAAGGCATACAAGGAAGCTCTTAGATCCGCGCCTTCGATAGATATAGCTTTGTTCGGGCGTATGGCTGCCGATGATGCCGATTTAAACGTTGACGCAGCTTGTCAGGTAGCGCACAGCATTTCCACTCACGCGGTAACAAACGAATACGACTATTTCACCGCTGTTGATGACTGCTCTCCCGAAGATAGCGCGGGCGCGGGACATCTCGGCACTATGGAATTCAATTCGTCAACGCTTTACAGATATGCTACGGTCAATGTCACCGATCTTATCGGGCTTATCGGTGCGGACGCTGCCGAAGCAGTAAAAGGCTTTGCGGAAGCGTTCATCTGCTCAATGCCGACGGGTAAGCAAAATTCCTACGCAAACAGAACGCTCCCCGATATGGTATATGTTACGGTGAGAAAAGATCAGCCGGTAAATCTCTGCGGCGCGTTTGAAAAGCCTGTCGTTTCAAAAGAAGGTTATATCGCTTTATCGAAAGAGGCATTGTTTAAACACGCGGAAAAAATATATGATGATTTCTGCGGCAACCCGGAGTATAGCTTTGTAGTCGGAAACGAAAGTATGCTCGGCGCAGAAAAAGTAAGTCTTAATGGGCTGCTTGATAAGCTCGGTGAACTTGTCGGCGGGGTGGTCTGATGGCAACTTTATTGCTTAGACTTGCAGCGCCGATGCAGTCGTGGGGCGGGGAGTCGAAGTTTGAAACGCGGCGCACCATGCCCTATCCGACGAAAAGCGGTGTGACAGGTATGCTTGCGGCGGCTCTCGGATATTCGAGAGATCACAGTCTTGACGAGCTTACCGCGCTGAGGTTCGGCGTAAGGGTAGACCGTGAGGGTGAGCTTATGCGCGATTATCATACCGTTCAGGCGGAAAAGCCTTATATCACCGAACGGTATTATCTCGCCGACGCGGTGTTTCTTGCCGGGCTTGAAGGAGAACGCCGGCAGCTTGAAGAGCTTGAGACTGCGCTTAGATCGCCTGTATATCCGCTGTATCTCGGAAGAAGATCATGTCCGCCGACTATGCCTCTTGTGCTGGGGATACGCGACAAGGAGCTTCTTGCGGCGCTGAATGAAGAACCGTGGCTTCTTTCGGAATGGCGGCGTGAGCGGGCTTGCAATAACGGTGAAAATGCTCTGCGTATCATTGTTGACGACGAGAACAGCAGCTCAACCATAAGAGATGTGCCGCTGTCATTCAGCAAAACGCACCGTGAACACGGCTGGCGCGGCGTAAGGGACTGCGGATATGTCGAAATGAAAGGCGAAAATGACGAAGCGGACGAAACGGAAACACAGCATGACCCATTTGATGAATTGAGGTGAGAGGACTTTGTATCTTACAAGAGTTGCACTTGATACGGCGAACCGCAGGACGATGAAGGCGCTTGCGTCGCCGAGTATCCTGCACGGAGCGCTTGAAAGCTCGTTTTCGGGGGAGAGAAAACGCGATCTTTGGAGACTTGACAATCTGAACGGTCGGCTTTATATGCTTATACTCAGCGAGGACAAGCCCGACCTTACAGAGTTCTGCACACAGTTTTCGTGTGAAAGCAAATGGGAGACTGCCGATTACGACAAACTTCTTTCGGGCATAAAAAGCGGGACTTGCAGGCGTTTCAGGCTTACAGCCAATCCCACCGTGTCGGTAAGCAAAAACAAAGGCGAGCGCGGAAAGGTCTTTGCTCATATCACTACCGAACATCAAAGAGAATGGCTTATGAACAAGAGTTCCGCAAACGGCTTTATGCTTACGGAGGACAGCTTTGATGTCGTTCAAAGCAAATGGAAACAGTTCTATAAGACAGGCTCTAAATGTGTCACGCTGCTTTCCGTAACGTATGAAGGCGTGCTTGAAATTACCGACGAGGAGCTTTTCAGAAAAGCGCTTATGAACGGTATCGGCAGGGGAAAGGCATACGGCATGGGGCTGCTCACGGTCATGAACATCGGAGGAGGATAATAATGTCGGAAATACCCGGTATGATAAGACCCGACCTGCTGGAGCTTCCGAAACTCAGCGACAGAATGACTTTTCTGTATCTTGAACATTGTAAACTGAACAGGCAGGACAGCGCGATAACGGTATTTGACGAGAAAGGCGTTATCCATGTTCCGTCGGGAATGATCTCGGTGCTGCTGTTAGGTCCCGGCACGGAGATCACTCACCGCGCTATGGAGCTTATAGGCGACGCGGGGATAAGCGTCTGCTGGATAGGCGAACACGGCGTGCGGTACTATGCGGGCGGCAGACCTCTTACTCACAGTTCGCGGCTGCTGCTGCGGCAGGCGGAACTTGTTACCAATCAGAGGAAACATCTTGACGTAGTAAGGAAGATGTATATAATGCGCTTTCCCGATGAAGATGTTTCGGGGCTGACTCTCCAGCAGCTTCGCGGCAGAGAGGGCAGCAGGATACGAAAGATTTACAGAGAATGCTCGAAAAAGTGGGGCGTGGAATGGAACGGCAGAGAATACGACCCCGAAGATTTCACGGCTTCGGACGTTGTGAATCAGGCGCTTTCGGCGGGTCATGTCTGCCTGTACGGACTTGCTCACGCGGTGATATGCGGGATAGGCTGTTCGCCCGCGCTGGGTTTTGTCCATGTGGGGCATGAATGTTCCTTTGTGTACGACATCGCCGATCTTTACAAGGCGGAAATAACGATACCTGTGGCTTTTGAGATAGCGGCAGACCCGCCCGATGATATTTCGGGAGCGGTGCGGCGGCGTATCAGAGATGAAATGGTAAAGAACCGCACGCTTGAAAGAATGGTCAGGGACATAAAGTATCTGCTCGATCCCGAAAACGAGCTGATACCTTACGAAAAGGTAATGTATCTCTGGGACAATAAGGACGAGCTTGTGGATTTCGGCAAGCAGTACGGCGCGGGTGACGGAAAATGATGGTCGTCATTACTTTAACAAGCTGTCCCGCAAGGCTAAGGGGCGATCTTACACGATGGCTGTTCGAAATAGATACCGGAGTATATGTCGGAAACCTGAGCGCAAGAGTTCGGGACGGCGTATGGGAACGGATATGCGGGAATATCGGCAGCGGAAGAGCGGTCATGGCATACGCCGCAAATAATGAGCAAAAGCTCGATTTCAGAATATACGGCAGCGAATGGGTGCCGACCGACCATGACGGAATCAAGCTCGTAAAAAGAATGTATCCGGCGGAATCGGACAGCAAGTATAAAGCAGGCTCCAAAAATGTTATAATACATAAGACGCATATCGAACAGAAAAACAGGAAAGGAGATGATACGCCGGATTATACGGTGATAGACATTGAAACAACGGGTATCAAGTCTGATGAACGCATTATTGAGATCGGAGCTTTGCGTATAAGAGCGGGCGAAGAAGCTGACAGCTTTTCGGTGCTCGTGAAATGCGGAAAGACTGTTCCCGCAGATGTTGTAAAGCTCACGGGTATTACCGACGAGATGCTTGAAGCCGAAGGCATTGAGCCGGATAAAGCGATCCAGCTTTTTACGGAATTTTGCGGAAATGATACTCTTGTGGGACATAACATCGGTTTTGACATGGGATTTTTAAATCGGCTTTGCAGCGAAACAGGCAGGACTTTTTTACGAAACAAGACAATAGATACTATCAGGATAGCAAAAAGAAAAACCGATATTTCCGATGGATACAGTCTTGCTTCAATATGCGGACATTTCGGGATCGAGATAAAAACTCAGCACAGGGCGACAGAGGATTGTAAGCTGACCTACGGGATCTTTGAGAAGTTAAAGAAAATTGAGGGGGAATGAAAAATAAACCCCTGTATTTTCAGGCACTTCTTAGTCTTTTCCCCGCACGCGCGGGGGTGATCCCAGCGCGTTCTCAGTCTTTATGTCCGTGACTTTCTTTTCCCCGCACGCGCGGGGGTGATCCTCACTA